>DATBSD010000111.1:0-12453 GCA_036559965.1 Candidatus Limnocylindrales bacterium
CGTGCCGCCGCCGCGCGTCGTCCGGGCCGCCGATCGACGTACGTGGGACGCTCCCGGTGGTGGTCTCGTCGAGGAGGTCGACGGCGGCGTTTCGCGCGAGCTGTGCATCGTCCAGGTCAACGGCCTGCCTGGCGGTTCGACCGGCCTGCACGCCCACCCCGGCGATGAGCATCACATCCTGCTCAAAGGCCGCATGCGGCTGAGCCAGGGCGAGCACGAGGTCGAACTCGGGCCGGGCGACTACCTGCTGTGGGACGCGACCGTCCCACACGATGCGATGGCCATCGGCGACGAGGCGCCTGTCGTGCTCATCATCAGCACGCGTCAGCGCGGCGGCGAGGCTGCCCCGCCCGAGTGAGCCGTGTTCCCCGCAGAGGCGCGGACGCGGAGTCGACCGCTTGCGTGGACGGTCGGGTTCATGCGACTGGCGTCGCGGCGCGATGCCTCGTCTCGCACTCGGCCGATGACGTCTCCGGGTCCCGGGGGTCCCGTGAGGACCGCAACGACCGACGAATGACCGCACGGCAGCCCGCAACCTGTCTCTATCGGCCGCTCAAGACCATGGTCGGTGCGGGATTCGGTCCGCGGGTTGCCGCATCCCACGAATCGCGTCGATCAGCCCGTTCGTAGCAGACCGTCCCGGCGCACGGAGCGCTTGCTCGTTCGCCGTTAGGGTCTCGTCCGGACCATCCGCACCCGTGGGCAGACGCCACCTCGGTCGTGGCCGGCTCGACGTTCCGCGGTCCCGGCCATGGCTCATGGCCGGGGGTCGGACGCGGCGCCGTCGGCCAGCCCGGCGACGACGTCGGAGGGGTAGCGGCCGCGGCGCACGACGTCAGAGGGGTAGCGGCGGCGCCGGCCTCGGCTGGCGCCCAAGGCTCGGCTGGGGCCAGGCTCAGCTGGCGCTCAGGGCTCGGCCTGACGTGCGTTCCTCCCGGGAACGCAAGCGACGAGGGCGCATCGGATCCTGCCGGGATCGTTCCCGTGTGGAACGGATCTGACGGATTCGCGACTGACTCGCGCGAATCGTTCCCATCCGGAACGAACTCGGCGAGCGCGTCCGGATCCTGGTTCGTTGCGTTCCCACCAGGAACACGGCGGCGCCCGAGCGCCATGCCGTGCATGTGCGGCCCGGGGACGCGGCCCCCACTCTCGAGAGGCGGCCCATCCGCGGCCCGCGACGCGCCACGACTCCCGAGGGCGGCACACGGACGGGCCGGTCTGGCGCTCGATTCGCCGCCCCCTGATAGGCTTCCGCCTCGTGACTGCCACCCCTGGCGGGGGCCCGGCCAAGGGAACGACATCGAACCCGCGCCGCGGGCGAACGACGAAGGCCCGCGCGACCGCTGACCCCAGCCCCCCATCCACGTCCCAGAGCGGACCCAAGCCGCCTCCGACGGCGGCTCCCTCGCTGCCCGCCGCCGAGCGGCCGGGCGGTCAGCCGCCGGCGCGCCGCGTCTCGCGCTGGATCCCGGCCTTCCTCTCGTCGATCATCCCCGGCCTCGGCCAGCTGGTCCTCGGACGGCGGACACTGGCCGTGCTCTTCCTGCTCCCGGTCCTGCTCCTCGTCGGCGGCGTGCTGCTGGCGCTGGTGACCATGGGGCCGGCGGTCCTGGCAGCGCGGTTGGTCGCGCCGGAGATCATCTGGGGCATCCTCGGCCTCCAGGTCCTGTTCGTCGTCTGGCGCCTGCTGGCCATGACCTCGAGCGTGCTCGACCCGGCCTACCCGCGGCTCCGTGCCCGCGACATCGTGCCCATCGGCCTGCTCATCCTGTTCATCGTCGTGCCCTCCGGATTCGCGCTCGCGGTGACCGACCAGGCGCGCCAGACGGCCGACACCGTCTTCGTGGGCGACGAATCGACCGATGGGGCATGGGTCCCCGCGACACCGACCTTCGGGACACCCGGCTTCACGGACGACCCCGACGTCCTGCCACCGGGTGCCTCACCCGTTCCGACCGACGGCCCGCAGCGCGTCAACGTGCTGCTCGTGGGTGTCGACTCGGCACCGACCCGAAGCACGTACCTGACCGACACGATGATCGTCGCCTCGCTCGACCCGGTCGCCGGGACCGTGTCCATGGTCTCCATCCCGCGCGACATGGTCGATGTGCCACTGCCCAACGGGAGGACCTTCCGGGGCAAGATCAACTCGCTGGCCGCGTACGCGCGCAACCATCCGCGCGAGTTCAAGGGCGCCAACGGTCGCGGCATCGACGTGCTCCAGGGGGCTCTCGGGACGCTGCTCGGCCTGCGCATCGACTACTACGCCATCGTCAACCTGCCCGGCTTCGTGTCGGTGATCGACCGGCTGGGCGGCATCAACGTCAACGTCGAGCGCGGCTTCTGCGACCCGACCTATACCGAACGCGGCTTCGATCGCGGCTTCTCCATCACCGCCGGCCGCCACCACCTCGATGGCTGGGCCGCGCTGGCCTACGCCCGCGTGCGCAAGGCCGCCGGTGAGTCGGACTTCTCGCGCGCGGCTCGCCAGCAGGAGGTGCTCTCGGGCATCCGCGACAAGGTCGTCAACGGCGGCTTCCTCGAGGATCCCATCGGCCTCCTCCGGTCGCTCAGCAGGACCGTCCAGACGAACGTCCCACGCCGCCTCGTGCCCGACCTCGTGACCTGGGCGCAGGACGTCGATCGCGCCGACACCTATCGCGACGTCATCAGCCGGCCGCTCGTGCGCGGCACGCTCGAGCTGCCCGGCCGCGGCTCCATCCAGCTGCCCGACATCAAGGGCATCCGCACCCTCGCCGACCGACTGTTCACCGAGCCCGGCACGTTGCCGCCCGCGCGCTTCAAGGCGCCCGCCTCGAAGAGCGGCAAGGCAACGGCCAAGGGCATCGGCAGCTGCGCCCCGGCGCGGACGCCGCGACCGACCCCCAAGCCCACGAAGAAGCCACCGAAGGCGACACCCAAGCCGACCGCAGCAGCGCCCGACCCGACGCCGACGGAGGCCCCGCCGGACCCGACGCCGACACCCGAGCCCTAGCGTTCCGGCGCGCGCCATGGCCCGCCGGCCGGCGCACGCCCCCGACGCTGGTATCGTGCGGCGATGGAGCTCCGCGTCGAGTGGCTGGGCAGGATCGACTATCGCGCGGCCTGGGCGCGCCAACACGCCCTCGTCACCGCGCGGGCGGCCGGTTCCGCGCCTGACACGCTGCTCGTCCTCGAGCACCCAGCCGTGCTCACGCTGGGTCGCCAGGCCGACGCGTCATACGTGCGTGCTGCGGACGAGACGCTCGCTGCCAGGGGCATCGAGCTCATCCGCGTCGAGCGCGGCGGCGAGGTCACCTATCACGGACCCGGCCAGCTCGTCGCGTATCCCATCATCCGGCTGGCCGACCGGGGGCTGATGCTTCGTCCGCTCGTCCACGCGCTCGAGACGGCCATGGCCGAGACCTGCGCCGCGTACGGCATCACGGCCGGGCGCCGCGATGGCCATCCCGGCTGTTGGATCGACGCCGATGGGCCGGCGCCGCGCAAGATCGGGGCGCTCGGCGTCCGTGTCGAGCGCGGCGTGACGTACCACGGCATCGCCCTCAACGTGACCACGGATCTGGCCGACTACGAGCTCATCGACCCCTGCGGCATGCCCGACGTGACGATGACCTCGATCGCGCTCGAGACCGGCCGGCCCGCGGCACGACCGTCGACCGCCAGCGTGCGCGGGGCGGCGGATCACTTCGCGCCGGCGCTCGAGCGGGCGCTCGATGCCGCGTCGTGGGTCGGCGCCACTATCGACGTCGCGCGGCCGGTCGTGGCGACGTCGGGCGGCTGATCGATGGCCGGCGGCATGTTCGAGCTGCGGCGGGATGCCATCACGGGCTGGTGGGTCGCCGTGGTCGTCGATCGCGGCTACGACCGCTCGCGGTTCGCCCGGAGCGCCGAGCCGCACAGCCAGAACGGGCCGTGTCGCAACTGCGCAGAGCCATCCGGCGGTGGCGTCCGACGCTGGATCGTGAAGCCGAACGCGTTCTCCGTCGCCGGTACCGAGCGCGAAGCGCGTGACGCGTCGCCGACCGACGGTGACCAGGGCGGCCGCCAGCAGGGCCTCGGCCTGGTCGCCGATGTCGGGTCGTGGGGCACCATCCTGGCCCCGCCCGAGGAGCACCGGCCGTTCGCCCACGCCCCCGCAGGCGTGGCCGCCGAGATGCTCCGAGCGGCGCGGGACGCGCTGGCCGGGGCCCGCGAAGCGGATGCCACGGAGTACTTCCAGGTCGTCCAGAATCACGGTCGCCAGGCGGGCGCCTTCACCAACCATCTCTGCTTCGACACGTACGACGTGCCCCAGATCCCGCACCGCATCGGCGAGGAGCTCGGCGGGGCGGCGCGCTACCTCATCCGCGAGGGCAGCTGCCCGTTCTGCCGCCTCGTGCGCGACGAGGTCGCGGGCCGCGACCGGCTCGTCTTCGAGGATGCCGCCAGCGTCGCCTTCGCGCCCTTCGCGTCGCGCTCGCCGTTCGAGATCTGGGTCGTGCCGCGGCATCACGAGGCGGACTTCGGCCAGGCCACCGACGCGCAGCTGACATCGGCGTCGGAGACCCTCCAGAAGGTCCTCCGGCTGCTCGATACGCTCGACGGACCGGCCTACAACCTCATCCTCCACACGGCGCCGCTGCGCGAGCGGGTCGACGAGACCTATCACTGGCACTGGGAGATCCACCCCCGCCTGCGCGAGATCGGCGGGCTCGAGCTGGGCACCGGCCTGCCCGTCAACCCCATCAGCCCCGAAGCGGCGGTCGAGGAGCTGCTCGCGGCGGCGGGTGGTCGACCGGCGGCCATCGAGTGGGACGCGCCGCGACGGTGACGGTCGAGCGCGGAACGTCACAGTCGGCCGGGCCGAAGCGTCACAGGACCCGGAAGTCGGCACTCGCCTCGTGCCGCCCACCGGCCTTCGGACCGCCGCGCATCCCGACGCAGGCGGTCGAGCGGGAGGATCATTGCTCAGTCGTCACGTCGCCCTGCGGGAGCCACGCATCGTGACTCGCGACCGAGCGACCGCACGCGCCGTCGTCGAGGAGCTCTTCCGGCTCCACCACGCCGAGATCTACGCCTACCTGGCGCGCATGCTGCGCGATGACGAGCTGGCCGCCGACCTCACCCAGGACACCTTCGTCAAGGCCTATCGCGCGTACGAGTCGCTCGAGGACGCCAGCCGCGCGCGTGCCTGGCTCTACCAGATCGCCAGCCGGACCGCGCTCGACGAGCTCCGCCGACGGCGCATCGTGCGCTTCATCCCCTGGACGGGCGAGTCGCGCGGCGCCGATCGATCGGCGGAAGACACGGCCATGCAGGGCCGCTTCTCGGCCGAGATGGAGCGCGCCCTCGACGCCATCCCCGAACGTCAGCGCAACGCCCTCATCCTGGCCGAGATCCACGAGCTGACCGGCCTCGAGCTGGCGAGCGCCCTGGGTGTCTCCCACGTCGCGGCGCGTGCCCTGCTGAGCCGCGGACGCGAGTCGCTGCGCCAGGCCCTTGCGGTCGAGCGCGCGCGCGGCGGCACGCACGGCGCCGCAGAACGGCCGAGCGAGCACGGCGAGGACGAGTCGTGAGTGCCGATCGCCATCAGCCGTTCCTCGACCTCCTGACTGCGCGGATGGACGGCGAGCTCGACGCGACGGGCGTGGCGAAGCTCGACGATCATCTGGCGGCATGCCCGTCCTGCCGGGCGGTGGCGCATGAGTACGAGGTCGACCGCGAGCGGATGCGTGCCATCCGACCCGCCGAGCCGCCGCGCGACCTGTGGGCGCGCACGAGCGCGGCCCTCGACCGTGAGGTCGCGGACGATCGGGCCGACGTGCTTGGGGCGACCTTCGGCGGGCGTCGGGGGCGCGGACAGCTGCGGGTCGCCATCGGCTCCTTCATCGCCGCGTCGCTCGTGCTCGCCATCGCCGGCGGCGAGCTGGTGCCCGTGGCGCCACCCGGCCTGGCCACGGCGACGCCGTTCGCCATCGCCGCCCAGTCGGTCAACTTCGTGGGCTACGCCGACGGTGAGCTGACGCTCTACCACGCCGACGTCAGCGAGGTCTGCCCGCCACGGCGGCTCGACTGCGCCGATGGTCCCGACGGCGAGGCCGTCGTGCGTCTGGCGGGTGTCTCGGCCCGGCAGATGACGATGAACCAGACCGGACAGCTGCTCATCAGCGGTCGCGATGATCTGGGTGCCGAGGTCTTCGCCATCGTCACGCTCCCGGACACCGACCCGACCGCCGAGCCGCAGCCGGATCCGACCCCGGCCGACCCGGCGGCGACAGGAGTCAAGGGCGCGACCGACGATCCAGGCGCGACGCGGGATCCGCCGCTCGAGCCGACCGACACGCCGACGGAGGAGCCGACCGACGGCCCGGACGTCCTGCCGAGCGTCTCGCCGGCGGGCTCGGACGAGCCGTCGCCCGATGCCCAGATCACGCCCCCGCCCAGCCCGACCGTCGCCGTCGCGACGCATCAGCCGATCCTGAGCGGCGTCATCGCAACGGGCGCTGCGGCGGCCTGGTCGCCCGACGGGACGACGCTCGCCTTCAGTGCCGCCCCGGCCGACCGATCGCTCGGCTCGGACGTCTACCTCTGGCGGCCGGGCGACGACCAGGCGCACGCCATCACCGACGACCACGCCTCGCTCTTCGCATCGTGGTCCGGCGACCGGGTCGTCATCAGCCGTGCCGACGCCTCGGCCGATGACGGCAAGATCACCGCCGAGACCCAGGTCGTCGATGCGACGACCGGCGAGGCTCGTTCGGTGGACCTCGACACCGGCTGGCTGCCGAGCGTCGACCCGACCGGTCGCTTCGTCGTCTTCTGGCACGGGCGGCTCGTCGGTCGCGCCGGCCAGGTCGAACCCGAAGACGGCCGCCTCTACGTGGCCGACTGGCGAAGCCTCGATCCCTGGCGCTCGAAGCGATCGACGCGGACCGAGGATGGGCCCGCGACGGCGGCCTCACCGGCTGCCGACGAGCCGGACGCCGGACCGACCGACCCGGCCGCGACGCCTGCCGACGAGGCGGACGATGCGACCGAGGCGCCGGCATCACCCTCCGCTGACGACGCGGCCGCGAGCGACGCAGTGGCCGAGGACGGGCCGACGGTCGCGCCCGACGAGGGCGCATCGGACGAGCCGTCCGAGGAGGCGACGACAGCGCCCGCCACGTCGACCGAACCCACGGCCGAGGATCCGAGCGTCGAGCCGGCGGCGCCCGACGCGCCATTCGTGCTCGATCGGCAACGTGCGGTCAGCGGTCGAACCAAGGACTGGGTCGTGCGCTGGTCGAGCGATGGCCGAGCGTTCGCGGTCTGGACGGGCGAGCCGGGCTCGGTCGGCCGTGGCTCGTTGATCGTTCGGTCCGCACCCACTGCCGCAGCACCGAGCGGCGACATCCTCGTCGATCGTGTGCGCGCCGGCCGCTCGTTCGGCCTCGGCCTGGAGCGCATCGCCTGGGTCGCGCCGCTCGATGATGGCGAAGGCGAGCTCTGGCTCTCGGTCTGGGGCGACGGCGGCGAGGGCGCCGTGAAGCTCCGCCGGCTCGAATCGCTGGAGGCCATCCCGGCCTACTGAGCGCCCGCGCTGCTATCCTCAGCGGCGACCTCATCGGCCGGCCCCGTGAGCCCGGCGAGAGGCAGGAGGCCCCGTGATCGCGCGTCAGATCATGACCGCCGACGAGATCCGGCGGGCGCTCGTGCGCATCAGCCACGAGGTCGTCGAGAAGCACGGTGGGACGACCGACCTGGCGCTCGTCGGCATCCAGCGCCGCGGCGTCCCGCTGGCCGATCGGATGGCGGCGGCCATCTGCGAGCACGAGGGCGTCGATGTCCCGGTCGGCGCGCTGGACATCACGTTCTACCGGGACGACCTCTCGCTCGTGGCGCATCAGCCGATCGTCAAGGGCACGGCGTTGCCGTTCGACCTCAATGGCCTGACGCTCGTCATCGTCGACGACGTGCTCTACACCGGTCGCACGATCCGGGCCGCCATGGACGCGCTCATGGACTTCGGGCGGCCGCGTGCCATCCGGCTGGCGGTGCTCGTCGATCGCGGCCATCGTGAGCTGCCCATCCGCGCCGACCACGTCGGCAAGAACGTCCCGACCGCCATCGAGGAGGTCATCCGGGTGCACCTCGAGGAGGTCGACGGCGAGGACGACGTGGCCATCGAGCGGGTCGGCGGCCTGGTCAACGCATGAGCCTGCGGACGAAGGCCCAGCCGCCTCCCGATCTCGAGTCCCCGAGCGATGCGAGCGCCGTGCCGGAGACCGGTGTGTCGCCGGCATCGGCCGATGCGCCGGGCCTCGCCACCGCCATCGATCGTCCGGACGTCGGCTGGCGGCATCGCCACCTGCTCGACGTGGCCGGCCTCGATGCCCGCGACCTGGACCTGGTGATGCGCACCGCCGACGAGATGCGGGGCGTGCTCGCGCGGCCCATCCCCAAGGTGCCGGCGCTGCGCGGGTCGTCGATGACCATCCTCTTCTACGAGGCCTCGACGCGCACGAGGGTCTCCTTCGAGGTCGCCGCAAAGAACTTGTCTGCCGATGTCGTCAACATCGCGGCCGCGTCTTCGTCGGTCGCCAAGGGCGAGTCGCTTATCGACACGGTGCGCACGATCGAGGCCCTCGGCGCTGCCATCCTCGTCATCCGCCATGGCCGGAGCGGCGCGCCAGACCTCGCCGCGAGCGTCTTCGGCGGCCATGTGGTCAACGCCGGCGACGGCTGGCACGCCCACCCGACGCAGGCCCTGCTCGACCTCTACACGCTCCGCGACCATCTGCCCGGCGGGGACCTTCAGGGACGCAAGATCGTCATCGTCGGCGACATCCTCCACTCACGCGTCGCGCGCTCGAACATCTGGAGCCTGACGACGGCCGGCGCCGACGTCTGGGTCTGCGGGCCGGCCACGCTCCTGCGCGGCTTCGAGCCGCTCGCGGCGGCGCTCGCGTCGGATCGCCGCCTGACCGTCACGACATCCATCACCGAGGCTTGTGACGGCGCCGATGCCGTGATGGCCCTTCGTCTCCAGCAGGAACGGATGACCGGCGGCCTGCTGCCGTCACTGCGGGAGTACGCCGCGCGCTACCAGATCACCGCGGCGCGCCTGGCGGCGGCCGCGCCCGACGCGCTGGTCCTCCATCCCGGGCCCATGAACGAGGGCGTCGAGATCGCGCCCGACGTGGCCGCCGGCGGACGCTCGGTCATCACGGAACAGGTCGCCAACGGCGTGGCGGTGCGCATGGCCGTGCTCTACCTCCTGGCCGGCGGCCGCACGCGCGAGGCGAGCGGTGGCTGAGGCCGCCACCGCACCTGTGGCGACGCCGATCGGCGAGGTCGTCGAGCGCCTCGACCTGGACGACGTGTGGCTCGTCGACCCGACCTCCGGACGCGAGGGGAACGCACGTCTGCGCATCGAGGACGGCCGGGTGGCCGCGTTCGAGTGGTCGTCTGCGGGCGGCAAGCCCGCTGACCAGCTCGTCATGCCTGGGCTGACCGATCTGCACGTTCACGCCCGGCAGCCCGGCGACGAGGATGCCGAGACGGTCGCGACCGCGATGTCGGCCGCCGCGCACGGCGGCTTCACCCGCATCTGCCTGATGCCCAATACCCGGCCGCCCATCGACTCGGCGGCCGCCGTCGGGCAGCTCCGCGAGCTGGCCACCGCGACCGGTCTGCCCATCCGTGTCGAGGTCGTGGGCACGACGACGCTCGGTCGGGCCGGTGCCGCACTCGCTCCGATGGGCGAGCTGGCTGACGCCGGGGCCGTCGCTTTCTCCGACGACGGGGCGCCCGTCGCCGACGCGGCGCTCATGCGCCACGCCCTGACCTACGCGGGCGCGCTCGGACGGCCGGTCATCGAGCACGCCGAGGACCGCACCCTGACGGACGGCGCCGAGATGCATGATGGCGTGGTGGCCACGATCCTCGGGCTGCGCGGCTGGCCGGCCGTCGCCGAGGCAGCGGCTGCCGCGCGGGCGATCGCCATCCTCGAAGACGTCAGCCGGGCAGCGCCGGCCGGCGCGGCACCGCGGCTGCATCTGACCCACCTCTCGACGGCCGCGGCGCTCGACGTCGTCCGTGTCGCCAAGGCCCGCGGGCTGGCCGTGACATGCGACGTCACGCCACACCACCTCGTGCTCCACGACGGCTGGGTGGCCGGTGATCGGCGTTGGGCGTGGCAGGCGCTCGCCGACCCGTGGGCCGGTGGCCCGACCGACGCCGCGCCATTCGACACCGACACGCGGGTCAACCCGCCGCTGCGCGAGCCGGCCGACGCCGCAGCCCTGGCGGCGGGCCTGCGCGACGGGACCATCGATGCCATCGCGACCGATCACGCGCCGCACACCGAGGTCGCCAAAGCGGTCGAGTTCGGCGATGCCGCCAACGGCATCTCCGGGCTCGAGACCGCCATCGGCCAGCTGCTCGCGGCCGTCGACGCCGGCGTGCTCGACCTCGCGACCGTCGTCCGCGCCCTGACCATCGGACCGGCGCTCGTCCTCGACCCCGCGGCGCCCGCAGCGCCGTCGTGGCTCGACGTCGGCGCCCGTGCGAACCTCGTCGTGATCGATCGATCGCGGGCCTGGCGAGTCGAGGCCTCCGAGCTGCGGTCGCTGGGCAAGAACACACCGCTCCGTGGTCGCGATCTGCCGGCACGCGTCCTGGTGACCGTCGCCGACGGACGCTGGGCGTGGCGCGAGGCGGCGTGACGAGCAGCGAACCCAAGCGCCCCGACTACAAGGGCGCACCGCTCGACCCAGCGCGGGGGCCTGGCCTGGGCTGCTTCTGGATCCAGGCCGTGGCCTTCGTCATCCTCTTCTTCCTGACGCCCTACGGTGTCATCAACAGCTGGCCGGCCTGGCTGACGACGGCGATGCTCATCGTCACCCTGCTGCTGCTGCTGTTCGTCGGCCAGACCGTCATCTTCCTGCTCCGCCTCGTGTCGGCCGACCGGCGGTCGCGCCGGCGTCCCTTGCGGGCCGGTGCCCGGCCGACCGTCGGCGACCTGGCCGAAGCGGCAGCGGACGCGCCGACGGACGAGACGCCGTCCGACGGGACGACGCCGCCAGACGTCTCGCCACCCGATGCCCCGCCGCCGACGAGCGTGCGACAATAGTTCGACCGGTCCCCCCGTCGCACGAGGACGTCGATGTCCCTGCCCGTTCTGGCCACGTTCTTCTCCGTCCGACGTGGGCGCGATGCCTTCTTCAAGTTCTTCATGAAGGAGATCTTCCCGCGTCAGGTCCGCGATCAGGAGGCCAAGTTCGGCATCCGATTCCTGGGCTGGTACAACATCGCCTACGGCTGGGACTTCGACAACGTCATGCTCTATGAGCTGCCCGACTACGGCGCGCTGGACAAGCTCGAAGCCGACGAGCGGATCCGCGCCATCGGCCACCGAGCCGGTGAGTGGATGTTCGAACGCCATCACTCGATGCTCCTGCGCGAGCGCATGGGCCCCGACCTCGAGTTCCACCCCTAGGAGACCGTCATGACCGGCCGAGCCAACCCGTTGCTGGGCGAGATCGCGAGCCAGGCGGCCATCGAGCGATCGAGCTTCCTCATCGACGCCGCTCGCCAGCTCGACGACTTCATGCGCGCCAATGCGGCCACCATCGCCGACATCGGCGGGCTGGTGCTCATCGACGACGACCCCGACTACCTCGCCGTGGCCCCCGACGGGTCGTTCCGCAGCCGGACCCGCGAGCAGGACGAGGAGACCGGCGAGTGGCGCTCGCAGACCGAGGTCATCGAGTCGGCTGCCGAGCTGGTCGAGCTCTACAACCCGGCCGAGGTCTACGCTGCCTTCGCGGAGGCCGCACGCGAGGCGGCCGGCCTGCCGTCCGAGCCGACCGCCGCCGAGGACCTCATGGAGTCGGCCGGGATCGCGCCTGACGCGCGGGCCGGCGATCCGTATGCCGACGCGGCCGCCGACTGGGCGGCCACCGCCGGCCGTGCCGCGCCGGCCGACGCCGACGAGGCGGCGTCACGCCTCTACGACCTGGCGCTCACCTTCCAGGAGCGCAGTCAGACGACCGAGGCCGGCCTCATCGCGGACTTCGAGGTCGCCGCCGAGGACCTGACCGGCATGGTCGGCGGCCTGACCATCGTCGACGACGAGGACGAGCGCCTGACCCTCCAGGCAGACGGGCGCTTCCACGGTGAGGTCGTGCCCGAGGATGAGCCGGGTCGCTGGCGTCCGCTCGACGAGCCCGAGGACATCGTCCAGTTCTACGACCCGACCGACGTCTTCGGCGACCTGGCCGAGGCCATCGCCGAGGCCTTCCCCGGCGTGGCGCCGGAGCTGGCCGACGAGGACGAGGCCGGATCCGCCGACGACGGCGGCAGCGCCGACTGACCGCCGCCGGGCACGGGCGGAGCGCCGGCATCGGGATGCGACTCCTCGATGCCGAGCTGCTCGGATCGCGCGAGATCCTGCCCGACCAGTTCCTCCAGACGTTCCACGCC
>DATBSD010000112.1:0-23928 GCA_036559965.1 Candidatus Limnocylindrales bacterium
CTGTCCGGCCGCCCACGCCGCCCGGATGGCACGAAGCAGGAGGCCGAGCTCGCGCACACGCGCCCGCCGGTAGGCGACCGAGACGCTGGCGCGGCTGATGCCGAGCGCGTCGGCGGCATCGGCCTGACGGAGCCCATCGGCCAGCAGGAGCCGGACGATGCGGCGCTGGCTGGTCGTGAGGTCGTCGAGCAGCCGTCCGAGGACGGGGCTCAGGTCGGCCAGCAGGGCATCAGCGTCGGCATGGCCGCTCCGGATGACAAGCGGGACGCGGTCGGCCGTCGCGGCCTCAAGGGCCACCGAGGCCGCCGTGGCATCGCCCGCCACGACGGCCCAGCGAGCCGGCGGCGTGGACGGTGCGAGCCAAGCATCGAGCAGCGCCGAGAAGGGATCGTCGACATCGACGACGCGCCTCGGTCGCAGCGCGGCCGGGCCGCCCGTGGCAGCGCGCGGGCGCCCGCGAACGACCGCCCTCCGTTCCATGGCCGCAGGCTAGGCCGAACGCCCGTTAGCCGTCAACGGCTGATTCGTCGCCGCATTGACGGTCGCACCCGGGACGGCGCACCATCGCCGGGATCGCATGCCAGACACGACCAGCTACCCGACCGGCACCGTCACCTTCCTGTTCACCGACATCGAGGGCTCGACGCGCCTCGTCGAGCGCCTCGGGACGCGGGATTGGACGGAGGTCCTCGAGCGCCACCAGGTGATCGTCCGGGCGGCGTTGGCGGGCGCCGAGGGACACGAGATCAAGACCGAGGGCGACTCGTTCTTCGTCGTCTTCCGGAGCGCCTCGGCGGCTGTCGGTCTGGCCGTCACGGTGCAGCGATCCCTGCACGCGGAACCGTGGCCGGACGGTGTCGACGTGCGCGTCCGCATGGGCCTCCACACGGGCGAAGGGGTCGTCGCCCCGGATGCCGACTACGTGGGGCTGGACGTCCACCGCGCGTCACGCGTGGCGACCTCCGGGCACGGCGGCCAGGTGCTCCTCTCTTCCACGACCCGAGCGTTGACCGAGGCGAGCCTGCCCGACGGTGTGAGCCTGCGCGACCTGGGTGAGCATCGGCTCAAGGACCTCTCGCGTTCGGAGCGCATCAGCCAGCTCGTCATCGCCGGCCTGCCCGACCAGTTCCCGCCCCTGAGGACGCTCGAGAGCACGCCCAACAACCTGCCCGTGCTGCTGACCAGCTTCGTCGGCCGTGCCCGCGAAGTCGAGGAGGTCCGGCGACTGTTGCCGACGACCAGGCTGTTGACGCTGACCGGCCCCGGTGGCACGGGCAAGACGCGGCTCGCGCTGCAGCTCGCGGCCGAGTCCATCGAAGCCTTCCCGGATGGCGTGTTCTTCGTGCCCCTCGAGCCGATCACGGAGCCCGCCCTGGTGGCGCCGACCATCGCCGCCGCCCTCGGCGTTCGCGAAGGCGAGACGGCCATCGAGACGAGGCTCGCCGAGCACGTCGCCGGCCGACGCATCCTGCTCGTGCTCGACAACCTCGAGCAGGTCACCGGCGCCGGTGGCCTCATCGCCGACCTGCTCCGGGCCGGTCCGGACGTCCGGGTCGTGGCCACGAGCCGGGCGTTGCTCCATGTCTATGGCGAGCAGGAGTACCCCGTGCCGCCGCTCGGCGTGCCCGACCCCGCCAACCTGCCACCGCTCGAGGCGATCACCGAGTTCGAGGCCGTCCGGCTGTTCATCGCTCGGGCCATGGCAGCCCGGCCCGACTTCATGGTGACCAACGAGAACGCGCCCGCCGTGGCCGCCATCACCGCTCGACTGGACGGCCTGCCGCTGGCCATCGAGCTGGCTGCGGCCCGAGTCAAGCTGCTCAGCCCCCAGGCGATGCTTCCCCGACTCGAGAGCCGCCTGGCATTGCTCGGTGGTGGTGGCGCGCGCGACCTGCCCGCCCGCCAGCAGACGCTGCGCGGGGCGATCGACTGGAGCTTCGGGTTGCTCGAGGAGCACGACCGCTGCCTGTTCGCTCGCACGTCGGTCTTCTCGGGCGGCTTCGACCTCGAGGCCGCCGAGGGCATCTGTGCGCCGTCGACCTCGGGCGGCCCGCCACTCGACGTGCTGACCGGCCTCGGCGACCTGGCCGATCAGAGCCTCGTGCGACTCGTCGACACCCATGGTGAGGACCGCTTCCGCCTGCTCGAGACGATCCGCGAGTTCGCCCTCGAACGGCTCGAAGAGCGCGGCGAGGCGGCCGAGATCCGCGATCGACACGCCGCCTGGTTCAGCGCACTCGTCGAGCGGGCCGCACCGCACCTGACGGGCCACGATCGGGCGCACTGGCTGGACGTCGTCGAGCACGACCATGACAACGTCCGTGCGGCCCTCGCTTGGGCGCAGGCGACAGGCGACACGACCACCGCCCTGCGCCTCGTCTGGTCGGCGTGGCGGTTCTGGCAGAGCCGCGCCTTCCTGACCGAGGGCCAGATGCAGGCAGCCGCGGCGTTGGCGCTGCCGACCGACGGCGTCGACCCCATCCTCGTCGTCCGCGGTCACGAGGCGGCCGGGGGCCTGGCCTACTGGCGAGGCGACTTCCCGACCTGCAAGGTCGAGTACGGCCAGGCGCTCGACCTTGCGCGTGGCATCGGCGACCGCAAGCTCATCGCCGACGAGCTCTACAACTACGCCTTCAGCTTCTTTGTCAACGACCCCGACTTCGCCAACGGCACGGCTGCCGCGCTGGAGGCTGTCGCCATCTATCGCGAGCTCGGTGACGACGCAGGACTTACGAACGCGCTCTGGGGCGTCGGCAATGCCCAGTTCTTCGCCGGTCAGTGGCAGGCATCTGCCGAGTCGTACGGCGAAGCGCTCGCGCTGGCCCGCAAGACGGGCAACGACTTCATGGTCAACTGGTCGCTCCACATGCTCGGCGGGGCAGAGACGATGCTCGGGCACTACGCCGCCGCGCACGTCTACCTGACCGAGGGCACCGAGTCGATGGTCCGGGCGGGCGAGACGACGGGCCTTGTCCTCGTCCTCGACGACTGGGCAGACTACGCCTACTTCACTGGCGACCACGAGCGGGCGATCCGCCTCGTCGGTGCAGCGCGTCGATTCCAGGAGGAGACCTCGACAGGCCTGGCGGCCTGGTCGAACCTCCAGCTTCGCGGAGGCGGACGGACGTTCAGTGACATCGACGCCGAGCGGCGGGCGGCGCTCGAGGCGGAGGGCGCCGCCCTGTCGCTCGAGGACGCGGTCGCGCTTGCCACGGCCACCGCGGTCGGGCCCGACGGGCAGCCGGTCCCTGGATTCGTCGCTCCGACGCTCAGCTGAGCGCAGCCGCGATCAGCTCTCGGCGATCACCGTTCGCGCGACGCGTTCGGCGAGCGCCATGATGGTCAGCTGCGGGTTGACGGCGATGGCCGTCGGAAAGAGCGAGCTGTCGCTGACGTAGAGCCCGGGGACGATGGCGCCGCGGGCATCGGCGCGGACGCGACCCCACGGATCGCAGACGCTGGTCACGGCATCACTGCCAGCCCTCGCGGTGCCCATCTGGTGGGCCGAGAAGAGACCGGTGCGGTTCGGCGCAAAGCTGCGCTCGGCGAGGTGCTCGAGATAGGCAAGGAAGGCATGCTCGCCGGTTCGGCCATGACGACCGAACCAGGCCGCCGGGGTGCCCACGGCGACGATCGATGTCGCCCCGGCCGCGCGCGCGATACGGGCCATCTCGACGAGCGCACGATGGGCTGTGTTCGCATCAGCAGGCGAGAGGCGGTAGTCGATCCTTGCTCGGCCGGTGCGTGACAGACTGACCCGGCCCGAGCCGCGGTCGGCGACCAGTGAGATGAGCGGCGCCACGTGGCCCAGGCCAGCCATGAAACGAGCGCTGTCCAGGCGGCCGGTCCATGGGAAGGCCGAGCCGGCGAGGCCAGGGTGGGGTGGCGCGGACTCGACGACGAAGGGGCCGTGGGCGGGGCCTGGATAGTCAGAAGCCGGAGGACCGCCGGCCAGGAATTCAAGGGACCGCGCGCTCTGCAGGGGGCCGGCCCACATGTCGACCCGCTCCGGCATCACGCCCGCCAGGGCAGGCACCGGATGCAGGCGCAGGCCGTGCCCGGTCCAGCGGTGTGCAGCCAAGCTACGCAGCAGGACGAGGGGGGTCCGCAGCGCCCCCGCGGCGATGACGACCTGGTCGGCGTGGACGCGGTACGGGCGCTCGACGCCGCTCGGCATCCCCTCGACATCGACGTCCAGCAGTCGGCCCTCGACCCCAGCGGCACAGCCACCCTCGATCATGAGCCGATCGACCGGGGCAGCGACCAGGAAGCGTGCGCCGTGCTCAGCCGCCTGGCCCAGGTGACCGCGGCGGCCGGCTCGCTTGTTGCCAGCACGGCAGCCGAACGTGCAGCCGCCACACGCGTCGCAACCGGTGGTGTTGCGCTCGTTGGGGGCGGCCTCGTAGCCGAGTGCATGACAGCCTTCGATGAGCAGGCGATCCTTGGTTGCCAGGACCGTCGCCGGCGCGATGGCCAGCTCCGCCCGCAGGCGAGCCAGATCGTCATCCGCCTCGGTGCCATCGAAGCCCTCGAGCCCGTGGTCGCCCGCCCACATCGCTCGCACAGCGGCGGGCGGATCGATCGAGGTCGTCCAGTTGACGGTCATGCCTCCGCCCAGCGTGGCGCCCGCGACGATGGCCACGGACAGATCCGATGTGCCGGTCAGGCCGCGGTCCAGGAACATGTGCTTGAAGCCGGTCAGCTCGTCGGTCGGCATGATCGCCTCGGGCCATGCCGAGCCGGCCTCGACCACCAGCACCGACCGCCCGGCCGCAGCCAACCGGGCCGCCACGAGGCCGCCGCCGGCGCCGCTGCCGACGACGACCACGTCGGCATCGAGCTCGAGCGGTCCGCCCGGGCCCGGGGAGCGCTCGACCGCCAGCGGTCGGACAGGCGAAGGCTCGGGCGTCGGAGGCGCCCAGGTCGGCGCGTAGCCCATCGTCGACCAGAGCGGGTTCGGCGACGGGCCGGGGCCAGGGTCGGCGTAGGCGAGGAAGAGCGCCAGGCGCTTGAGGGCCTGGAACGTCGTCCGACGGAGCGGGATGCGACTCGTCCCCCAGCCAAGGAGGTAGTGATCGCTGGCTGCCTCGTCGAGCTCGCGAAAGCGGACCGCCCCAGCGCCAAGCAGCACGTTCGCAACCGGGACATCGACCACCCGCAGTGCCAGCTTCAGCTGCCAGAGATCGAACGGCTCCGCGAGCTCCTCGAGGGCCGCGGCGCCAAGGCGTGCCATCCGGTCAGGGTCGCCGTCGACGAAACCGCGCAACATCCGGCCGAGAGCGGCCAGCTCCGCGGTCGACCAGCCGCTCGGCGCGGGCGCGTCCGGAACGAAGCTCACGCCTCCTCGAAGCCCTGCGCCGGGAGCGGGGGACATCGGAGCGGGCGGTCCTCGCGGTAGCCAAGCAGATAGTCGGCCTGGATGAGCGTGTGCAGCTGGCTGGTGCCCTCGTAGATGACGGCAGCCTTGCTGTTGCGCAGGTAGCGTTCGACAGGATATTCGTTCGAGTAGCCGTAGGCGCCGTGGACCTGGACCGCATCGAGCGCGCTCTGGACCGCGTGGTCGGTGCAGAACCACTTGGCCAGGCTCGTCTCACGGGTGTTGCGTCGACCGCGGTTCTTGAGCCACGCCGCCTGCCAGCACAGGAGTCGCCCAGCCTCGATGCCCTGGGACATGCGTGCCAGCATCTGCTTGACGAGCTGGTGCTGGCCGATCTCCTGACCGAAGGTCTGCCGCTCGTGGGAGTACTTGACAGAGGCGTCGAGGCAGGCCTGCGCCAGCCCGACGGCGCCGGTCGCGACGGTGAAGCGGCCCTGGTCGATGGCGCTCATCGCGATCGTGAAGCCCTCGCCTTCCTCGCCGATGCGATTGGCGACCGGCACGCGCACGTCGTCGAAGAAGAGCTGCCCCGTGTTGCCGGCGTGGATGCCCAGCTTGCCCTCGATCGAGCTGCTCGAGAAGCCGTCCATGCCGCGCTCGACGATGAACGCGGTGATGCCTCGGTGGGCGCGGCTGCGATCGACGGTCGCGAACACGAGCACGTGGTCAGCCACGTCACCGAGACTGATCCAGAGCTTCGAGCCGTTGATGACATAGCTCTCGCCGTCACGCCGGGCGGTGGTCTGGAGGGCCGCCGCGTCGGTGCCCACACCGGACTCGGTGAGGCCGAACGTGGCCAGCTTGTCGCCCCTCGCCTGGGGCACCAGGAAGCGCTGCTTCTGGTCCTCGGTGCCCCACTGGAGGAGCGTCAGCGAGTTGAGGCCGACATGGACGCTCATGATCACGCGGAATGCGGTATCAGCGCGCTCGAGCTCCTCGCACAGCAGGCCCAGGCTGACATAGTCCATGCCGCCGCCGCCGTAGCGTTCGGGGATGGGTGCCCCGAGGAAGCCCAGCTCGCCCATCTTCCGGAAGGTCGGCAGGTCGACGTGGTGATCCGCGTCCCAGGCGCGGATATGGGGCAGGATCTCGGCCTCGGCGAAGGCTTGCGCGGCGTCCTGGACGAGCCGGTTCTCCGGCGACAGCTCGAGGTCGATCACGGAGGCGGTCGGCAGCCTACCCCCGCTCCTCCCGGCGCTCCTTGCGACGCTGCCGGCGGATGATCCAGGACGCGATGAAACCGACGATGACACCACCGATGACGGCCACGGTTCCATCGATCAGGAAGCCGCTGTCCGGGAAGAAGTTGACCATGACGATCATCAGCAGCCAGGTCGAGATGGCGGTGGCGAAGACCAGGATCATTGGTTCTCCCTCCTCAAGGATGTGCGGGCGAACGCCCGCTAGATGCGGCCGAGGAGCTCGGCCTTCTTGGCCTCGAACTCCGCGTCCGTGATGACGCCACGGGCGTGCAGGTCGGCCAGCTTCTCGAGGCTGGCCGCGGTCGCGTCAGTCGGCGACGGCGTGGCTGCCGCTGGCGCCGCCGGTGGGACTGCGGACGGGTCCGGATCACCGGCAGCGGGCGCAGCCGCCGGGTCCGGCGACGCCTCGGTGGACGCGGCCGTCTTCGGGGCCGTCTGGGCGGTCTGGAGCGCGGTCCGGAATTCGGCCGCTCGGCGGATGGTCTTGAACGTGTCGCTGCCCTCGGTACCCGACGCGGTCAGGATGGTCAGGTCGCCATAGCCGAGCATCCCGCCCAATGCCGGCACCGTGAGCTTGACGTCCGTGACCGAGCTGAGCAGCGTCTCGGAGCTGTGCTTGCGCAGCAATCCTTCGTAGCACAGGACACGCTGGTTCGAGACGCCGTAGTTGCCCGACAGCCAGGCCCCGATGTTCCAGACGATCCAGGCCACCGCGACGACGAGGGCGGCGACGGCGATCCAGAACATCAGGTTGCCGAGGAGGCCACCGATGGTGCCGAACAAGCCATCACCGCCAGGAGGCGCCAGCGCCCACAGGATGGCTGCTCCGATGAGCAGCAGGATCGCGATGAGTGAGTCCCGGACCGGGGCCATCCAGTGCTTGCGCGTCTCGAAGATGATCTCCTCGCCAGACAGCAACGCCTGTCGAAGCTCGTTCATGGCTCTCCCTCAGGTGTCCGGCCGGATCGCGGTCGACGCCAAGCCATGATAGTCCGCCTGGCTGGCCGCGCGCCCTGCCACCGGACCGGCCCGAAGCCCGTTGGCCGTCCGCCGGCACGGGATCCAGGAGCCGGTCGAGCCGACCGTTCGAGCGGCTAGACTGACCGCGATGCAGACGACGACCGCTTCGCCCTCCGCCGCCATGACTGCGACGACGGGCCGGGACCACTTGTCGCCGGTGCTCGGTCGCTACTTCGAGCGCACCTGGAGTCACGGCGAGGGCCACCGGCTCTTCGACGTCGAGGGCCGGGGCTACCTCGACTTCGCCAACGGCATCGCCGTGACCTCGCTCGGGCATCACCATCCGGCCGTGACGGCCGCCATCCATGCTCAGGTCGACCGCCTCATCGGCCCCATCGGCGCCATCGGCTACACCGAGCCCGTCGATCGGCTGGCCGGCCTTATCGCCGCCACCATGCCCGCGCCGCTCGACACGGTCTTCTTCCTCAACTCCGGCTCGGAGGCGATCGAGGCCGCTCTCAAGCTGGCGCGCCGCGTCTCGGGCCGGCCTGGCATCGTCGCGTTTCGCGGTGGCTTCCACGGGAGGACGTTCGGCGCCACGAGCGTGACCAGCTCGAATCCGAACTATCGGCGCGGATACGAACCGCTCTTGCCGGGCGTCCACCTGGCGGAGTTCCCCGATGTCTACCGCGACTTCGCAGGTGACGCCGAGGCGGCGACGGCGACCTGCCTGGCCGCCCTCGAGGCGACCCTCGCCGACGAGATCGCGGCCGATGACGTGGCGGCCATCCTCATCGAGCCCATCCAGGGCGAAGGTGGCTACCGACCGGCGCCGGCGGCGTTCCTGCAGGGGCTCCGTCGGCTGGCCGACCGGCACGGCATCCTGCTCATCGCGGACGAGGTCCAGTCCGGCTATGCGCGCACGGGCCTGATGTGGGGCTACGAGCACGCCGGCATCGTGCCCGACGTGGTGACGCTCGCGAAGGCCACGGCCAATGGCTTGCCGCTATCGGCCGTGGTCACACGGCGCGAGCTTCAGGAGCGTTGGGGCAAGGGTGCCCACGGGACGACATTCGGGGGCAACCCCGTCGCCTGTGCGGCCGGCATCGCCGTCCTCGAGACCATCGCCGCCGAGGACCTCGTCGCCAACGCGGCGGTCCGCGGCGACCAGCTCTCGACCGGCCTGCGGGCGCTCATGGCCGAGCAGCCCGACATCGGCGATGTCCGCGGTCCGGGCCTGATGGTCGGCAGCGTCGTCGTCGCCGACCGTCAGACGCGCGCGCCCGACGGTGATCGCGCCGAGCGGGTCATCCAGCGCTGCGCCGACCTCGGCCTGTTGCTCCTGACGTGCGGCGTCGACCACGACGTCATCCGCTGGATCGCGCCCATCGACGTCACGGCGGACGAGATCGACGAGGCGCTCGACATCTTCGCGCGGGCGCTGACGGAGGCCTGAGCCCCAACCTCAGCCGGTGCCCTGGAGGGCGGCGGCCACGCCGTTGACCGTGAGGTGAACGAGCCGGAGCAGTCGGTCGCGCTCCGGGTCGCCGGGTTCGGTGTGGCGCAGCCTTCGCAACACCCGCACCTGCAGCTCCGAGAGTGAGTCGGCATACGGCGCCCGCAGGGCGATCGAGCGCTGCAGGTCATCGAGGCCATCAAGCAGTCGCTCGCGGCCGGTCACCCGAAGCAGGAGGTCGACGGTCAGCCGGTGCTCGCGCTCGATGCTTGCCCAGATGCGCTCCGTCGCCGGTCCCTCAGCCAGGCGGGCGTGATCGGCGGCCACGGCCAGGTCGCTCCGTGCGAGCACGAGCTCGGCGTTGTCGAGCACCGTCTCGAAGAACGGCCACTGTCGATAGAGGCGCCGCAGCGTGGTCATGCCCGACCGACCATGCGCCCGGCGGAAGGCCTCGATGGCCGACCCCAGCCCATACCAGCCGGGCAGCGCGAGACGCGTCTGCGACCATGCGAAGACCCACGGGATGGCGCGCAGCGACGCCATCCAGGCCGTCGTCGGCGTCTCGTCCTGGCTCGTCCGATGGCCCCGCGCCGCCGGTCGTGACCCCAGACGAAGCGCCGAGAGCTCGGTGATCGGTGTCGCCGAACGAAAGAAGACCGGGAACTCCGGGTCGTCCCAGACAAGCGCCCGATAGGCCGCCTCTGCCGCCTCCGCAAGCTCGTCCATGACCGCCGCGCCGGCGGTGGCTGCCTGGGCGGTGGCTCGCTCGTGTCCGGGTGACGAGGCGGTCAGCGTCGCCGCGGTGAGCTGCTCCAGTTCGCGCAAGGCGATGATCGGGTCGCCATAGCGTGCGGCGATGACCTCGCCCTGCTCGGTCAGCTTGAGCCGTCCGGCGATGGAGCCGGCCGCTTGGGCCATGATCGCGCGGCGCGCGGATCCGCCGCCGCGGCCGATCGCACCACCGCGTCCGTGGAAGAGCGTCAGCTCGACGTCATGCCTCCGCGCCACATGAACGAGGGCCTCCTGCGCGCGGTGGAGCAGCCAGGCCGCGGCCAGGAAACCGGATTCCTTGTTCGAGTCCGAGTACCCGAGCATGACCTCCTGGCGGTCGCCGCGCGTCGCGAGGTGGTGGCGATAGTCGCGGTTCGCGAGCAGCTCGTCGAGCAGCTCGCCGGCGCCGGTCAGCGCGTCTGCCGACTCCAGCAACGGGACCACGTCGAGGCGCGGGCTGACGGCCGGGAAGCCGGCCGTGTCGGCCGCAGCCAGCCGCTCGTCACCGGCGCGGCGAGCGAGCTCGAGGACGTCGAGCGCGTCGGCCGCCCGACGCGTGAAGCTGATGACGTAGCGACGGCAGGCGTCGTCTCCGAAGCGTTCCTGGATGGCGGCCATGGCCCGCAGTGTCGCGAGCACCTCACCCAGCGTGACCCCCGGTGCCGACGCCAGCGACGTGCCCGCGTCGCCGCTCGAGCGCAGCATCGCCAGCGCCTCGATGTGGACATCCGCGTGCTGGCGGACCTCGAGCGATGCGAGGTGGAAGCCGAATGTCTCGAGCTGCCAGCGCAGGTCGGTGAGCTCGCCCCAGGCGACCCGGTCGAGACCAGCCCGAACGAGCGCGTCGGACAGCTCGTCGAGCTCGGCGAGCACCTCCGCCGGGGCCTGGTAGCGACCGCCCAAGGGCACGCGTGCCTCGGTCAGCGCGCCCCGGGTGCGCCGCAGCCGCTCGGCCATCGCGCCCAGGCGCTGCCGGAAGGGCTCGTCCGGGAATCGTCGCCCGAGCATGCGCATGGTCTCCGGGATGACCTCCTCGTCGCTCATCAGCCGGGCGACCAGCCGCTCGTCGAGCCGATCTGCGGGGACCGCCGCGGCGACGGTCTGCATGAGCCTGGCGCAGACGGCCTCGTAGCCGCGGAGCACGTGATCGCTGGCGATGCGCACAGCCTGGCCCGTGACCACGGCCGTGACGTTGGGGTTGCCATCGCGATCGCCACCGATCCAGGTGCCCAGCCGGAGGAAGGCCGGCACGAACGGCGCCCGCGTGCCCGTCCGGTCGCTGTCGCCGGCCGCCCGATCGTCGGCCGCCGGCCGCAGCAGGTCGAGTGCGGCGTCGACCGAGCGGTAGAGACGCGGCACGGCGCTGAACAGCGTCGCGTCGAAGACCGCCAGGGCGCTGCGCACCTCGTCGAGCGGCGAGGGCGCCTCGCTGCGCAGGTCCGCGGTGCGCCAGAGGAGTGTGATCTCCTCGCGCAGTCGCCGACGGACGTCGCGGTCCTCTTCCGGCGTCAGGTGGTGGTCGTGAAGGCGCTCCATGAGCCGCTCGATGCGCCGCAGCGCGATGAGCGTGGTCCGCCGGCGCGCCTCGGTGGGATGGGCCGTGAGCACGGGCTGCACGGAAAGGGCGGCAAGGATGCCGGCCGGGTCGGCACCGTCGGCATCGAGGCGCAGGATCGCCTCACCGATCGAGCCCCGCGTGACCGCGCCGCGAGCCGATCGGCGGCGGGCCCGGATGCCGCGCACTCGGGCGCGCTCCTCGGCCACGTTGACGAGCTGGAAGTAGAGGGCGAAGGCGCGGATGACCGCCTCGGCATCGTCGACCGTCAGCTCGTCGAAGACGCCAGCCAGCTCGACCCGCAGGCGACGCCGCGTTACGTCGTCGGTCGGCGCCCGCAAGGCGATGGTGCGACGGCGGATGGCCTCGACCTGCGCGAGCAGGTGGGCGCCTTCCTGTTCCACGATGACCTGACCGAGGAGTGCTCCGAGGAGCTTGATCTCGCGTGCCAGCGGATCGCGCGCCGTGGCCGTGCCGATGGCGCGTGGTTCGGCACGAACAGCCGGATTCGAGGCCCGAGCGTTCGTCGGCCCCGCTGACCTGGCTCTCGGACCGGGCTGGCGCGCTGCGGTCATACGTGGCATGGTGCGGCGCGACCGCGCTGCTTCGCAACCGCGGCGATCCGTGGCCGCAACCTTCGGGCGCCAGGCCTTCTCGTAGGCTCTGTATCGTGGACCGCGTGGCGACGCTCGATCGGGATCACCTGCCGCCGGTGACGGGACTCGACGCGCCCGCAGCGCAGCTTGGCCAGCTCCAGTTCCTGTACCGCATCATCCGGCTGGCGACGACGGCCGGGACCTGGGATGAGCTGCTGGAAACGGTCGTGGACGGCACCCGCGATGCCCTCGAGGCCGACGTCAGCTCGCTCTATCTGCTCGACCGCGATGGTGAAGGATTGACGCTCGCCGCCACGAACGGCCTCGATCGCTTCCAGATCGGCCGGGCGAAGGTGCCGTTCGGCGAGGGCGTGACCGGCCGTGTCGCAGCCAGCCGCGAGCCGCGGATCATCCTCGACGTGCCGGCCGATCCCCATTTCCTGTGGGTTCGCGGCATCGACCAGCGCCGATTCATCGCGTCGATGCTCTCGGTGCCGCTCATCTGGCACGACACCGTCGTCGGCGTGCTCAACGTCCAGACCGAGCAAGCGCGCGACTTCACGCCCCAGGACGCCGACCAGCTGCGTGCCATCGCGGACCTCCTGGCGGGCATCGTCGAGCGTGTCCGGCTGCAGCGCGAGGCCGAGGATCGCGTCGACCAGCTTCGCGCCCTCGACCAGGGCCGCGTCGAGCTCATCGCGCTGGTGACCCATGAGCTGCGCACGCCCCTGGCCGTCGTGCGGGCCTACGCCGACCTGCTGGCGGAGGAGCCCGAGCTCGAAGGGCGCGGGTCGCGGGACCCCGGCCGGCGTGCCGCCCGGGCCGCCTGGCACGATGCTGCCGTGGCGCAGATCGAGCGCATCGACCGCCTCGTCGACTCGATCATCGCCTCCGTCAGGCCGGAGGGCCGTGCCGAGCCGCCGCCCGACAACCGGCCGATCGACGTGCAGTCGATCGTGGCCGACGTGCTGCTCGAGCTCGCTCCACTGCTGCGCCACCACGTCGTCGCCACCCAGGCCGACGCCCGCCGTCACGTCTATGCCGACGAAGGTCGCCTCCGCCAGGTCGTCGAGCATCTCGTCGAGAACGCGGTCAAGTACGCCCCGCCGGGCTCGACCATCAGCATCGAGACCAGCCTTCACGAAGGCGTCGTGCGACTGGCGGTCGAAGACGACGGCCCCGGTGTACCCGACGATTGGCGCGAACGGATCTTCGAGCCATACGCCCGCCGGGAGACCCGCACGGCGCGCGGCTCGGGCATCGGGCTCTATGCCGCCCGCCGACTGTGCCAGTCGATGGGCGCACGCCTGTGGTGCGAGCCGGGACGCTCGGGCGGGGCACGCTTCGTCGTCGCCATGCCCGCCGCGGTGGCCATCTAGATGGCCGGCCTGAAGCCCGAGCGCAGCCTGCGCATCCTGGTCATCGATGACGATCCGGCCATGGTCGGCGCCATCACGGCGCTCGTCGGGGTCGAGGGCCACCAGGTCGTGACCGCATACGACGGCTTGACCGCCATCCGCCGCTTCGACGAGGAACAGCCGGACATCGTGCTCCTCGACCTGGCCATGCCCGGGCCGGATGGCTTCAGCGTCGCCGGTCGCATCCGGGCCGCCGGGCCGACGCCCATCCTCGTCGTCTCCGGCGAGAGTGGCGAGGCGGCCAAGGTCCGTGCCCTGGCCATCGGCGCCGACGACTATCTGACCAAGCCGTTCGGGCGCGGCGAGCTCCTGGCCCGCATCCATGCCCTCGTCCGGCGATCGGAGATGGCGACCACGGGGTCGCTCGGGGCGACCATCGTGACGGGCCGCCTGGTCATCGAGCCGGGCCGTCACCGAGCGCAGGTCGGCGACACGACCCTCGACCTGACGCCGACCGAGTTCCGACTGCTCGAGGCACTCGCCCGCGCGGGTGGCGACGTGGTGCCTCACATGCGGCTCGCGCGCGCCGGCTGGCCCGCCGAGCCCGATCCCGACTTGCTCTGGCTGAAGCCCCACCTCACGCGCCTGCGCACGAAGCTGGCCGACGCCGGGGGACCGCCGATCGTGGCCGTTCGCGGCGTTGGCTATCGGCTCGAGGTCGACGACACGTAGCCGCCTCGCGTCAGGCGACGATGAGCAGATCCACTCGCCCAGCGGTGTCGTGAACGGCATCGACGCAGTCCACGCGACAACCCCGGGCATCACGGCCGCCGAGTGCGCCGAAGTGCACGTAGCCGCCACCGGCGAGCGCCTCCAGGCGACAACCGCACATGGCGCACGTGACCGGGCCACCGATGTCGTGGGGGCGGCGGTAGCCGGTGCGGTAGATGGGCTCGCTGGCGTCCATGGCAACGTCCTCTGGGTCGACCGCGTCGCGGTCCGTGGGGTGCATCCGTCCAAGCATCACGCTACGCGCGTGTCGCCCTCGACATCGACGCCCGTCGGGGTGCGGGAAGGTTGCGATCCGGTTGCCGTCGCCGGCAGTGGCTCGACCAGCCAGACGTCGCGGGCGGAGGGGCCACCCTCGGCGACGAGGCGACGCGCGAGTTCGGACCCCGCGTCGGCGTGGGCCACGACCAGCCGTCGCAGGTCGCCGACCAGGAGGTGGGCGTCATCGCGACGCGCGATGGCATCAGCCAACCGACCGACCGACACCGACCGTTCGTCGACCCGGGAGGCGTGCGAGCCGCGAGGGTCGAACAGGTAGGCACGACCGCCGGTCATGCCGGCGCCGAAGTTCGGTCCGACCGGGCCGAGCACGATCACGACGCCGCCGGTCATGTACTCGCAGCCGTGCGGGCCGAGGCCCTCGACGACCGCCTCGGCACCACTGTTGCGCACGGCGAAGCGCTGCCCGGCTCTGCCGACGAGGTGCAGCCGACCGGCGGTCGCCCCGTAGAGGCAGGTGTTCCCGGCGATCGACTGGCCCGCCGCGGCCACACGCAGCCGTGGATCGGGTCGCACGATGACCGTGCCCCCGGAGAGGCCCTTGGCGACGTAGTCGTTGGCGGTCCCCTCAAGGACGAGCTCGATGCCCTCGGTCAGGAAGGCGCCCAGGCTCTGGCCTGCGGCGCCGGTGGCGCGGAGGATGACGGGCGTCGCGACGTCCCCTCTGGCGACGGCACCCGCCAGGCGGGCGCCGAACGCCCGGTCGGCGGTCGTCAACGTGACGCCGTGCGCCACGCCGGGACGAGATCGCCGGGCGACGGCCATGAGCTCGGTCTCGGCCGCCGACGCGGCCACCGCGATGTGGCCGATGCCCGCCGCTGACGGTGACGCTCGGCGAGCAGCCGATGCCCTCCAGCGTGGGGCGGAGACGAGCGCACCGTGATCGATGGTCTGGCGCCCGGGTGCCGCTCGGAGATAGGCCGCGGACTCACCGACGATCTCGCCGACGCTCCGCGCGCCGATGGCCGCCAGCTCGCGTCGCACGTCTTCGGCCAGCTCCATGACGTAGCGCTCGACGAGCTCGGGCGTGCCCTGGAACTTCGCCCGCAGGTCGTCGCGCTGGGTGGCGATGCCGGTCGGGCACGTGTCGAGGTGGCACTGACGCGCCATGTCGCAGCCGAGCGCGACGAGCAGTGCCGTGCCGAGCGCGAACTCCTCTGCGCCCAGCAGCGCCGCGATGACGATGTCTCGGCCGACGCGAAGGCCGCCATCGGTGCGCAGCACAGCCCGGTCCCGCAGGTCGCCCCGGAGGAGCGTCTGGTGGACCTCGGCCAGCCCGAGCTCCCAGGGCGCACCGACATGCTTGATGGAGTTCAGTGGCGACGCCCCGGTCCCACCCGCATGCCCGGCCACGTGGACGTAGTCGGCACCCGACTTGACGACACCGGCGGCGATGGTGCCGATGCCCCGCGATGCGACGAGCTTGACCCCGATCCGCGCCCGAGGGTTGACCGCCCGGAGGTCGACGATGAGCTGGGCGAGGTCCTCGATCGAGTAGATGTCGTGGTGCGGCGGCGGGCTGATGTAGTCGATGCCGACCTGACCACGGCGCAGCGCCGCGATCGTCGCGCTCGCCTTGCGGCCCGGCAGGTGACCGCCCTCGCCGGGCTTCGAACCTTGGGCGATCTTGATCTCGAGCTGCTCTGCGCGCACGAGGTAGCTGGCCGTGACGCCGAATCGCGCTGACGCGACCTGCTTGATCAGGGCATCCCGTCGCTCGCCTTCGTGACCGGGGCGATACCAGGTCGGGTCCTCGCCGCCTTCACCCGTGTTGGCGGCACCGCCGGCGCGCTGCATGCCGACGGTGATCGCCTGGTGGGCCTCGGGCGAGAGGGCGCCGACGCTCATGGCCGCGGCCACGAACCGGCGAGCGACGGCGGACGCTGTCTCGACCTCCGTGATCGGCACGGGGCGCCGACGGCGGAACGCGAGGCCGTCACGGACGGTCAGTCGTCCGGACGTCGGCGGTGCCATGGCCACCGGGTCGCCGGTCGCAGCCGCGATCCGCTGGAGCTGCTGGACCACGATCGGCGCATACCCGTGCGTCTCGCCGTCGGCCCGGAAGCGTGCCCGACCGGGATCGACGAGTCGCGCCGGCGGCGTCTCCGGCGCGACCATGCGGGCCGTCTCGGCGCGGCGGAGCTGAGTCCGCGCGAGATCTTCGAGCAACAGGCCGCCCGGCCATGCCGCGGCCGCCGGGAAGCACCGGGCGACGACGGTCGCGTCGAGCTCGAGCGTCTCGAACTGCGCACCACCGACGTAGGAAGCCACGGTGCTGATGCCCATCCGGGCGAGGGTCTTGCGCAGGCCGGCCTCGAACGCACCCATGAGCCGCGCGATGGCTTCCTCGCGGCTGAGCGACTCGGCGCCCCGAGTGCCGGCCGTCTCGGCGGCCAGCTCGATGGCCAGCCTCGGGTGGACAGCGCTGGCGCCGGCCGCGATCGCCATCGCCCCGGCGTGGACGTCGAGCACGTCGGCCACGTCCGCGACCACGTCGACGCGGCCCCGAAGGCCGGCTGCGGTCAGGCTGGTGTGGACGGCGCCGACCGCGAGGACGGACGGGATGGGCAGTCGCGCCAGCGAGAAGGCGTCGTCGCTGACCACGATCAGCCGGGCCCGGCCACGACCGGCGGCGACAGCCTGCTGCCCGAGTCGCTCGAGTGCTGCCTCGAGCCCGGCCTCACCGGCGGACGCCCGCCACGACGCCGACAGTCGTCGAACAGGCCACGGCGCCGCGGCGACAAGGTCCGCGATCATGGGCACGTAGGGGCCATCCAGTCGCATCGAGCAGGTCTCGGCGGCCTCGATCGGGCCGCCCAGGAGCGGCGGTCGCGGCCCCAGCTCGACGCGCATGTCCATGACGATGCGCTCCCGGTCGGCGTCGATGGGCGGGTTCGTGACCTGTGCGAACGCCTGGCGGAGGTGGTCGGTGACCGGTCGATCGGTCCGCGCCCAGGCCGGCGTCGGCGTGTCGTCGCCCATGCTCCAGAGGGGCTCGCGGCCGTCGACGACCATGGTCCGGATGTCCAGGCGGTAGCGCTCGGCGTCGAGTCCCGCGAGATAGCGCCGCTGGGCATCCGTCGGCCTCGCGGGTGGCGCGGTCGCCGGCACAGCGAGGGCGGTGACGTGCCCGTCTGCGGGAGGCTCCGTGGTCGGCTGCCCGAGCTGGTCACGGAGGCTCGATCGATGGTCGGCCGGGAGGTGGACGAGCCCGCGATCGGGCTCCACGACGAGCATCTCGCCCGGACCGAGGCGGCCACGTCGAGCGATGTCGCTCACCGACAGCTCGAAGGCGCCGGCCTCCGACGCGGCCACCACGAGGCCGTCGTCACGGACGTCGAACGCCAGCGGTCGCAGGCCGTTCCGGTCGAGCATGGCGCCGACCCGACAGCCGTCGCTGAAGACGACGGCGGCCGGCCCGTCCCAGGCCGCGAGCGGCGCGACCGACGCACGGTGACCGGGATCCTGATGCCCCGACATCGCCGCCGACACGGAGCCGACGGATGGCAGCAGGGTCGCCAACGCCTCATCGAGCGACCAGCCGGTCATGACCAGCAGCTCGACGGCCTCGTCGAGCGACGCCGAGTCCGAAAGAGCCGGCGAGATCAGCGGACCAGCGGCCAGCAGCCGCCGACCGACGTCTGAGCGCACCTTGTCGCCCGCTCGACCGCGGACCTGCTCACGATTGCCGCGGATGGTGTTGATCTCGCCGTTGTGGGCCAGCCGACGGAACGGCTGGGCGAGCGCCCACGTGGGCTGCGTGTTCGTTGCGTAGCGCTGATGGAAGACCGCGTGGCTGAGCGGCAGCGCCGCCGTCAGGTCGGGGTAGAGGTCGGCCAGCCGACCGCCGGCCACCAGCCCCTTGTAGACGACCGTCCTGCCGGACGCCGACGGCACCGAGAAGCCCACCAGGCCATCCGTCCGTGCCGTGGCCTCCATGCGCCGACGAGCGATGACGAGCGCGCGCTCGAAGCGGTCGTCGTGCCAGCCGGACGGGCGTGCCACGAGCGCCTGTCGCACGATGGGCCGCGCGCGATCTGCTTGTCGGCCCAGGGCGCCGCGATCGAACGGGACCCGGCGCCAGCCGCTGACGCGCAGCCCCTCGCCGGCCAGTGCCGACGCGACGACCGCGCTGGCTCGTGCCTGGCCGTCGCGATCGCGCGGCAGGAAGGCCACCACGACCCCCGGCGCGCGAACGGTCTGTCCACCGGCGAGCAAGCCGACGAGTGGCGGTTCGAGCGGCAGCAGCACGCCGCTGCCATCGGACGTCTCGCCGTCCGCCGCGACAGCCCCGCGGTGACCGAGCGCCGCGAGCCCGCTCAGCGCAAGCGGCAGGACTCGGTGTCGTTGCTCGCCGCGCGTGTCGGCCACGAAGCCGACGCCGCACGCATCGTGCTCGAACCGTGCGTCATACAGCGGCGGCTCCGAGGGCACGGCATCACGCTCGACTAGCGGCTCGCGCCGTAGGCCACTTCGCCATGCTGCGTGACATCGAGCCCCAGCGCCTCGTCGGCCTCCGAGACCCGCATGCCGACGGCGAAGTTGACGACCTTGACGATGACGAACGTGGCCGTGGCGGCGAAGACGTACGTCGCCAGGACAGCGACGAGCTGGATGAGGACCTGCTGCGGGTTGCCTTCGATCAGCCCCGAGGCACCGCCGATCGCGGCGACGGCGAAGACGCCGGTCGCGATCGCGCCCCACGTGCCGCCGACACCGTGCACGGCGAAGACGTCGAGCGCGTCGTCGATCCTGACCCGCTCCCGCAGCAGCGTTGCGCTGTAGCACAGGGCACCAGCCACCAGGCCGATGGCCACGGCGCCGCCGGCCCCGACGTAGCCCGATGCCGGCGTGATGGCGACCAGACCGGCCACGGCCCCAGCCGCCGCGCCAACGACGCTCACCTTGCGTCGGTGCAGGTAGCTGGCGAGGACCCAGGTGATGGTCGCCGCGGCGGCCGCGGTGTTGGTCACGAACAGGGCGTTGGCAGCCTGCCCGTTGGCGGCCAGCGCGGAGCCGGCATTGAACCCGAACCAGCCGAACCAGAGCAATCCGGCTCCGAGCACCGTCATGGGCACGTCGTGCGGCTCCATACCGTCGTGGCCATGGCCGACTCGCCGGCCGATGAGCAACGCGACGACGAAGGCCGAGACGCCCGAGCTGATATGGACGACGGTGCCACCGGCGTAATCGAGGGCGCCCAGCGCGCGCAGCCAGCCGTCCGGGGCCCAGACCCAATGGGCCAGCGGGGCATAGACGACGACCGACCAGAGGACGGTGAAGAGGACGAAGGCGCCGAAGCGCTTGCGCTCGGCGAAGGCGCCCGTGATGAGCGCCGGTGTGATGGCCGCGAACATGAGCTGGAAGGAGGCGAACAGGACGAAGGGGATCGATGGGGCGTAGTCGGGGTTGGGTTCCAGTCCCACGCTCTCGAAGAGCACGAAGTCGAGGCCGCCGATGATGCCGTTGCCGTTCGGTGACGGTGCGAACGCGAGCGTGAAGCCCAGCACGACCCACACGACGCTGACCAGCGCCAGACCGAAGAAGCTGTGCATGATCGTCGAGAGCACGTTCTTGCGGCGGACGAGCCCGCCGTAGAAGAGCGCGAGCCCCGGCAACATGACCATGACCAGTGCCGTGGCCATGAGCAGCCAGGCGGTATCGCCAGCGTTCATCCGTCGTCTCCCGCGCGGACCGGGTCGGCCGGTCGTGCCGGTCAGACGCTAGGCGGGCGAGCGGGCGTCGAGCGTCGGACGCCGAGGGTCAGGAAGGTTGCCCTTGCGTTGCGGCGCGGGTGACGGACAGGCAACGACAACGCCGCCGGGAGGAGGGATCCGGCGGCGTTGACGTGGACGGTGTTCGGTTGGGCAACGGGTCCCTAGGGACCCGGACATCGCGCGCGTCGATGCGCGCGGTTACTTGTTCCGCTGCAGGAAGGCGAGGACGTCGTCATAGCGGAAGCGCCGGTCACCGCGCTTGCAGACGCGATAGAAGGGCAGCTCGCCGCGGTCGCCGAGTCGCTTCACGGTGTTGACGTGAAGGTGAAGCATCTCTGCAACCTCCGATGCCGTGAGCATCGGTCCGATGTCCTGGATCGCCATGGAAGCCATACGTTCGATCGTCCTCGCGTGCTGGCTGTGTCGGAACGGTGTACTCCGCCCGACTCACGTGGTGCATGGTGGGCTGACGGGCAGAGCGGTCCAAGCCGTACTTTCGTCCGCCCGGCCGGGACCCACCTGGACGACCGAGACATGGTGAACACGATCCCGGCCCGATGCCTCGTGCGTCTCTCGCTGCAGGCCGGGTCAGCGCAGTTCGTCGGCCAGCAGGTCCATCAGCAGGCCGTCGTGGAACGTGCCGTCCGGCCCCCGCTCGTAGCGGCGCATCGTGCCCACTGGTCGAAAGCCGACCTTGGCATAGGCCAGAATGGCCCGCTCGTTGGCGGCCGAAGGATCGATCGTCAGACGGTGATGGCCGCGCTCCGCGATGAGGTAGCGCGCCAGGGTCCGAAGGGCATCGACGCCATAGCCGGCGCCCTGGTGGTCGGCGTCGAGGAAGATGTCGAGGCCCGCGTGCCGGTAGTCGGGCTCGTTCTCCTCGGCGAACTGGACGGTGCCGCCGACACGCCCATCGACGAGGATCACGAATCGCTCCGTGCCATCGTCGGTGAACATCTCATCGAGCCGCGTCTCGAGGCCGCCGGGGCCCCACCAACGCGCGACGCTCGGGTCGGCGAGCACGCGTCGAACCTCATCGCGGTCGCCCTCCCCGAGCGGGCGCAGGACGACGCGTTCGCCGGTCAGGGGCTCCACGCCCAGGCGATGTGCTCGTCAGCCGACGCGGTCGGCGGCTGCCTCCGTCGCATCGCCGATGGCATCGGCCGCATCCCCGGCCGCGGCCTTGGCGTCGGTCACAGCGGCATTGGCGGTCGCCTTGGCGTCGCCCGACCCGTTCGAGGCATCGTCCGCGGCCGCCTTGGCCTGGGCGATGATCGACTCGGCTTCTGCCGTCGCCTCATCGACCGCGTCACGCGCCGAGTCGGTCTGTCGCTTGATCATGTCGCCGATGTTGCCGACCATCGGCATGTCCGTATCGTTGCTGATGGCGACGCCGCCGAAGACGGCCAGCGTCGACAGGCGCAGCACGGGTGCGTCGGCATTCTCGGGCGATGTCGTCGCGTCGGCGACGCCGCCGAAGTACGAGGTCGCGTCGGTCTCGACACGCCACGAGTCGGGCACCACGAGCTGGACACCGCCGAAGATGGCGCGGATGCGAAGGTCGGCTCCCTCGGGCGCGATGGTCGCGCCGCGGAGGTCGAAGCGACCACCGCCATACCAGGTCAGTACTTCGCCGCCGGTGAACGCGGGCGCCGTGCTCTCGAATTCGCCGCCTTCGAAGATGACGGCCGCGTCGAGGTCGTCGGCTTCGGGCTCGAACCGGCCGCGGCCGGCGTCGACCATCTGGCGCTTCGTGATGAGCGCGGCGATGGGCGGGATGATCATGCCGGCCAGGAAGGCCAGGCCGAACAGTCGGGCGATGCCTTTGATCATGTCATGGGCTCCGGTGCAGATACGGGTGGCCCCCCAGTCTACGCCTCTCGCGCATCGAGGCTGCCGGCAAGGTCGTGGACCCGGTCGCGCGACGTCCCGGGCATGGCGTGTAGGCTGCAACCGACGACGCCGGTGGCGGGCCCGGAGCCGAGCCACCGTGGAGATGGAGACGGGATGAGCATGGCCACGAGCACCGACGCGCCGTCGCAGGCGCGGGACGTCGCCGACAGCCACGATCGGATCCGCGTGCAGGGCGCGCGCGTGAACAACCTCAAGGACGTCAGCATCGACATCCCGAAGCGCCGGCTGACCGTGTTCACCGGCGTCTCCGGCTCGGGCAAGAGCTCGCTCGTGTTCGACACCATCGCCGCCGAGTCGCAGCGGTTGATCAACGAGACCTACAGCGCCTTCGTGCAGGGCTTCATGCCCACGCTGGCACGGCCCGATGTCGACGTTCTCGAAGGGCTGACGACCGCGATCATCGTCGACCAGGAGCGGATGGGCGCCAACGCCCGCTCGACGGTGGGGACGGCGACGGACGCCAACGCGATGCTCCGAGTGCTCTACAGCCGTCTCGGGCGGCCCTACATCGGTCCCCCGACCGCGTTCTCGTTCAACGTCCCGATGCGCAAGGCGAGCGGGGCGATGACCGTCGACAAGGGCAAGGGGGAGCGGATCGTCGTCCGTGATGCCATCTATCACGGCGGCATGTGTCCACGCTGCGAGGGGATGGGGTCGGTCACCGACATCGACCTGACCGAGTTGTACGACGAGAGCAAGTCGATCTCGCAAGGCGCGATCACCGTCCCCGGCTACGCCGCGGGTGGCTGGTCGGTCCGGCTGTTCAAGGACGCGGGCCTCGACCCCGACAAGCTGATCCGGGACTACACCGATGCCGAGCTCGACCTGTTCCTTCGCCAGGAGCCGACCAAGGTCAAGGTCGAGGGCGTCAACCTGACCTACGAGGGCCTCATCCCGCGGGTCCAGAAATCGTTCCTGTCCAAGGACGTCGATGCGCTGCAACCGCACATCCGGGCCTTCGTGGAGCGAGCGGTGACATTCACGGCCTGTCCCGAGTGCGGAGGGACGCGCCTCAATGAGCCCGCCCGGTCGTCGAAGATCAAGGGCATCAACATCGCCACCGCCTGCGCCATGCAGATCAACGATCTCGCCGAGTGGCTGCGCGGCCTGGACGAGCCATCGGTCGCTCCGCTGCTGGCCGGCCTGCAGCACGCGTTTGACTCGTTCGTCGAGATCGGCCTCGGCTACCTCTCGCTCGACCGGCCGGCGGGCACGCTCTCGGGCGGCGAGGCACAGCGCACGAGGATGATCCGTCACCTCGGGTCGTCACTGACCGATGTCACCTATGTCTTCGACGAGCCGACCATCGGGTTGCACCCGCACGACATCGCACGGATGAACGACCTGCTGCTGCGGCTGCGCGACAAGGGCAATACCGTGCTCGTCGTCGAGCACAAACCCGAGGTCATCGCGATCGCCGACCACGTCATCGACCTCGGCCCGGGTGCCGGCACCGACGGTGGCGTGGTCGTCTTCGAGGGTTCGCTCGCGGGCCTGCGGGCGAGCTCGACGCTGACCGGGCGACACCTCGACGACCGGGCGTCGCTGAAGCCATCGGTGCGGACTCGCTCGGGCGTGCTGGAGGTGCGCGGCGCCGACACCAACAACCTCCAGGACGTCGACGTCGACATCCCGCTCGGCGTGCTGGTCGTGCTGACCGGCGTGGCTGGGTCGGGCAAGAGCTCCCTCATCGATGGCTCGGTGTCGGGCCGGGACGGGGTGGTCGCGATCGACCAGGGCGCGATCAAGGGCTCACGGCGCAGCAACCCGGCGACATACACCGGACTGCTCGATCCGATCCGGTCGGCCTTCGCGAAGGCCAACGGCGTCAAGCCGGCGCTGTTCAGCGCCAACTCCGCGGGCGCCTGCGAGACCTGCAACGGGGCCGGCGTCATCTACACCGAGCTCGGGTTCATGGAGACCGTCGCCACCACCTGCGAGGACTGCGAGGGCA
>DATBSD010000113.1:0-6732 GCA_036559965.1 Candidatus Limnocylindrales bacterium
CGAAGCGACGACGGAAGGCGCGGTCCGAGGTGTCGACGGTGAGCTGCTCGCCGGTCTCGGCGTCCTGCACGACGAGCGGACCGACATCGGGCAGCTCGGACTCGCTTGGGTCATGAAGCCGGATGGCGATGACCTCATGACGGCGATCGAGCAGCTCCAGCTCGCGCTCCCAGCCGGGCTGGCTGATGAAGTCCGAGATGACGAAAACGAGCGAGCGCCGCTTCATCGCCCGCCGTGCCGCCCGCAGCAGCGGTGCCAGGTCGGTCGCCGGCGCATCGGCGTGGCGCGGGTGGGCATCGAGGTCGCGGATGAGCCGGAGGACCTGGTCGCGCCCCGCTCGGGCAGGGATCGTCCGCTCCACCTCGCGGCCGTAGAAGATGGCACCCACGCGGTTGCCATGGCGGGTGAGCACCCGGGCGAGCGTAGCGACGGTGTCGATGAGCACGGTCCGCTTGCGTCGGTCGGCGAGCGCGCTGCCGAAGTCGACCGACGGGCTGAGGTCGAGCAGGAACCAGGCCGTCAGCTCGCGGTCCTCGTCGTACTCCCGGACATACGGGCTGGCCAGGCGAGCGGTCACGTTCCAGTCGATGTGCCGTACGTCGTCGCCATGCTGGTACTCGCGCAGGCCGGCCATGTCCACGCCGCTGCCTCGCCAGAGGCTCCGGTAGTCGCCCTGGAAGAGGCCGTCCAGGCGCCGGACGACCTTCCAGTCGAGCCGCTGAAGGACGCGCTCAGGCGCTATGGCGGACGTCGGACGGCTCCCGGAGGGGGACGACGGGCACCCGCACGGCAGCCAGGATGCCGGTCAGCAGCTCATCGGGCGTGACGTCATCGGAGAGCGCCTCGAACGAGAGCACCATGCGGTGGCGCATGACGTCGCGGGCGACGTCGAGGATGTCCTGCGGCAGGGTGTAGTCGCGGCCGCGCAGGAAGGCCAGCGACCGTCCCGCGAGGATGAGGTTGATCGACGCCCGCGGGCTGGCGCCGTAGGTGATGTAGCGCTCGAGGTCGGGCAGGCCGACCGTCGCCGGCTGCCGCGTGGCGGTCGCCAGGCGGACCGCGTACTCGGCCAGGGCGGGGTCGGTGTAGACGTCGTCGGCGCGCGCCTGGAGCCGGAGCAGCTCGTCGGTCGAGAGCACCGGGGCGGCCGACTCGAGGCGACCGGTGACGCGGTCGACGATGGCGAACTCCTCGGTCGCCGATGGGTAGTCGACGATGACCTTGAGCATGAAGCGGTCGACCTGCGCCTCGGGCAGCGCGTAGGTGCCCTCGGTCTCGATGGGGTTCTGCGTCGCCAGCACGAGGAACGGCTCGGGCACGCGGTGGGTCTCGTGGCCGATGGTCACCTGATGCTCCTGCATGACCTCGAGCAGCGCGCTCTGGACCTTGGCCGGGGCACGGTTGATCTCGTCGGCCAGGAGCAGGTTCGTGAAGACCGGGCCGAGCGAGGTCGTGAAGTCGCCGGTGCGCTGGTTGTAGATGCGCGTGCCCACGAGGTCGGCGGGCACGAGGTCGGGTGTGAACTGGATGCGCCGGTACTCGCCGCCGATGGCGCCCGCGAGCGTCTTGACGGCGAGCGTCTTGGCCAGGCCGGGCACGCCTTCGACGAGCAGGTGGCCGCGCGCCAGGAGCGCCACGAGCATGCGCTCGAGCAGGTGGTCCTGGCCGACGATGACCTTCTTGACCTCGTACAGCAGCGGCTCCAGCGGCAGCGTCCCGGGAGCGGTGTCGTGATCCATGCGACCTCCTAGTACGGCGGCAGGCCGGCGGCGCCGCCGGCCACGTCGATGGGCACGGCCAGGCCGATGCCGACGAAGACGTCCTCGCGGGTGGGGTTGAGCAGGGCGGCCACGATGCCCACGACCTGGCCGTCACGGTTGAGCAGCGGCCCACCGGAGTTGCCGGGGTTGACCGCGGCGTCGACCTGGATGAGGCCGTCCAGGCGGGGCCCGCCCTCCGACACCTCGAGGCTCCGATCGAGGCCCGAGACGACGCCCGCGCTGATCGAGCTGTAGAGCCCGAACGGATTGCCGACGACGTAGGCCTCGCTGCCGATGCGCACGGCGTTCGGGTTGCCGAGCGTGGCCGGCACGAGGTCGGCCGGCAGCTCGTCGGGCTCGAGCACTGCGATGTCGTTCTCGGGCTGGCTGACCGCGATGCTCGCTGCCGACGACGTGCCGTCGGCGAACGTGACGGTGATGGTCTCGGCACCGTCGACGACGTGGAGGCTGGTCAGGATGCTGCCGTCACGATCGACGATGACGCCGGTGCCCAGCCCGGCGTGGGGCGAGCTGGTGATGTCGGGGTCAGCGCCGGCCTCGGCGACGTCGGTCTGGATGAGCACGAGCGACGGCCGGATGGCGTCGTAGACGAGCTGCGAGCGGGCGGGCGCCGGCGTCAGTGAGGCGAGCGCCTCGTCGATGCGCGTCTGGACCTCGTCAGCCGTGAGCGGCGGCTGACCTTGCGAGATGATGACTACGAGCCCGACCACGAACAGCGCGACGGCGATGCCGGCGCCAAAGGTCCCCCAGCGTCTGACGCGGGCCGGGACGCGATCCGTCCCGCTCGGCGTCTGCCCGATCTCGGCGTCGGGCGCGCGCGTGATGTCGTCCATCTCTCGGCCGCTGCGTGGGGTTGGCGCTCCCAGGCGAGGTCGGACACGGTACAGGACTCAGCGCGAATCGGCCCACGGCACGTTCCCTCGGCGGCGCCCGATCGGCCGGCCGGCGCGCAGTATCCTGCGCCTGGACATCCCACCGTCTTGTGCACCCGGCTAGGAGCGATCGATGGCGACCTTCACCTCCCGCCTCAACGGGCAGCTCGCGAACGAGTTCGCGGCCTCGCAGCAGTACATCGCCATCGCGGTCTGGTACGACGACCAGACGCTGCCGCTCCTGGCGCAGCACTTCTACCGCCAGGCGGTCGAGGAGCGCAACCACGCGATGATGATCACGCGCTTCCTGCTCGATGCCCGGGCGACCGCGACCGTGCCCGGCGTCGCGGCGCCCAAGACCGACTTCGCCGATCCCATCGAGCCGGTCCGTCTGGCGCTCCAGCAGGAGGAACAGGTCACCAATCAGATCCAGGAGCTGGCCAAGCTGGCGCGCTCAGAGGGCCACCTGGTGGGCGAGCAGTTCCTGGCGTGGTTCCTGAAGGAGCAGCTCGAGGAGATGTCCTCGATGTCCGACCTCCTGCGCACGGTCGAGCGGGCCGCCGAGACGAACATCCTGCTGGTCGAGGACTACCTCGCGCGCACCGCCGTCGGCGACGGCGGCGTCGACGCCGGCCAGCCGGCCGCAGCCGGCGGCAACCTCTAGGCCCGGCGTCGAGCGATGGGACGGCTCATCTACCTCTTCAACGTCTCGCTCGACGGCTACGTCGAGACATCGGACCACAGCCTCGATTGGACGGTCGTCGATGACGAGCTCCACAGCTTCTTCAACGACCAGACGCGCGAGCTCGATGCCTCGATCTACGGCCGGCGGTTGTACGAGGTCATGGCCGCCTACTGGCCGACCGGCGAGTCGGACCCGGCCGCGACCGATACGATGCGCGAGTACGCGCGCATCTGGAATGCGATGCCCAAGGTGGTCTTCTCGACGACCCTCGAGTCGGTCGACTTCAACAGCCGGCTCGTGCGTGGCGACGTGGCCGAGCGCCTAGCCGAGCTGCGCACGGAGTTCAGCGGCGACATCGACGTCGGCGGGCCGACGCTGGCGGCCCAGTTCATCGAACGAGACCTCATCGACGACTACCGGCTCGTCGTCCACCCCGTCATCCTCGGCTCGGGCACGCCGTACTTCCCTGGCCACCAGCGACCTCAGGGGCTCCGGCTCGTCGAGACGAGGACCTTCGCGTCGGGCGCCGTCATGCTCGCCTATCGCAAGGATGACCAGGCAGGAGTCGGACCATGACCGAGACGCCGGCCAAGGCCGCCGCGAAGGACCCGAGGCTGCCGCCGCGCTGGTTCATCCGCACCTTCTGGGCCATCCATCGCGTCGTCGTTCGTGTGACCGGCAGACGATTCGGGCTGTGGCCACCCAAGGGCGACCGCTGGGGGACCCTGCGCCTCACGACCATCGGACGCCACTCGGGCAAGACGCGACTCGCCCTCCTCGGCTACTACGAGGACGGCCCCAACCTCGTGACTCTGGCCATGAATGGCTGGGCAGAACCCGAACCGGCCTGGTGGCTCAACCTCCAGGCTCGGCCCGACGCCACGGTCGAGCTGGCCGATGGGACCCGTAAGGTCCACGGACGGGCAGCAGCGGGCGAGGAGCGGGACCGGCTGTGGAGTCGGTTCCAACAGCAGGATGCCGACGGGCGACCGATCGAGGGCTATGCCAAGCGCCGACCGAACGGCACGGCGGTCGTCGTGCTGGAGCCGCGCACCTAGGCCCAGGCCCCGGCGCGCAGGAAGCGGTCGACCGCGAACAGCCAGAGCGCGGACAGGATGACCACGAGCAGCAGTGCCAGGAGCCATGGCGCCGGCTGCAGCCAACCGATGACAAGGGCCGCGGCCGCGCCCACGACCAGGGCACGACTCACGGGCCGGTAGGCGTCCGCCAGGCGCTCCGCATCCACCAGCGAGCGCGCGATGATCGCCTCGGCGATGAGCCCCAGCGCGACGGCGCCCGCCAGGAGCCACGCCGTCGTCGCCGGCGTGCTGGCATCGTGGGCGTGTTCGATGAGGCTGACCATGGCAGCACCACCGACGGCGATGGACAACGTCACCGGGAGGTGGCTGAGCACCCAGTTCGCCAGGGCGGGTCCGTCATCGCGTGGCAGCCGACGACCGACCACGTCGAAGTAGATCCACCAGAAGCCGAAGCCGATGCCGAGGGCGATCATCCCGGTGGCGATGGTCTTGAGATCGTGCTCCGCCGCAGAGAGGCCGGTCACGACGCCGAAGACGACCTCACCGAGCACGATGATCGTGAACAGCCCGAAGCGTTCGACGAGCGAGTCGGTCGGTGTGAGGCCCCGGTAGAGCCCGATCGGCGAACGCTCGACCAGCAGGATGCCGACGAGCCAGGCAAGCGCGAAGATCGCCCAGAGGACGAGTCGCGGCCCATCAGCCAGGAAGGCGCTGGCAAAGATCGCCACGACCGATGCGACCATGCCGGTCACGTAGCGCGCCGTCACCGGCAGGAACTCGGGTCGCTGCTCGCGATCCTGACGCCGGACCGTGTACCAGAGCCACGTCATGACCGCCAGGAATGCGGCATAGATGAGCGCGAACGCCGGTCCGGTCCCCTGCGCGGCATCGGCGGTGAAGACCGCCAGCAGCACCAGGATGCCCATCTGGACGAAGACGAATGCGCGCGTCCGGCCATCCTCACGCCCGTGGATCTCGTAGTACAGCGAGCCATTGATCCAGGCGATCCAGATGAGCGCGAAGACGACGACGAACTCGGCGAACCCACGAGCCGAGGCATCCTCGGCGAGGTGATGAGCGGCCTGGGCGATGACGACGACATAGACGAGGTCGTAGAACAGCTCGAGCGAGCTGACGCTGCGATCGGCGATCGTCTCCCCATGTGGCCGCGGTGGACGCCAGAACCAACGCTTGAAGCGACCCAGCGTGTCATCGGGCATCGCTCCAGCCTAGCGACCGGCACGGCGCCCGATCGGGCGCCGTGCCGACGTGCGAACGGTCAGGACATCAGGTTGCAGGCTCGCCCCGCGCGGCCTGGACCCTTACGCGGGTGCGCCCTGCCGCAGCTGTCGGACCTTCGTCCCGTCGGGGCCGGCGATCACGTAGACGAGCATGGCGATGAAGCCGAAGCTCAACAGCCCGAGGACCAGCAGCACGACGAACCACGTCTTGTCCTCGAGGTAGGCCGTGTTGATGACGGCGCCGATCCAGGCCACGAACTGGCCGAATGCGCCACCTGCCATGGCCAGGATGCCGAGCAGGGCCAGGGCGACCATCGACCAGGCAAGCGGCGTCATCTCGACCCCGGTCACCTCCGAGCCGGTCATGACCAGGCTGCCGTTGGCGAGCGCCACGATCGCACTCAGGGCGAACACCACCAGGCCGGCCACGATGGCGATGAGGCTGCCGACGAAGAGCACGGTGATCGTTGATTTGGACATCGATGTCCTCCTTTGCCACCATCATCGATGAGCGCGAGACCCGATGACGAGTGCCAAGTGGAAGGATTCGCGCCCGGTGGGCAGCGGGCGCAGGCAGATGCCGCGCCACCGTTTCGCTACGATCACGGCCCGGCCTCGCCGGGACTCGGCCGTATCGTGGTCCCGGCGGGAGGAGTGCCATGGCAGTCCCATTCCGGGCCACGGTCATCCGCCGACTGCCCTGAGCCCCGCGGAGACTGTTTCGGACGGAGCCGGGAGGCCAACCTGGTGCCACTGTTCATGGACCGTCACGACATCCCGGGCATCACTGCCGAGGAGGTCGCCCAGGCGCATGTTGTCGACCTCGCCGTGGCGCCGAAGTACGGCGTCCAGTTCCTGACCTACTGGTTCGACGCCGATGCCGGAGCCGCGTTCTGCCTCGCCCGCGCGCCGACCGCGGCGGATCTGGCGACCGTGCACCGCGAAGGGCACGGGCTCGTCCCGAACGCCATCATCCCCGTCGTCGAGGACAACGTGCTGAAGTTCCTAGGGAAGATCGAGGAGCATGTCGAGGACACCGGGCCCACGAGCCCATTCCGGACCATCGTCTTCACGGATCTCCTGGGTTCGACGTCGTTGCTCAACGCGGTGGGG
>DATBSD010000114.1:0-7642 GCA_036559965.1 Candidatus Limnocylindrales bacterium
CGAAGAGCATGGCACCGACGGCGAAGAGCGACTGGTACTGGATCGAGGTCGCCGGTGTGTCACCCAGACTCACGGCCGCGATGAAGACCGTCATCGTCTCGACGCTCTCGCGCGGATCGAGCGTCAACTGCGGGTTCGTGCCGGCCGCCAGGTAGACCGCCATCGTCTCACCGGCGGCTCTCGAGACGGCCAGGATGAGCGAGGCAGCGATGCCCGAGATGCCGGCCCGGAAGACGACGCTTCGGATGACCTCCCATTTCGTCGCCCCCATCGCGTAGGCGCCCTCGCGCAGCGAGCGGGGGACGGCGCGTATGGCGTCATCCGACAGCGAGGTGATGAGGGGCGTGATGAGGATGCCGACGACGATGCCGGCGGCCAGCGCCGAGAAGCCTCCGATGCCCGGGATGAGCGGTTTCAGGACGACCGGCGTCAGCCAGTTGATGGCGAAGAAGCCGAGCACGATGGTCGGGATCCCGGCGATCGCCTCGAGGATCGGTTTGATCGTGTTGCGCACCCGGTCGGAGGCGTACTCGGCCAGGAAGACGGCCGAGAGCAGGCCCAGCGGCGCGCCGACGAGGATGGCGATGAAGGCGATGAGCAGCGTGCCCGCCAGGAGCGGCAGGATGCCCCACGCGTAGGGTTTGATCGACGCCGACCAGACCGTGCCGGTCAGGAACTCGACGATGTCGACCTGGTTGAAGAAGATGAGCGTCTGATAGACCAGCACGACGACGATGCCGATGGTCGTCGCGATACCGACGACCGCGGCCGCGCTGAGCCCCAGCTCGATGAGCCGCTCGCTCGGTGGGCGTCGGGCGGCGAGATCCTTGGGCGTCGCGGTCATGCCGCCATCCTACGTCGTGCACGAAGCGGTCCGGGTGGGGCCGGACCGCTTCGAGGAGGAGGGGAGGAGGTGGATGTCGGTCAGTTGCCCAGCGCCGCGGTGAGCGCATCCTTGGATGCCTGGAGCTCGGCATCGGGGAGCTCGACATAGCCGACCTCAGGGGCCAGCGTGCTCACGGTGTCGAGGTAATACTGGAAGAAGGCGGCGACCTCCGGACGGGCCAGTGCCTGCTTGGAGGGGTACACGAAGAGCGGCCGCGAGAGCGGCGCATAGCTCTGGTCACGAATGGTGTCCGGCCCGGGCGTGATGCAGCCGGAGCCACCGTCCACGGGTACCAGCTTGAGCTTGTCCGCGCTGGCCTCGTAGTAGGCGAACCCGAAGTAGCCGATGCCGTTGGTGTCGTTGGCCACGCCGGCCACGAGCTGGTTGTCGTCCTCGGAGAAGGTCCCGGCCTGGGTGCTGGCGTCAAGCTCGCCGTTGATCTCCTCGGTGAAGTAGTCGAACGTGCCCGAGTCGACGCCGGGCTGGAAGCGCTCGATGGGGTCGGCCGGCCAGCCCGCTCGGATGTCCGCCCAGGTCGTCTCGGCGGTCGACGTTGGTCCGAAGATGGCGCTCAGCTCGGCCACGGTCAGGCAGTCGACCCAGGTGTTCTGGGGGTTGACGGCGACCGACAGCCCGTCATAGGCGACAGGGAGCTCGACGTACTCGATGCCGGCCTCCTTGCACAGGGTGGCCTCGGACTTCGCCTCGGGTGTGTCCTCGGTCTTGATCGGTCGCGAGGCGTCGTTGGCGTCGGTCTCGCCGGCGCAGAACTTCTTGAAGCCGCCACCGGTGCCGGACAGCGCGACCGAGGCCTTGACGCCGGGATTGGCCGCCTGGAAGTCCTCGGCGACGGCCGCCGAGATGAGGTAGACCGTGCTCGAGCCATCGATGGTGACCGTGCCGCTCAGGTCGGCTGGCGCGGTCGCGCCGGCTTCCGTCGGCGCCGGTGGTGCGGCTGACTCACCGGCCGTGGGGCTGGCGCCCCCGGTGCCGCACGCGCTGAGGAGGATGACGCTGCCGGCCAGCATGGCGGCCAGCCGCGCACGATATCGCGGGGCAGGGGCTTTCGTGTCGTTCATGGCCCAAGGCTCGCGAGTGTGCGTCAACGCACCGTTTTCTCTTCGTCGTCGGTTCGTTAACGTCCGCGACGGCGCCACATCGGGGGATCGAGTGTGATACTGCGCGTCCCGACGTCGTCGGACGTCGACCAGGTGCCCACCACGAGGAGTTCGCCCGAGATGGCCAAGCAGAAGAAGGCGGCAGCGGCCGCGACGGAGGTCGCGGTGCCCGACGCGAAACCGACCAAGGCCGAGCGCGCCGCGACGAAGGCCGAGCGGGCCGCGGCCAAGGCCGAGGCTGCAGCCGCCGAGAAGGCAGCCGCGAAGGCTGCAAAGGCAGAGAAGAAGCGGCTCAAGAAGGTCGCCGAGCTCGAGGAGCAGCTGGCGACGGCGAGGGAACTCCAGGCTGCGGTGAACGCTCTCGTCCGCGCCATCCGGGCCGACCTTGCTGCGGCCAGGAAGGCCGGCGCGCCCGCCAAGCGCCAGCCGACCGCCAAGCGTGCTCCCGCCCCGTCCCGCCGGAAGTCGGCCACCACCGCGACCCGACGGCGGACCACGCGTTCCACCGGCGGCAGCCCGAGCACGCCTGCCGCTTGACCCACGGCCGAGGCGGTCGCGCCCGACCCGACTGCGGCCTGTCATCCTTGGCCGATGCGGCCGCCCGAGGTCATCTCCGCCGTCGACATCGGCAGCAACACGGCGCATCTCCTCGTCGCCCTCGTCGACGATCGCACCGTGACGACCCTGGCCGATGAGAGCGCCCTGCTCGGCCTGGGGGCCATCGTCGATCGCGAGGGACGCCTGCCTTACGCCGCACGTGCGGCGCTCCTCGACGCCCTCGGCGGCTTCGCCGTCATCGCGCAGAGCTGGCACGCCGGCGAGCTCCTGCTGCTCGGGGCCGAGCCGCTGCGGCGGGCTGCCGATGCGGTCGAGGTGGGAGCCGCCGTGCTCGGCCGCGTGGGCCTGCCGATCGTCGTCCTCGAGCACGCCCAGGAGGCGGAGCTGACGCTGCTCGGCGTCACTCGCGGCCGCGCCGTCGAGGCGCCGTTGCTCGTCGTCGACATCGGCGGCGGGTCGACGGAGGCGGTCGTCCAGGCGCCCGGGGCGCCACCGGTGACCTTCGTCGTGCCCAGCGGATCCAACCGGCTGACAGCGTCCGTCGAGGCGTCGGATCCGCCGATGCCAGCCGATCGCGACCGGCTCGCGAGCGAGGCACGAGCCCTGCTGGCGGGCGCGGCGGAGACGCGGCCAGAGCGCGCCGTCTTCGTGGGCGGCAGTGCCACCAACCTCGCCCGCGTCGTGGCCGGCGTCGGCGGCGGTGATCCCGCCCAGCCGCCGTCGGAGCTGACGAGGGCGGGCATCGACCAGGCCATCCACGAGCTCGACCACGTGCCCTCGGCCGTCGTCGCCGATCGCTACCGCGTGACACCCGCCCGTGCCCGGCTGTTGCCGGCCGGCGCGGCGCTCGTGCTCGCGTTCATGGAGCGCTACGGTTTGGAGGCGATCGAGGTCAGTGAGGCAAGCCTGCGTGAGGGCGCCGTGCTCGCCTTCCGTCGTGCCGGGTCGGCGTGGCTGGAACGGCTGACATCGCTCACGGTCGGCTGGCCCGAGGCGGCCTGATCAGAGGCAGGTTGATCAGGGCGGCCTGATCAGAGGCTGCTGACGGCCCGCCCCAGCGCTCGCCGGAAGCTCTCGGCCGCGAGCGGCCGCCAGGCGGACGGCAGCGACCGTCGCAATCGCGCGACGTCGCGATCGCGCGCCCCGAGGTAGCGGCCGACGGCCTCGATCGTCGGCGGCGACAGCCTCGCCGCGGAGGCGACCAGGAAGTCTCGTGCCAGCCGCGCCGCGACGTCGGCGTCGTTGAGCAGGCCGAGGTGGTCCTGCAGTCGCGTCACCCGGTCGATGAGTTGCCCGGACTCCGGTCCGAGGACCTCGCGGAAGAACTCCAGCGCGTAGCGCAGGCGCTTGGCGGCGATGCGCAGCTGGTGGATGGTCGCCACGTCGGCCCAGGCGAGCGTGGCATCGTAGGCGCGCACCTGCTCGTAGGCGCCCCAGATCCGGCTCGTCGCCGTGTCCCGCACGCGGCTCGGTTTGGTGGCGTCGATGGGGCGCGAGGCAGCGCCGTCGGTCTCGACGAACTCGAGGTAGTCGGACACGAAGCGGGCGTAGGCGTTCGAGTCGAGTGTCTCGACCATCCGCAGTCGGGCGGCCTCGCGCTGCTCCTGCCAGGCGACGGCGAGCGGCGCCAGGGCCTCGGCTTCCTCGGCCGGATGCGTCGCGACGTAGGCCGCCAGGTTCTCCAGGAGGACGTCGTAGTCGCGCACCGCGCCCAGACTGGCCGCCACCGTCCGTAGCTCGCGCACATAGCGCCGCTCCGCCTTGGGGCGGTAGCTGTCGCCGAAGAGCCGCCAGGCGGCACGCATGCGGCGGGTCGCGACGCGCATCCGATGCAGATCCTCGACGTCCTCGCCCTTGCGCGTGCCTGCCTCGCGTTCGAGCATCCGGGCGAAGTGGAAGCGCAGGATCTTCCGGCCGGCTTCCGCGAGCGGATCGCCGCCCAGCACGCCCGGGGTGCGCCCCGTGGTCAGGCGGGCCTCGGCCTTCGTCTCTTCGGCGTCGGTCGGTCCGGACGCCGCCTGAGCTGGCTCGAGCCCTTCGGCCATCGGCGCGCCGAGCTCCCCCCAGTCGACCCTCGCCAGGTCGTCGTCGCTGTGCGCAGGGACGATGTCCGACAGCTCGGCCGTGAGCAGACGATCGACGGCGGCATCCTCCCGATCGGCGCCGGCGCTGCGCTCGAGCGCGGCCTCGAGATCCACGCTGCCGCCATCGTCGGCGGGCAGGTCTTCGTGGTGCGACGCGCTCACCGCGACCACCGCTGTTCGGGTCTCGTCGTCGGCGTCGGCTGCCTCGGCGCCACGGCTTGGACCTTCGCCATCCGCCTCGGCCTGGGGCTCGGGGTCGATCGCATCGTCGGATTCGGCTGGCGTCGGCACGACGAGCGCCGGGGTATACGCCGACGGCACGTCGATTCCGGCGCGCGCAAGGATGTCCAGCGCGGCCTCGAGCTTGGATGCCGGGGCGTCGTCGACCACGCCGCTCGACTCGAGCAAGCTGGCGACCTGGTCGAGCAGGCGATCGTCGCCGCCGCGCATCTCGATCTCGAGCGCCCCGAAGCGGCCGATGGAGCGGCCGTCGTGCTCGACCGCGACATCGTCGAGGCTGAGGACCGCCCAGCCGGTCGTGCCCCGTAGCTCTCGCTCTCGCCGGACCTGTCGGAGGGCGAAGCGCTCCTCGAGCGGGGCGTCGCCGGTCAACGCCACGAGTCGGGCCCGAGCGGCCGACTCGGGCCACGCGCTGCGGTCGAGGTCAGCCGTCGCCGGGCCGGTCCACTCGATGCGTCGCCGAAGCGAGGCATTCGTCGGGCGGCGGTCGGCCTCGGGCTCGACGGCCACGTCGTCGAGCGACTTGAGGTCGATGGTCGTGCCCGTCTCGGTCGTCCGCAGCCGGGCGTTCCAACCCTCGGTCTCGAGGCGCAGGTCGGCGGTGTCGACGTAGCGGTCGAGGAGCTCGATGACGGTCCACGGCCCGACCACGAGGTCGCCCAGACGGTCGCCATCGAGCAACCGCTCGACCGCGTCGTGATCGCGCACGGCGTACTTCAGCTCGACCTCCAGCGATGTGCCGGTCATGCGCGTTCCAGCATCCCGCTCGCGAGAGCCTCCTGCTTCAACGCCTCGAAGGTGTCCAGGCCGGTCGGCGCCTCGAGCCGCCACTCGACGCGCTGCCAGCGCTCGTCCGACCCGAGCTCCCAGGCACGCCGGTCGTCGGTGAGCATGATCTCGAGGATGCGGTCGAGGCGCGCCCGATTGACGGGATCGAGCACCGGCGCCATGGCCTCGACGCGGCGGTCGAGGTTGCGATCCATCATGTCGGCCGAGCCGATCCAGTGGCTGGCTCGCTCGCCGCTGCCGAAGCGCAGGATGCGCGAGTGCTCGAGGAACGGCCCGACGATCGAGCGCACCCGGATGTTGTCGCTGATGCCCTCGACACCGGGCCGCAGGGCGCAGCCCGCGCGGACGATGAGGTCGATGGGCACGCCGGCCTGGCTGGCCTGGCAGAGGACGTCGATGATGCCGGGGTCGACGAGCGCGTTGAGCTTCATGGTGATGGCGCCGTCGCCGTGCTCGCGCTGTCGCTCGACCTCGCCCGCGATGAGGGCTTCGACGCTCTGGCGGAGGCTGACGGGCGCCACGATGAGTCGACGAAACTCCCGCTGCCGCGAGAGGCCGGTCAGGAAGTTGAACAGGTCGGTCACGTCGGCGCCGATCTCGTCGTCGCACGTGAGCATCCCCAGGTCCACGTACAGGCGGGCCGTCTTGTGGTTGTAGTTGCCGGTCCCGATGTGGACATAGCGACGCAGACCGCCGCCCTCACGACGAACGACCAGGGCGACCTTGCTGTGGGTCTTGAGACCGACCAGGCCGTAGACGACGTGGGCGCCGGCCCGCTCGAGCGTGCGGCCCCAGACGATGTTGGCCTGCTCGTCGAAGCGGGCCTTGATCTCGACCAGCACCACGACCTGCTTGCCGTTCTCGGCCGCCCGGATGAGTGCCTTGAGGATGGGTGAGTCGCCCGTGGTCCGATAGAGCGTCATCTTGATCGTCAGCACGTCCGGATCGGCGGCCGCCTGCTCGACGAAGCGCTGGACCGAGCCGACGAACGACTCGTACGGGTGGTGCACGAGCAGGTCGCCATTGCGCACGACGGCGAAGACGTCGGCCTCCTCGTCCTCGTCCGCCGGCAGCAGCCGGGCCGGGACGACGGCGTGCCATGGCTGGCGTTGGAGCTCGGGGATATCGAGGTCGGCGATGGTCTCGAGCGCCCGCAGGTCGAGCAGGCCGGCGACCTCGTAGACGTCCTCAGGCTCGAGGTCGAGGCCGCGGCGCAGGATGGACCGGGTCTCGGTCGGCATCGAGCGTTCGACCTCCAGACGGACCGCCTCGCCGAAACGCCGCCGACGCAGCTCCTCCTCGATGGCCAGCAGCAGGTCGTCCGCCTCATCCTCCTCGATCGCCAGGTCGGCGTTGCGGGTGACCCGGAAGAGGTGGTGCTCGACGATCTCCATACCCGGGAAGAGCGCGTCGAGATTGGCGGCGATGATCTGCTCCAGGAGCATGTACGTGCGCCCGCCGACCTCGATCAAGCGCGGCAGCACCTCGGGCACCTTGATGCGCGCGAAGTCCCGCTCGCCGGTCTCCGGGTCGCGCACGGTCACCGCGAGCGAGAGGGACAGGTCGCTGATGTACGGGAACGGGTGGCCGGGATCGACGGCCAGCGGGGTGAGCACGGGAAAGATCTGGTCGATGAACATCCGCCGCAGCTCGAGGTGCCGCTCGGGCCGCTCGTCGTAGCGCACGATGCGGATGCCCTCGTCGGCGAGCCGTTCACGGACCTTGGAGAAGGCGAGCGTGTGCTCGTGGGCGAGGTCGAGCACCTTGCGTCGGACCTCGGACAGCACTTCGGGCGCCGCGCGACCGTCGGGCGCCGTCTTGGAGTGCCCGGCCTCGACCTGCTGCTTGAGGCCGGCGACGCGGACCTGGAAGAACTCGTCGAGGTTCTGGCTGAAGATGGCCAGGAACTTCGCCCGCTCGAGCGCGGGGGTGGCCGGGTCGGCCGCCAGGTGCAGGACGCGCTCCTC
>DATBSD010000115.1:0-8000 GCA_036559965.1 Candidatus Limnocylindrales bacterium
GGCCCGAATACCGGCGGCATGGGCGCGGTCTCGCCACCGGCCGGGCTGCCCGATGCGGCGATGGCGGCCATCGTGCGCACCGTCCATCGCCCGGTCCTGGCCGAGCTCGAGCGGCGCGGCAGCCCGTTCCAGGGCGCCCTCTTCGCAGGGCTGATGCTGACCGCCCGCGGCATCCGCCTGCTCGAGTTCAATGCGCGCTTCGGCGACCCGGAGACCCAGGCCATCCTGCCCCGCCTGACGGTTCCGCTGGCGCCGCTCCTGCTGGCGGCGTCGGAGGATCGCCTGTCGGACACCGCCGCGGCCATGGGCCTCGAAGATGGCTGCCTGCCGACGACCGCCGAGGCGGCAGCGGCCGTGGTCCTTGCCACCCCGGGCTATCCCGAGTCGCCCGTTACCGGTACGACGATCGCGGGCCTCGATGACGCTGCCCTCCAGGTTCCTGACGTGCGGGTCTTCCATGCCGGCGTGGCCCGCGGTCGAGATGGCGGCCTGGTGACGGCCGGTGGCCGCGTCCTGGCGGTGGTCGGCCTGGGTGCCGATGTGGGAAGGGCCGCGGCGGCGGCCCAGGCGGCTGCGGGGCTGATCGACTTCCCCGGCGCCCAACGCCGCCGGGACATCGGTGGCCTGGCGCTCGCGCCCGTGGCGGCCGATCCCCGGCCGGCGCCTGGGGCGTCCGAGGTCCAGACGCCATCCGGGGTGGCCGAGATCCCGACGCCGGCCGGGACGGCCCGGTGATCCCGCGCTACACCCTGGCTGAGATGGCGGCCATCTGGTCCGATGAGGCGCGCTTCCAGGCCATGCTGCGTGTCGAGCTCGCCGTTGCGCGTGCCGAGGCGCGTCGCGGACAGGTGCCGGCCGACGCCATCGCGGTCATCGAACATCGAGCCCGCGTCGATGTCGCCCGCATCGAGGAGCTGGAGCGCACGACCGATCACGACGTCATCGCTTTCGTCAGCCAGGTCGCCGAGTCCATCGGACCCGAGGGCCGCTTCCTGCACCTCGGACTGACCAGCTCGGACGTCGTCGACACCGCCCTCGCTTTGCAGGTGCGGGCTGCCGCTGCCCGCCTGCTGGCCGACCTCGAGACGGCCATCGAGGCCGTCGTGCGTCAGGCGCGTCGACACGCGGCGACGATCGAGATGGGTCGGACCCATTCGGTCCACGCGGAGCCGACGACCTTCGGCCTCAAGCTCAGCAGCTGGGCCTGGGAGCTGGAGCGCGATCGGCAGCGCCTTGTCGCCGCCAGCGAGGGCATGCGCTGCGGCAAGATCTCCGGCCCCGTCGGGACCTACTCGCTCCTCGATCCGGACATCGAGGCGGAGGTCCTTCTCGAGCTCGGGCTGGCGGCCGACCCGGCCAGCACACAGGTCGTCTCGCGCGATCGGCACGCGGCCTTCCTCGCCACGCTGGCCGTCATCGGCGGCTCCCTGGAGCGCTTCACGACCGAGATCCGCAACCTCCAGCACACGGAGATCGCCGAGGTCATGGAGCCGTTCAAGACCGGCCAGAAGGGCAGCTCGGCGATGCCGCACAAACGCAACCCCATCGTCTCCGAGCGCATCACCGGCCTCGCCCGCCTGCTGCGCGGCTATGCCCTGGCCGGCCTCGAGGACCAGGCCCTGTGGCACGAGCGCGACATCAGCCACTCGTCGGTCGAACGGGTCGTGCTGCCGGACGCGACGACGCTCCTCGACTACATGCTCGTGCGCTTCACGAGCCTCATCGACGGGCTCGTCGTCCGTGTCGACCGGATGGCCGAGAACGTCGAGCGGGGCCTCGGCCTGCATGCCTCCGGCGGCGTCCTGCTGGCGCTCGTGACGGAGGGCGGCCTCAGCCGAGAGACGGCCTACGACCTGGTCCAACGCAACGCACTGGCGGCGGCCGATGCACGACGCCCGCTGATCGAGCTCCTGGCATCGGATCCGGCCGTCAGCAAGGCCCTGCCGGCGGCGTCGCTCGAAGCCTGCTTCGACGACGCCCACCTCCTGCGCAATGTGCCGGCGATCGTCGCTCGGCTGCAAGCCATCCAGTCCCTCGAGGAGGCCGTCCGATGACCGTCGCCGAAGGCTTCGTCCGCTCCGGCAAGGTGCGCGACCTCTATCGCGTCGACGCTGAGCGGCTGCTGCTGGTGGCCAGCGATCGGCTGTCTGCTTTCGATGTCGTGCTGCCGACACCGATCCCGGACAAAGGCCGCGTCCTGACCGGCCTGTCGCGCTTCTGGTTCGCCGAGACGGCCCGCCTCGTCTCGAACCACCTCCTGGGCACCGACCCGACCGAGCTCCCGTCGTCATTCGCCGCACAGGCCATCGAGCTTCGCGGCCGCTCGATGATCTGTCGCCCGGCGCACGTCCTGCCCATCGAGGTCATCGTCCGCGGCTACCTCTCCGGCAGCGGCTGGAAGGACTATCTGCGGACGGGTGGCGTGGGCGGCATCCCGTTGCCGGCCGGTCTTCGTGAGAGCGAGCGGCTGCCGGAGCCGATCTTCACGCCCTCGACCAAGGCGGAGCTCGGAGCGCACGACGAGAACATCGACTACGCCGGCGCCGTGACCCTCGTCGGCGCGACCATGGCCGCGCGCGTCCGCGACCTGGCGCTCGCGTTGTACGCGTTCGGACGCGACCGCGCCGAACGGGCCGGCATCATCCTGGCCGACACGAAGTTCGAGTTCGGGACCGACGAGGCGAGCGGCGAGCTGTTGCTCATCGACGAGGTCCTGACGCCGGACTCGAGCCGATTCTGGGATGCCGCGACCTATGCGCCGGGCGGACCGCAGGCGTCGTACGACAAGCAATTCGTGCGCGACTGGCTCGAGGCGTCCGGTTGGGACAAGGTGGCTCCGGGGCCCGAGCTGCCGAACGATGTCGTGGCCGGAACGCGCGCCCGCTACGTCGAAGCCTTCGAGCGCATCACGGGCGCCAGCTTCGATCGCTACCTCGAGGAGGACACCATCGCGTGAGCAGCCATCGGTTCGTCGTCAACGTGATGCCCAAGCCGGGCATCCTCGATCCGCAGGGTCACGCCGTCGAACAGTCGCTGCCCCACCTCGATGTCAGCGGCGTGAGCGAGGTCCGAGTCGGTCGTCGCGTCGAGCTGACCGTCGAGGCGCCGGACATCGTCGCCGCGCGGGCGCTGGTCGAACGCCTGGCGGCGGAGGTCTTCGCCAACCCGATCATCGAGATCTGGGAGGTCGCCCCGGCGTCGCTCGTGGCGGTCGCCGGATGAGGGTCGGGGTGGTCGTCTTCCCCGGCTCCAACTGCGACCGAGACGCCATCCATGCCGCGCGGCTGGCCGGCGCCGAGGCCGAAGCGCTGTGGCATGAGACGCCCGACGTGCACGGCACCGACCTCGTCGTGTTGCCGGGCGGCTTCGCCTACGGCGACTACCTGCGGGCCGGCGTCCTGGCCCGCTTCAGCCCGATCATGGCCGCCGTCCGCGAACACGCCGCGGCGGGCGGCTTCGTGCTCGGCATCTGCAACGGCTTCCAGGTCCTGGCCGAGGCCGGCCTCGTGCCCGGCGCCCTGCGCCGCAACAGCACGCTGCGCTTCGAGCATCGCTGGGTCCGACTGTCGGTCGAACGCCCGGACTCGGCCTTCACGCGTGCCATCCCGCAGGGCCGGACGCTGCGCATGCCCATCGCACACGGGGAGGGTAGCTACTACCTGCCCGACGACGACCTCGATGCGCTCGAGGCGCGTGGCGGCGTCGTCTTCCGCTACGCCGAGCCGGAGGGCAATCCCAACGGGAGCGCTCGCGACATCGCCGGCGTCATGGACCTTGGTGGACGGGTCTGCGGGCTGATGCCGCACCCCGAGCGCGCCTCGGAATCGCTCCTCGGCTCGGATGACGGCATGCTGGTCTTCCGCTCGCTCGTCGAGAGCGTGGCCATCGCCGGCCGCGCCATGGCGGTGGCATGAGCGCGGTGGCCATGCCTGCGGCTCGCCATCGCGCGCTGGGCCTGACCGACGATGAGCTGGAAGCCATCCGCGCGCGCCTGGCACGAGAGCCCAACGACCTCGAGCTGGCCATGTTCAGCGTCATGTGGAGCGAGCACTGCTCCTACAAGAGCTCCCGGCGACACCTTGCGACACTGCCCACGGGCGGCCCCGACGTCGTCGCCGGCCCGGGCGAGAACGCCGGCGTCATCGCCATCGGCGACGGCCTCGCGGTCGCCTTCAAGCTCGAGTCGCACAACCATCCCAGCGCGGTCGAGCCGTACCAGGGCGCCGCGACCGGCGTGGGCGGCATCCTGCGCGACATCTTCACCATGGGCGCGCGTCCCATCGCGCTCCTCGATGCGCTCAAGTTCGGTGATCCCTCGGATGTGCGCACCCGGGCTCTCGTCCGTGGCGTCGTGCGCGGCGTCGGTGGCTACGGCAACTGCGTCGGCGTGCCGACCATCGGCGGCGAGCTCGTCTTCGATGCCAGCTATGCCGAGAACCCGCTGGTCAATGTGATGGCCATCGGGCTGCTCGAGGAACGCCACCTGACGCGGGCAGCGGCGCCGGGACCTGGCAATCTTGTGGTGCTCTTCGGTTCGACGACCGGTCGCGACGGGATCGGCGGAGCGAGCGTGCTGGCCAGCGCGACCTTCGACGAGACGAGCGCGGACAAGCGGCCGTCCGTACAGGTCGGCGATCCGTTCGCCGAGAAGCTGCTCATCGAGGCCAGCCTGGAGCTCATCGCGGGCGGCCTTGTCGAGGGCCTCCAGGACCTCGGCGCGGCGGGCATCACCTGCGCGGTGTCGGAGACCGCGGACCGCGCCGGGACCGGGATCGTGGTCGACCTCGACGCCGTGCCCCGACGCGAGACGGGCATGGCGGCCTTCGAGGTCATGATCAGCGAAAGCCAGGAACGGATGTGCGCCATCGTCGCGCCGCAGCGGCTCGATGCCGTGCTCGAAGTGTGCACGCGATGGGGCTTGCCGGCGGCGGTCATCGGCCGTGTCACGGGCGATGGGCTGATCCGGGTCGTGAGCGGCGATGTCGAGCTGGCGGCCATCCTGGCGTCCGACCTGACGAGCGATGCGATCGTCTTCGACCGGCTGGCCACGCCACCCCTCAAGACCCGCGCCGCGCCCGCGCCCGGCGCTCCGAGCGAGCCCAGCGACGGCTTGCCAGAGCGGGGCATGGATCCTGGGGCCGTGCTGCTGGCCTTGTTGGGCGACCCGAACCTGGGCAGTCGAGCCTGGGTCACGACCCAGTACGACGAGACCGTCGGGACCGACACGGTCGAAGCCGGCGAACGGGCGGCGGGCGTCCTGCGCATCAAGGGCAGCCGCAAGGCGCTTGTCGCGACCACCGACGCCCAGGCTGCGGTCGCGGCCCATGATCCCTGGCTGGGCGCCGCCATGGCGGTCGCCGAGTGTGCCCGCAACGTGGCCATCACCGGCGCTCGACCGCTGGGCGTGACCAACTGCCTCAACTTCGGCGATCCGACCGACGCCGAGGCGTTCTGGCGCTTCGCCGAGTCGGTGCGGGGGCTCGGGGATGCCTGCCGGGCGTTGGGCCTGCCGGTCACGGGCGGCAATGTCAGCTTCTACAACGCGGCGGCGTCGGGATCCATCCTGCCCACGGCGCAGATCGGCATCGTCGGCCTGCTCGATGACGTCGAGCGGCGCGTGTCACCAGCCTTCCGACAGGAGGGCGACCTGATCGTCCTCATCGGCGAGGCGTCGCCCGGGCTCGCGGGCTCGGCCTACGCCGCACTGGCCGGCGCCGCGCCCGATGACGGGCCGCCGGCCCTTGACCTGGCGCGCGAGGCGGCGCTCCAGGGCTGGCTCCTCGCGGCGGCTCGTGGCGACCTGCTCGCATCGGCCCAGGACGTCTCCGGCGGTGGCCTGGCCGTGGCGCTCGCGGAGTGCGCAATCTGGTCGGGGCTTGGCGCTCGGCTGCAGGTCGCCATCGGCTCGACACCATCGGTCGATCTCTTTGGCGAGAGCCCCGGCCGTGTCGTGGTGACCGTCGAGCCCGCCTCGTGGGAGGCACTCCTGGCCAGCGCCAGAAGCTTCGACCTGCCCATCCGGCGGCTCGGCCTGGTGGGCGGCCAGAGGCTGACCATCGACCTCGTCGGAGACCGCGCCACGGGCGCGGCTGAGGAACGCGGCGCGGGCGTCGCCGATGCCCTCGATGTCGACCTGCAGGAGCTCGGCCACACATGGCGTTCCGCGCTACCCCGCGCGCTGGGCGAGGTGGCCTGAGCCATGTGCGGCGTCGTCGGCATCCATGCCCCTGGCCAGGAGGCGGCGGGGCTCGCTTCGCTGGCGCTCTTCGCCCTCCAGCATCGCGGCCAGGAATCGGCCGGCGTGGCCGTCAGCGACGGCGAGAGCGTGATGGTCTACAAGGACCTCGGCATGGTCGCCCAGGTCCTCGACGAACGCCGCCTGCCGTCACTGCGTGGCCACCTGGCGATCGCCCACTGCCGCTACTCGACGACCGGCTCGACCCTCTGGGAGAACTCCCAGCCGGCCTATCGCCTAGGGCCCCAGCGAACGGTGGCGGTGGGCCACAACGGTAACCTGGTCAATACCCGTCAGCTGCTCGAGCGCTTGCCTGGCGGCCGGCAGCGCATCCGTGGCTCGAGCGATACGGAGCTGCTGACAGCGCTCCTCTCGGACGTGCCGGGCGACGACATCGTGGCCGCGCTGCTGACCGTGCTGCCGCAGGTCTCGGGCGCCTACACGCTGGTCGTCATGGACGAGCATCGTGTCATCGGCGTCCGCGATCCGCACGGCTTCCGGCCGCTGGTCCTGGGCCGCATCCCAGGCGAGCCTGAGGCCTGGGTGGTCGCCTCCGAGACGGCGGCCCTGGACATCATCGGCGCCGAGGTCGTGCGCGAGGTCGAGCCCGGCGAGATGGTCGTGCTCGGCGAGCCTGGCGGCCCGCGCTCGATCCGCTTCGCGGAGGCGACGGAGCATCTGTGCGTCTTCGAGCTCATCTACTTCGCCCGACCCGACTCCTACCTCATGGGTCGCAACCTCTACGAGGCCCGGCGGCGCATGGGCGAGGCGCTGGCGCGCGAGGCGCCGGTCGACGCCGACACGGTCATCCCGGTCCCCGACACCGGCGCCGCGGCCGCTGCCGGCTATGCTGAGGCGAGCGGCCTGCCCTACCGGGAGGGCATGGTCAAGAACCGCTACGCCGGCCGGACCTTCATCCAGCCATCCCAGGCGATGCGCCAGCGCGGCGTCGACATGAAGCTCAGCGCACTGCGGGAACAGGTCCGCGGCCGCCGCCTGGTGGTCGTCGACGACTCCATCGTGCGTGGCACGACCACGCGGCAGATCGTCGCGCTCCTTCGTCGCGCTGGGGCCGCCGAGGTCCACCTGCGCATCAGCGCGCCCCCGATCTACCACCCCTGCTTCTATGGTATCGACACGCAGATCGAGACCGAGCTCATCGCCTCGCGGCTGTCGGTCGACGAGATCCGGGAGCACGTCGGTGCAGATTCACTGGCCTACCTCTCGATCGGCGGCGTGCTCGACGCGCTGCAGCTTCCACGGGATCGCTTCTGCTTCGCCTGTTTCGACGGGCAGTATCCGGTGCCGGTGCCCTACGACGTCGCCTCCCACAAGTTCGTGCTCGAGGACGAGCCGGTCGCCGGAGTGCGATGACGACGGAGCGCGGCGCCTACGCGGCGGCCGGTGTCGACGTCGGCGCCGGCGACCGCGCCGTCGAGCTCCTGCGGGCGCACGTCGACCGGACCCTCGGCTCGGTCGAGCTGCTCGGCGGCCTGGGCGGTTTTGCCGGTGCCGTCGCGCTGCCCGCCGGCATGCGGGAGCCCATGCTCGTCAGCGCCACCGACGGCGTCGGCACCAAGACCGCCATCGCCGGCGCCATGCGCCGGTTCGGGACCATCGGACGCGACCTGGTCGCGATGTGCGCCGACGACGTGGTCTGCAGCGGCGCTCGACCGCTCTTCTTCCTTGACTACCTCGCCGTCGGCCGGGTCGATCCCGTCGACGTGGCCGAGCTCGTCGGCGGCGTGGCGACCGGCTGCGAGCT
>DATBSD010000116.1:0-18447 GCA_036559965.1 Candidatus Limnocylindrales bacterium
GCCGGCCTCGGCGACGGCGAGCGGGCCGACGAGTGGCGTCGCATCAGGGACGGCCAGGTCGCCATCGTCGTGGGCACGCGGTCGGCGCTCTTCGCGCCGCTTGCCGCGCTCGGCCTCGTCATCGTCGAGGAAGAGCACGACGCCGCCTACAAGTCGGATCGGACGCCTCGGCTCCAGGCTCGCGACATGGCCATCGCGCTCGGTCGACTGGCCGGTGCCCCGGTCGTCCTGTCGAGCGCCACGCCGGATGTGGCGACCGTCGGGCGCGCCGAGACCGGCGAGGTCACGCGTCTGACCCTCCGCGAGCAGGTCGTCGGCGATGCTGTCCGGGTCGAGGTCGTCGACCTGCGGGAGGAGCTGGCGAGCGGGAACCGTGGCTTGCTCTCGGGCGCTCTCGTGGCCGCCATCGCTGCGCTCGATCGTCCGGCGGGCGAACGGGCGATCCTCGTCCTCAATCGGCGCGGCAGCGCGAGCGTCGTCCTGTGCCGCGACTGCGGCTACGTGCAGGTCTGCCCGGAGTGTCAGCGGCCACTCGTCTTCCACGCTGTAGGCATGGCTCTGCGCTGCCACCACTGCGGGGCGACGGCCCCGCCCGCGGCGCGCTGCCCGGCCTGCGATTCCGCACGCATCCGCTACCTCGGCGGGGGGACCGAGCGCGTCGAGCGAGAGGTCGTCGAACGCTTCCCCGAGCTCCGGGTGGGACGGCTCGATCGCGACGTCGCCGAGCACAAGGGCGCTGCCGATCGCGTCATCGATGCGTTCGCTGACGGTGAGCTGGACGTGCTCGTCGGCACCAGCCTCGTGACCAAGGGCCTCGATGTCGCGGCCGTCGCCCTGGTCGGCGTCGTGTCCGCCGACGTGGCGCTCAACCTGCCCGACGAGCGGAGCGCCGAGCGCACGTACCAGCTCCTGCGTCAGGCCGTCGGCCGAGCCGGCCGCGGCGCGGGCGAGGGAAGGGCCATCATCCAGACCTACCTGCCCGATCACCCAGCCATCCAGGCGGTCGCGACCGGCCGGGCCGACGGCTTCTACCGCGCCGAGCTCGAGGCACGACGACGCTTCGGGGCGCCACCATTCGGCCGCTACATCAAGCTGACCATCGCCCTCGAGGATCGGGCGGCGGCCGAGACCGCCGCCGCGCAGATGGCGACGACACTGCGCGACCGGGCACGAACGTCGGGTGACGAGACCGTGGTGCTCGGGCCGGTGCCGGCCTACATCGCCCGGCGCGGTGGGCGCTGGCGCTTCCACCTCGTCCTCCGGGGCCCGCGACCGGCCGGCGTCCTGGGTGGCGACCCGGGGCCGCCCTGGAGCGTCGACGTCGATCCGGAGAGCCTGCTCTAGGGTCGCGCGCCGTGTGTCGGCGGCACTCCCGCGACGCGCATCCGACCCGCCGTATACTTCCGCGCCATGAGCCTGCGCCCCATCATGACTCTCGGCGACCCCCGTCTGCGCCTCAAGGGCGAGCCCGTCGAGAGCTTCGGTCGCTACCTCCACGGCCTGCTCGACGACTTGGCCGAGACGATGCGCGACGCGCCCGGCGTCGGCCTTGCGGCGCCGCAGGTCGGCGTCGCCCTCCAGGCGTGCGTCATCGAGGTCGAGGGCCAGCTCCACGAGCTCATGAATCCGCGCATCGTGCGCACGGACGGCGACGATCGTGACCTGGAAGGCTGTCTCTCGATCCCCGGCTACGTCGCCTATGTCACGCGCCGGGAACGCGTCTGGGTGGTGGCGCAGAACCGGCTCGGCCGCAAGGTCAAGGTCGCCGGCAGTGGCCTCCTCGCCCGTGCGCTCCAACACGAGCTCGACCATCTCGACGGCAAGCTGTACATCGACTACCTCGACTCGATGGACGACCTCATCCCCGTCGGACAGGCGCAGGCCGGCGACGACGTCGCGGACCGGGAGCTGGCCGCGCCACTCGCGTGACGGAGCCGCGCCGCGCGGTCTTCTTCGGCAGCGGTGCCTTCGCCGTTCCGAGCCTGGCGGCCCTCGCTTCGGCGCCATCGGTCGAGCTCGTGGCTGTCGTCACGGCGCCACCCCGGCCGGCCGGCAGGCGCGGCCACGTCAGCCCGACGCCCGTCCAGCAGGCCGCCGAGCACCTTGCCTGCTCGCTCCTCACGCCGGCCAGCCTGCGCGACGCGGCCGTGCTCGACCGGCTGGCCGCCCATGCGCCGGAGCTCATCGTGCTCGCCGACTACGGCCGGATCGTGCCGCCGGCCATCCTCGAGCTGGCACGGGCCGGCGCGCTCAACCTGCATCCCTCGCTCCTGCCACGGCACCGTGGTGCGAGCCCCATCCCCGCGGCCATCCTGGCCGGCGACACCGAGACGGGCGTGACGCTGATGCTCATGGACGCCGGCCTCGACAGCGGCCCGATCGTCGCCCAGGTGGTGCAGCCCCTGACCGGCACGGAGACGAGCCCGGATCTGGAGGCCGTCTTGGCGGAGGCCGCGGCGTCGCTGCTTGCCGCGAGCATCGAGGCGTGGCTGACCGGGCAGCTGCCGGCGCATCCGCAGCCGTCCGAGGGTGTGACCATGACGCGGCCGCTCACCCGCGAGGACGGTCGCGTCGACCCGGGGCTGCCGGCTGCTCACCTGGAGCGGATGGTGCGCGCGTACCAGCCGTGGCCGGGGACGTGGTTCGAGGCGGCCGGCGCACGCGTCGTCGTCTGGGCGGCGACCGCCGTCGCAGGCCCGCCGACGGCGCCCATCGGCACGCTGGTCGACGACGATGGTGGCGTCGCCGTGGCCACGTCGGATGGGCGACTGCGGCTCGACGAGGTCCAGCCGGCCGGCAGCCGGCGGATGGCTGGTGACGCACTCGTCCGGGGCCGCCCGGCTTTGCTGGGGAGCCGGGTCGAGCGACCGTCGCTAGGATGAGCGGCGCCATGCTCGACGAGCCGTCCCAGGAGCGCCGCCTGCCCCTCGTCACCAGCTCGGCGCCGGGCCGGCGCGACGCTCGCCCCGGTCTGAGTGGGGTCGCACCGGACGACCTGGCATCGTGGCTCGCGTCCGAGGGCCAGCCGGCGTACCGGGCGCGCCAGATCGCCGACGCGCTGTGGCGCGGCTCGGCAGCCGACATCGGAAGCATGCACACGCTGCCCGCCGCGCTCCGGACGCGGCTGACCGAGGCCTTCCGGGTCGATACGCTCGTGGCGACCGAGACCCAGGCAGCAGACGAGGGACTGACCGAGAAGGCGCTCCATACGCTCGACGATGGCCGCCTCATCGAGTCCGTGCTCATGCGCTACCCGGCCCGGACCGGCCAGCGCGAGCGCTCCACGGTCTGCATCTCGAGCCAGGCAGGATGCGCCGTGGGCTGCCCGTTTTGTGCCACCGGCGAGCTGGGCTTCCTGCGCGACCTCGAGACGGCCGAGATCGTCGATCAGGTGCGCAGCTGGCAGCGCCGCCTGGCGATCGACGGGCGACGGGTCACGAACGTCGTGTTCATGGGCATGGGCGAGCCGCTGCTCAATGCCGAGCGGGTCGTGGCGGCGGCGAGCGCGCTGACCGACGCCCGCCGGTTCGGCCTCGGGGCCCGCCACATCACCATCTCGACGAGCGGTGTCGTGCCGGGCATCGAGCGCCTGGCTCGTGATCGGCCGCAGTACACCCTGGCGGTCTCGTTGCACGCAGCCCGACCCACCCTGCGCGACGTCCTCGTGCCGCTCAATCGGCGCTATCCGGTCGACGAGGTCGTCCGCGCCGCCGTCGCCTACGCGCGCATGACCGGCCGCCGGGTGAGCTACGAGTCGGTCATGATCGAGGGCATCAACGACACGCCAGACGACGCCGATGCGATGGCCGTCCTGCTGGCCGGGCAGGGGGCACATGTCAACCTCATCCCCATGAACCCGGTCGCCCACACGCCTTGGCAGCCCAGCAGCCCGGCACGCATCGCCACCTTCGCCGGGCGGCTGCGGGCTGCCGGCATGACGGTCACCATCCGCCGCAATCGGGGCATCGAGATCGGGGCCGCCTGTGGTCAGCTGGCCGCGGAGCGAGCGGCCGAGCCGCCCCCCGAGGCCGTCCGCCGACGCCGCGATCAGCTCGAGTCGGCCAGTCGGGACGCGCTGCTGGTCGGGCCGCGATGACGCCCGATGGACCGATCATCGCCGCGAGCATCCTGACGGCCGACTTCGGCAACCTCCAGCGGGTGGTCCGCGCGCTCGAGAAGGCAGGCGTGGACCGGCTCCATCTCGATGTCATGGACGGCCACTTCGTGCCCGCCCTGACCTTCGGACCGGATGTCGCAGCGGCCGTTCGACGGCTGACGCGGCTGCCCATCGACCTGCATCTCATGATCGACGCGCCATCCCGCTTCGTGCCCGCCTTCCTCGACGGTGGCGCCGATTCGGTCACCTTCCATGTCGAAGCGCCCGAGCCGGCCGAGCGACGGCGAGCGGCGCTGGAAGCCATCCGCGACGCCGGTCGGATGGCCGGGCTGGCCATGTCGCCGGGTACGCCGACGGCCACCCTCGAGCCGTATGCCGACCTGCTCGACATCGTCATGGTCATGACCGTCGTGCCGGGCGCCGGTGGCCAGCGCTTCCTGATCGAGGAAGCGCCGCGCATCGAGCAGTCGGCCACGCTGCGCGATGGGCGCGGGCGTCGGCTCGAGGTCCACGTCGACGGCGGGGTGAATCGTGAGACGGCGCCCATCGTCGGGGGCTACGGCGCAGATGTGCTGGTCGTCGGCTCGGCGCTCTTCCAGCGCGGGCGCGATACGGCCGACGAGGTCGACGCCGTGCGGCGGGCCGCCTCGACGGCGGCCATCGAATCACGGGTCTCGCGGATCCCTGGTGATGCAGCAGCGGGACCGCCGTTACCCTGATCGGCAGGGCGACGCCGCGTCGCCGGTCCGACCACCCCGTGGAGGCTTCCATGCGCCTGCTCCTTCAGCGCGTCGCCCGCGCCTCGGTCGCCGTCGACGGCGAGATCGTGGGGCGGATCGACCACGGCCTGCTCGTCCTCGTGGGTGTCGGCCATGACGACGACGAGGCGCTCGCCGACGCGATGGCCGGACGGGTGGCGGACCTGCGCATCTTCCGGGACGACGAGGGCAAGACGAATCGCAGCCTCATCGATGTCGCCGGGTCGGCGCTCGTCATCAGCCAGTTCACGCTCTACGGGGACACGCGCAAGGGTCGCCGACCGTCGTTCCTCGACGCGGCGCCTCCAGCGATCGGTGATGCGCTGTATCGCCGTTTCGCCGACGCCTTGTCCAGCCGTGGGATCCCCGTCGCGCGCGGCGTCTTCGGCGCCGAGATGGCCGTCGAGCTCGTGAACGACGGCCCGATGACGATCTGGCTCGACAGCCAGGGCTGAGCGGCGGACATGCGGCGACCCGGGCGATGAGCCCGGGTCGGACGAGCAGCGGGTCGCCTGCGCGTCAGCCGGTCTTGCGCAACGTCCGGCGGCAGCGCGAGCAGATGAGCTGACGCGTCACGGTCCCGCCACGCTCGATGCGCAGCGGCTGGAGGTTGGGCTCCATCCGGCGATGCGCGCGGACGCGGTTCATGCCGCTCGACTGGGCGTTGAAGCCACCCATCGAGACCTTGCCGCAGATGGCGCAGGAACGTGCCATGGGACCTCGTTCAAGGGAAGGAAAGATGCTCGTCATCGGCCGTCCGGCCGAGTGGCTGGGTACTATACCACGCGACGGTGGCACGGCCGGCGGAGCGGGAAGGAGCGCGATCGATGGCGGATGCCTCGCTGCCCGGCCGCGGCCTCGTGACGCCGCGCGCGGTCGGTGACCTTGTCCGACGCGCCGCGCTCCGCTCATACGGCGTTGTCGCCGTCTCGGGGCCTCGGCCGTGGCACACGGCGCTGGCCTGGATCGGGCGTGCGACACCAGGCGTCTCGGTCCGCGTCGGACCGCCGATGACCGTCGACCTCTACCTCTCGGTCGCTCGCGGCGTGCCCGTCGCTGAGGTGGCCAGGAACGTCGACTCCGCCGTTCGCTATGCCGTCCGCCAGGCCCTCGACCGCGAGATCGACAGCCTGGCCATCCACATCGACCGGCTGCTGACGCCGATCCCGGCGGCCGCGGCACTCTCGACGCAGGAGCCAGCTGCGGATGCCTCGCCCGGCCGTGCGGCTGACGGGCCGGAGGCGGCATGACCTGCCGCTCGGCCGATGGCCCCGCGCTGCTGCGCACGTTCGCCGCGGCGGTCGCCCACTTCGAGGCGCATGCTGATGAGATCGACGCCCTCAACGTCTTTCCCGTGCCTGACGGCGACACCGGCTCGAACATGCTGGCCACACTGCGCGCGGCACTGCAGGAGGCAGAGGAGCTGCCACCCGGCGAGCGCCAGGTGGGCCGGGTCGCGGCGGCCATCTCGTTCGGGGCGCTGATGGGTGCGCGGGGGAACTCCGGCGTCATCCTCAGCCAGATCTTCCGCGGCATGTCGGAGGCGGTCAAGGGACGCAAGCGTCTCAACGGGCTCGACCTCGCCCACGCCCTGGCAGCAGGTCGCGAGACGGCCTACGCGGCAGTGGCGAAGCCGGTCGAAGGCACCATCCTGACCGTCATCCGCGAGGCGTCGGCGGCGGCCGTCACGAGCGCGGAGCGCGATCCCGACATCGAGGGCGTGCTCACGGCGACCGTCGAGCAGGCCGAACGCGCGGTCGCGCGCACGCCATCCCTCCTGCCCATCCTGCGCGAGGCGGGTGTCGTCGACTCGGGTGGCCAGGGGCTCTATCGCCTCTTCCAGGGTGCGCTGCTCTCGCTCGTCGGTGGTGCTGAGATCGCGATCCCGACGCCGAGCGGGGTCGCCCCCCGACGAGCGGCGCTCGTGGCCCATGCCGACGATGGCTTCGGGTACGAGACGATGTATCTCCTGACGGCCTCGGCGAAGGCCCTCGACGTCGATGCCATCCGGAGCGCACTCGAGCAGATGGGCGACTCGGTGCTCGTGGCCGGCGATGCTCGAGCGCTCAAGATCCACGTCCACAACGATCGGCCCGACGCCGTCATCGCGTTCGGTCTCGAGCAGGGCGCGCTGTCGCGCATCAGCGTCGAGAATCTCGACAACCAGGCGCGAGACGTGCGCGAGGCGCGGGCCGGCGCGTTCACCGGCGATGCGACGGCGATGGCCGCCATCGAGCCCGTCGAGCCGCTCGTCGCGGCCGCTGGCGCCGGCACGAGCGCTGCGGCGACCGAAGATGGCGCCGCGGCGGAGGGCATCTCGGTCGTGGCTGTCGCCGCCGGGGAGGGGCTCGAGCGCGTCTTCGGTTCGGTCGTACCGGCCGGCCGCGGTCTGGGTCGTGTGTGCGAGGTCCGCATCGTGCGCGGCGGCCAGTCCGCCAACCCCTCGACGGGCGAGTTGCTGAGCGCCATCCGCGCGGCGCCGACGCGTCACGTCATCGTGCTGCCCAACAACCCGAACGTGAAGCTCGCGGCGCAGCAGGCGGCGGCACTGGTGCCCGAGAAGCGCGTCGCGGTGGTGCCGACGCGCAACGGCGCGGAGGGCATCGCGGCACTGCTGGGCATGGATCCGGCCAAGGGCGCCGACGAGAACGCCATCGTCATGCTCCAGGCCGCGCGGTCCATCCAGTCGCTCCAGGTGACCGACGCCGTGCGCGACGCGCGCATCGGCCGCACCAAGGTCAAGAAGGGCCAGACGATCGTCCTCGATCCCGACGATGGGCTGGTCGCCCGCGGCAACGATCGACACGCCACGGTGCTCAAGGGCATCGGCGCGCTGACGGCCGGCTTCGAGCTCGTCTCGATCTACTACGGCAGCGACGTCGCCCTGGCCGAAGCGGAGGCCATGGGCAGCGCGGTGACCGGTGCCTTCGACGGCATCGATGTCGAGCTCATCAACGGCGGGCAGCCGCATTACCACTACCTCATCGCGACGGAGTAGCCGCCGGCCGGCCCCGGCCCGTGGCGCGACCGCGCCGCCGACGGCCGCCACGCCGCTCGGCCGCAGCGGCGTCGTCTCGCCAGCCGTGGCGGGGCGGCTGCAACGGCTGGGCATCGTGACCGTGGGCGACCTCCTGTTCCATCTGCCCCGCCGCTACGACGACCTGCGGACGCCGCAGGCCCTCCATCAGCTCGCCCAGGACGCGCCGGCCGAGCCGGTCTCGGCGGAAGTCCACGTGCTCGATGTCGTCGTCGAGCCCACCATGCGCCGCCGCATCCAGCGGGTGCGCGCCTGGCTGGAGGACGACTCGGGGCGCGGCGAGGCCGTCTGGTTCGGGCGCCAGTACGTGGAGCGTCGACTGCGGCCGGGCCACCACGTCGTCGTCTCGGGCAAGGTCAAGGTGCAGCGAGCGACGACGAACCACAACGTCCCGGCGCGTTTCGGCGAGTCCCTCGTGGCCGTCTTCCAGGGACCGGCATTCGGGCCCGTCGGCGGCGGCGCGCTCGACACCGGACGGATCGTGCCCATCTATCGGTTGACCGAGGGCGTCTCGGCGCCGGTCATGCGGCGTGGCATCCGGCGCGCCCTCGATACCGCCGGTGTCGGATACCCGGAGTACCGGCCGCCGGCGATCGCCGCGGCACAGTCGGGGCCGGGCATCGCCGTCGCGCTCGAGGGTGCCCACTTCCCGGCCGACCCCGACGCGATGACGGCCGCGCTCGGGCGGCTCGCCTTCGACGAGCTGCTCGCGCTGCAGGTCGGCATGGTCGCACGCGATCGCCAGCGACGACGGGCGACCGGCCGGCCGATCACGACCACGGACGAGCGCCTGACGGCCATCGTGCGCGTCATCGAGACCGTCCTCGGCGAGCAGGTCGAAGCGCGTACCGGGACGGCCACGGCCATCCACCTGACGACCGACCAGGCCGCAGCCATCGACGACATCCGTGTCGACCTGGCCGCCCACCGGCCGATGCTCCGGCTGCTCCAGGGCGACGTCGGGTCAGGCAAGACGGCCGTCGCCGCGGCGGCCCTGGACATCGTCGCCGATGCCGGCCGCCAGGCGGCGCTGCTCGCACCGACCGACCTCCTGGCACGACAGCATGCGGCGACGCTGGCGCGCTTCCTCGAGCCGCTCGGGCATCGCGTGACGCTGCTGACAGGGTCGCTCCGATCGGCCGCCAGGACCGCCGCGCTCGAGCGTCTCGCAGTCCCGGCGACGGGCATCGATGGACGGACGGACGGGTTCGTGGTCGTCGGCACGCACGCCCTCCTGGAGGAGGGGGTGACGTTCGACGACCTGGCGCTGGCGGTCATCGACGAGCAGCACCGTTTCGGTGTCGCCCAACGCGAGGCACTGAGCGACAAGGGCGGTGCGGCGCACGTCCTGCTCATGACCGCGACGCCCATCCCCCAGACGCTCGGCCGCATCCTGCATGCCGATCTCGACGTGACCGACCTGCGCGCCGCACCGGCCGGACGGCAGGAGATCGCGACCGGCGTGCGCGCCAGTCACCAGCTCGTCTGGCGATCGCGCGACGTGGCCGGTCAGCCCGACCAGCCCGGCGCCTACCCACTGCTGCTCGCCGAGGTCGCGGCCGGCCACCGCGCGTTCGTCGTCGTGCCGCTCGTCGAGGAGGATCCCGACTCGGGCGCCCGTTCCGCACAGGCGACCGCCGATCGGCTGGCCGAGGAGCTGCCGGCGGTCGCGGCGACCTTCGACATCGAGGTCTCGCCACGCATCGGCGTCGTCCACGGCCAGATGCCGGCTCGGGTCCGGGATGACGTCATGGACCGCTTCCGATCTGGCGACCTCGACGTCCTCGTGGGCACGACCGTCGTCGAGGTCGGCGTCGACGTGCCCGAGGCGACCGTGATGCTCATCTTCGATGCCGACCGCTTCGGCCTCGCCCAGCTGCACCAGCTGCGCGGACGTGTCGGTCGCGGCCACGACCGCTCGTACTGCGTGCTCGTGAGCGACGCGTACGCGACCGACGAGGTCGTCCGTGCCCGTCTCGACGCTGTCGCCGCGACGCAGGATGGCTTTGCGCTCGCCGAGCAGGACCTGGCCCTGCGTCGGGAAGGGGAGCTGCTCGGCCTGACGCAGAGCGGCCTGCCACCGTTGCGCATCGCCACCCTGGCCGATCCGGCCGACCAGCGGCGGTCGGTCGAGGCGCGCGCACTGGCCGAGACGCTCGTCGACGACGCCGGCGCGTTGCGGCCCGGACACGATGCGCTGGCGACGGAGATGACCGACGGCTGGCTGCGACGGGTGGGCGCCGGCGACGCGTTGGCGCCGAGCGTGCCGGACGATGCCTGACGCCGGTCGCGTCATCGCCGGGGTCGCCGGCGGCATCCGCCTCCGGCCGGCCGGCCCGGGGACCCGTCCCCTGAGCGATCGCGTCAAGCAGGCCTGTTTCGGCATCCTCGAGACGGGTGGGCTGGCGCCGTGGCCGACCCCGTTCCTGGACGTTTTCGCGGGCAGCGGCGCGGCGGGCATCGAGGCACTCAGCCGGGGAGCTCCAGCGGCCGCATTCCTGGAACGTGATCGACGAGCCCTGGCGGCCATCGCGGCGAATCTCGAGGCGTGCCGGCTGACCGAGCACGGGCTCGTCCTGCCCGGCGATGCACTGGCCGTCCTCGCGGCTTCGATGCCGGCCGGCATCGGCCCGTTCGGTGCCGCGCTGGTCGACCCACCCTACGGCGACGCTACACTCGTGCCAGCGCTGGCACGGCTCGCGGAGCCGACGGCCGGTTGGCTGGCCGAGGAGGCCGTGGTGGTGGCCAAGCACTTCTGGCGCGACGCACCGGCCGAGCACATCGGCCGGCTGTCGCGCGTCCGGGAGCGCCGCTTCGGTGAGACGGCCCTGAGCTTCTACGTCGTCGGGGGTCGATGATGCGGACGGCCATCTACCCGGGATCCTTCGACCCCGTCACGTTCGGTCATCTCGACGTCATCGGGCGCGCGGCGGATGTCTTCGAGCGCGTCGTCGTGGCCATCCTCGTGAACCCACGCAAGACGCCGCTCTGGTCGACCGACGAACGCATGGCCTGCCTCCGCGAGTCGGTCGATGACGCGCTGGGCGATGATGCTCCGCGAGTCGAGATCGTGACCTTCGACGGCCTTACGGTCGACGCCGCCCGACGGGCCGGGGCTCGATTCGTGGTCCGCGGTCTGCGCGCCGTGAGCGACTTCGAGTCCGAGATGCAGATGGCGCACACGAACCGCAAGCTTGCCCCCGAGGTTGACACGGTGTTCTTCATGACCGCCCTCGAGCACGCCTACCTGAGCTCGACCCTGGTGCGCGAGATCGCCGTCCTCGGCGGCGACGTCGGTGGCATGGTCCCGCCGGCGGCCATGTCGCGGCTGGGGCGCGACCGGGGCGTGGGCTAGAATGTCGCGTCAGTCCGGCTGAGGAGGGACCTTCCATCGACATCATCTTCCTGATCGAGCAGCTCGAGCGCCGCGTGGCCGATGGCCGCAAGGTGCCGCTCTCGACCAACGTCGTCATCGACCAGCCGTCCGCGCTCGACCTCATCGACCAGCTCCGCGTCTCCGTGCCCGAGGAGATCCGCCAGGCGCAGCGCATCACGCGAGAGCAGGATCGCATCCTCGAGAACGCGCAGGCGGAGGGCGACCGCATCGTCGCCCGCTCCCAGGAGCAGGCCGCGTTCCTCATCGAGGAACGTGAGCTGACCCGTGTCGCCGAGGAGCAGAGCGCGCGCATCCTGGCCGATGCCGAAGAGCAGGCGGCAAGCATCCGTCAGGGCGCCGACGACTACGCCGCGTCGGTCCTCGTCGGGCTCGAGAACGAGGTCGTCCAGCTCCTCCAGGGCATCCGTCGCGGCATCGCCATGCTCGACGACCGCCAACCGGCTGCGCAGCTGCTGACCGACGACGAGGACCAGGAAGCAGCCGTCTAAGGCCATGCTGACCTGGAACGTCGCCGGACTCCTGCGCTCGGCGCCCGGCGATGGGCGCACGTACGACGTGCACGAGCCGGATTTCACGGTGGCCGGCGATCTCCGCTTGGCGCTGCCGCTGGACGGCCGGGTGCGCCTGATGCTGACCGGCCGCGGCCTCCTCGTGCATGCCGTCCTGAGCAGCGCGTTCGAGGAGACCTGCAGCCGCTGCCTGGGTGACGCTCGCGTGCCCGTCGAGGTGACCATCGACGAGGAGGCCCTGCCATCGGTCGACATCGACGGTGGCCAGCCACTCGACACGGCGGCCGAGCCCGACGCGCTGCGCATCGACGATCACCACGAGCTCGACCTGACCGAGCCGGTGCGGGCCGCCCTCTCGCTCGAGGAGCCCATCGCGCCCCTCTGCCGGCCTGACTGCGCCGGCCTCTGCGAGACGTGCGGCGCGGACCTCAACGCCGACCCCGAGCACGGCCACGCCGTCGACGCGGTCGACCCTCGGCTCGCCGTCCTGGCCGGCTGGGAGCCAGCCGTCACCGACTGACCATCCACCTCGACCGAACGACAACGAAGGAGCCATACCGATGGGTGTCCCGAAGCGCCGCGTGTCCCACGCGCGGCAAGGCGATCGACGTTCGCACCACGCGCTCACGCTGCCCAACCTCGAAGCGTGTCCGCATTGCCGCGAGATGAAGCTCATCCACCACGTCTGCCCGAACTGCGGCTGGTACGGCGGCCGCGAGGCGGTGCGCATCAAGGTCAAGAAGGAGTCGGCCGCGAGCTAGCCTCGAGCGGCACGTCGCGATGGACGTCAGCACCGTCCTGCAGCGCCACGAACCGGGCGGCCCGAGGCGGATCCGGGTCGCTGTCGATGCCATGGGCGGCGACCACGCACCCGACGAGGTCGTCGAGGGCAGCTTCGCCTGGGCGCGGGAACACGCCGAGACCGACGTCCTGCTCGTCGGCGACGAAGCGCGCGTACGCACCTTGCTGGCCGGCCGGAGCCTGCCCAACCTCGAGCTCGTGCACGCCTCCGAGTCGGTCGAGCCTGAAGACCACCCGGCCGCGGCAGTGCGACGGAAGCGCGATGCGAGCATCAACGTCTGCATGCGTCTCGTCCGTCAAGGACGCGCCGATGCCGTCATGTCCGCCGGCCATACCGGCGGCAGCGTCGCGGCAGCCATCCTCGGCCTCGGCCGGCTGCCAGGCGTCGATCGGCCGGCGCTGGCTGTCCAGATGGTCACCGACAAGGGGCCCTTCGTGCTCCTCGACATCGGCGCCACGACCGACTGCAGTGGTCACAACCTGGCCCAATACGCCCGCATGGGCGCCATCTTCAGTGAGCAGGTCCTCGGCGTCGTGGAGCCGTCCATCGCGCTGCTGTCGATCGGCGAGGAGGGCGGCAAGGGCGAGGCACGAGTCCAGGAGGCGACCGTGCTCATCGCGGCCAGCGACCTCAACTTCGTGGGCAACGTCGAGGGCAAGGACCTCGTCGCCCACCTCGCCGACGTCGTCGTCTGCGACGCCTCGGTCGGCAACGTGACCATCAAGTTCTTCGAAGGCCTCTCCTCCTTCATCTTCTCCGCCCTGCGCACGGAGTTCGAACGGCGGCCCTGGGGCCCGCTGGGCTACCTGTTCATGAAGCCGGGCATCGCCCGCATCCGCGACCGCTTCGACTACGAACGGCTGGGCGGCGCACCCCTGCTGGGCGTCAAGGGCAGCGTGCTCATCACCCACGGTCGGGCCCGGCGACGGATGATCGGCTACGCCGTGGGCGTCGCCGCGGTCGCCGCCCGTGCCGACATCCCGGCCCGCATCGAGGAGGCGCTCCGCCGCGACGAGGCGGCCATCGATGCGGCCGGCGCAGCGGTCGCTCCAGTGACCGACAGCACGATCGAGCCGGTTGCCGAGGTCGAGGTGTGATCGAGCGCACCGACGGCTCGCCCGACGAGCTGACCGTCCGTCGGCGCGTCATCCGGAGCATCGCCGTCACGGCCGCTACCGAGGTGCCCGGCGTCGTCCGAGTCGGCCGCGGCGGGCCGAAGCCACTGGCCTGGCTTGTCGGGCGCCCCGTGACCACGTGGAGCGAGGCCGGCCGCATCCACGTTCGCCTCTGGCTCATCGTGCGACCCGGCGTGCCGCTGCCGGCACTCGTCGCCCGGGTCCGTGCGACCGTCGGCCGAGCGGTCGAGCGACAGCTCGGCCTCGAGCTCGGTGAGGTGACCGTCCTCGTCGACGGCGTCGGTGCCTGACCCGAGCCGGTCGCGCCGCGGCGCTCGGTCGCGCGAGGCCGAGCGCGAAGGCCGGCGACTGGCGCTCGAGTCCGTCTTCGAGGCCGACTTCGGTCAGCGCACAGCGACCAGCGCGCTGGCGCGCCACATCGCCGAGTCGGAGCCGCCGCCGGCGGCCGCGGAGCTGGCGTCCGCGATCGTCCGCGGGGTCGTCGCACGGCGTGACTCGATCGACGAGATGATCGAGCGTCTGGCGCCGGCGTACCCCGTCGTCGGGCTCGCCCGGATCGACCGTTCGCTCTTGCGTTCCGCGCTCAGCGAGGTGCTACACTGCCCGGCGACGCCGGTCCGGGTCGCCGTCGCAGAGTGGGTCGAGATGGCCCGCACCTACAGCGGCGAGCCAGCACGGCGGCTCCTGAATGGAGTCCTCGGCAGAGTCGCCGACGACGTGGCGGAGTCCGGACGGGAAGCGATCCCCGAAGACGACTGAGCGCGGCCCCTCGCCGCGACCGGAGGGAGTGACTGGTGGCTTCGACCTACGAACGGCTCAAGAAGATCGTCGTGGAACAGCTTGGCGTCGACGAAGAGGACGTCAAGCCAGAAGCCTCGTTCGTCGATGACCTGAACGCCGACTCCCTCGACCTCGTCGAGCTCATCATGAGCCTCGAAGAGGAGTTCGGGACCGAGATCTCCGACGAGGATGCGGAGAGGATCCGGACCGTCGGTGACGCCGTCGAGTACATCGACGAGCACGCTGCGCAGTAGCCAGCCGGCCCCGGCCGGTCAGGCCGCGCGACTCGCGGAGCGGCTCTCGCTCCCGGTCAACGATCTCGGCCTGCTGGGCCAGGCACTCGTCCACAGCAGCTATCCCAACGAGCACCCTGACGCATCGGCGCTCTCCAACGAGCGCCTCGAGTTCCTCGGTGATGCGGTCATCTCCCTGGTCGTCTCCGATGCGCTGTTCGCGCGCCATCCGACCGAGGACGAGGGGCGGCTGACACAGCGCAGGGCCGCCATCGTCTCGACCCGCGGCCTGGCCGCGCTGGCGCGTCGCATCGACCTCGGCAGCGCCTTGCTGCTCGGCGCCGGCGCCGACCGCGCCAACGAGCGCGACCGACCGTCGGTCCTCGCCGCGGCGCTCGAGTCCGTCGTCGGCGCCATGTTCCTCGATGCCGGGCTGGATGCCACGCGCGACTGGCTGCTGGCCATCGCCGAGCCGGAGCTCGAGGCCCGCCGCTCGGCGTCCAGCTATGTCTCGCCCAAGAGCCGCCTCCAGGAGATGGCGTACGCGAGGACCGGCCTCGCCCCCGACTACCGCGTCGTGCGCGCCGAAGGCCCTGATCACGAGAAGGTCTATGTCGTCGAGGTCTTCCTCGGCCAGGACGCGGTCGGGTCGGGGGAGGGCCGCAATCGCCGTGAGGCGGAAACGGCCGCGGCGGCCGCCGCCCTTGCCCAGCTTCGTGTCCGGCCGGTCTCGACCGCCGAGCGCACGGCGTCATGATCACGAACGGCCGGCCAGACTGGGATGGCGGCCCGCGACTGCGCGAGCTGCGGCTGGTCGGCTTCAAGTCCTTCGCCGAGGCGACGCGTCTGGAGTTCGGTCCCGGCATCAGCGCCATCGTCGGTCCCAACGGCAGTGGCAAGAGCAACCTCGCCGATGCGCTGCGCTGGGCACTCGGCGAACAGGGCCGCTCGCTGCGCACGCGCAAGTCCGAGGACGTCATCTTCGCCGGCTCAGCACGCCGCCACGCGACCGGCATGGCCGCCGTGAGCCTTGTCCTCGGCAACGACGATCGCCTGCTGCCCGTCGAGTACGGGCTCGTCGAGTGCGGTCGCCGGCTGTACCGATCGGGTGAGAACGAGTACCTGCTCAATCGCCAGAAGGTGCGGCTGCGCGACATCGTCGATCTGCTCGACGCCGCCAACCTGGCCGACAACGCGTTCCTGTTCATCGGCCAGGGCATGGTCGACCAGGCCCTCTCGTTGCGGCCGGAGGAGCGGCGTCCGTTGTTCGAGGAGGCGGCCGGAGTCCGTCGCCACGAGCGACGTCGCCGCCAGGCCGAGGAGCGCCTCGTCGAAGCCGAGGCGAATCTGGCGCGGGTGCGCGACATCCTCGGTGAGCTGCGACCCCAGGCGCGACGGCTGGCCGCGCAGGCCGAACAGCAGGTCGCCCGGCGCGATGCCGGCAGTGAGCTCGCCGAGGCGCTCGTCGCCGCAGGACGAGCTCGCTGGTTGGCTGCCTCGCGCGCATCGCAGGAGGCGGACGCACGTCTGACCGCCGTCCGGGCTGAGATCGACGAGGCGATGCGGGACCTTGCCGCCGCCGAGGATGCGGCAGCGACCGTGGCCCGCGACATGGATGACCGAGCCGCGGCGGCGCGGACGGCCCGCGACACGCTCGACGAAGCACGTTCGACGGTCACCGAGGCGCGACTGACCATCGAGCGCCTGACCGAGGTGCGCGCCGGCATCGAGCGCGACACCCTGCGCGCGACCGACGAGCGGGCCGCGCTCGACGCCCGCATGGCGGCCGCCCGCCGCCAGCTCGCGCTGCCGGTGCCGACACCTGACCGCGGTGCGCAGGCTGCGCTGGCCGAGCTCGACGCCTCGCTCGCTGCTGCCGTCGCCGAGCTGGCGGGCCTCGAGGCGGCCGCGCGGGCCGATGATGAGCGAGCGGCGTCGCTGCGACGTGCGCGCCAGGCGCAGGAGGCGGAGCTGGCCGATCTGCGCCGCCACGCCGACGACGCCGGGCAGCGCCTCGCCGAGGCGACCGCGGTAGCCGATGCGGCGGCCGCTCGTGCGGCGATCGATGCCGACGCGCTGGCGGCCGCTCAGGCGACCCTCGATGCGGCTCGTGGGGCCGAGGCGGACGCAGAACGTGAGACGAGCGAAGCCGCCGTCGCGGCCGAGCGGCTCCAGGCGCGCAGCCTGGCTGCGGCCGGACGGGACGGCTCCACGGCGGAACGCGTCGACCGGCTGCGCGCACGACTGGCGGCCATCGACGCGATCCTCGATGCCGGCGATCGGAGTGGCCTGGTGGCAGCCGCCCGTCGGCGTGGGGGCCGACGCCTGGCGGAGGGTCTCGACGTCGAGCCACGGTTCCGACCGGCCGTCGAGGCGGCGCTCGGCGCGCTCATCCGGGCGGCCGTGGCGGGTCCGGATGTGGCCCTCGAGCTGCGCGATGAGCAGGGCTTCGTCGTCCTCGATGACGCGGCGGCGAGCGGACAGGCCGGACGATCGGGTGTCGCGAAGCTGCTCGCCGCCGTGGCTGAGGCCGGCGGCGGTCCACTCACCGACGCCATCCGGCGCGACCCGGGCGGCCAGGTCGAGCGCCTCCTCGCGACCGTCGCCTGGGTGCCCGACCTGGCGATCGCCATCGGGCTCCATGACCGCCTGCCGCCCGGCTGGCGCCTGGTGACCGAGCGCGGTGAGGTGGTCGGCGCGAACGGCGTCGTGCAGCTCGGCAGCCCCGACGCGACGCTCGAGAGACGAGCCGAGCGCGAACGCCTGGCAGCTGATCTCACGGCCGCCGAGGGCGAGGCAGCGGCGGCGAGCGCCGAGGCGACCGACGTCGGCCCACGAGCGACCGCCGCACGTGAGGCGCACTCGGCCGCTCGGGCGCGGTTCGACGCACTGCGGGCCGAGTGCCGCCGGCTCGAGGAGGTCGCCGCCGGCGCCGCGCGCGCGGCCGAGGCGACCGGTCGCGAAGCGGCATGGGATCGGGCACAGGCGGAACGGCAGTCGGCCCAGGCAGACCGCGCGCGAGCCGCGCTGGCCGACCTTGTCGGGCAACAGCGCGTCGCTGCGCCGATCGAGAGGGATGACTCGACCGGGACGGCGACCCATGCTGCCGGCCAGGACCCGAACGACGCAGCTGACGTGTGGCAGGCGCGGATCGGGGAGCTGCGAGCGCGCCGCGACGCCGCGGCCGATGCCTGGGAGTCGGCCGATGCCGAACGGCGGCAGGTCGAGGATGCGCGACGGCGCGCGGACGTGGCCCTGTCGCTCGACGACGCCCGCGGCCAGGCGTTGGAGCGGGACGCCGCAACGCGAGCCGTGGCTGCCCAGCGGACCGACGACGAGCTGGCTGCGGTGCTCGCACGGCGTGCGGTCGCGGACGATGCCGAGGCCGCCGCGCGAGCGAACCTCGCTGCGCTCGAGACCCAGGCCGGCGACCAGCGCCGCCGGCTCGTCTCGCTCGAGGCCGACGTCGTCCGCCATCGTGATCGACTTCGCCGCGAAGATGAACAGGCCCGGGCCGCCGAGGTCGCCGAGCTCGAGGGTCGGCTGGCCCTCGATGCCGCCAGGGAGAGCCTGCTCGTCGAGCTCGCCGCGCTGGGGCCGGTCGGGCTCGCCGCGCTGACCACCATCGACGGCGTGCAGGCACCGCCGGCCGTCACCGATGACGACGCGCTGGCGGCC
>DATBSD010000117.1:0-3427 GCA_036559965.1 Candidatus Limnocylindrales bacterium
TATCGACATGGACGATCCTGGCACCGGGCGCGTAGGTGCTGACCTTGCCCGTCACGCGATCGTCGAAGCGCATGCCCAGGGCGATGAGCAGGTCGGCCGACTGGATGGCCTTGTTGACGTGCTTCCAGCCGTGCATGCCCATGTAGCCGTAGCTGAGCGGATGCGTCTCGTCGATGCCGCCGATGCCGAGCAGCGTGTGGGCAACGGGGATCTGCGTCTTCTCGGCGAAGGCCCGCAGGTCGTCCCAGGCCTCGGCGACCAGGACGCCGTGGCCGGCCAGGATGACCGGTCGTCGAGCGTGGTCGATCTCGCGCGCGGCTGTCTTCAGCTGCTTGGGGTGGCCGTCGAAGTTGGGCTTGAAGCCCGGCAGTCCGGTGGAGACCTCCTCGTCGCTGGGGTGCGGCGCTGTCGTCTCCTGCTGCAAGGCGTCCTTGGTGATGTCGACGTGGACCGGGCCGGGGCGTCCGGTCCGTGCGATATGGAATGCCTCGGCGAGGACGCGCGGCAGCTCGTCGGCGTCGCGCACCAGGTAGTTGTGCTTGGTCATCGGCAACGTGATGCCGGTGATGTCGATCTCCTGGAAGGCGTCCTTGCCGATGAGCGCGGCCGGCACGTTGCCGGTGATGGCCACGACCGGGATGGAGTCGAGCTGCGACGTCGCCAGGCCGGTCACCAGGTTGGTCGCCCCGGGACCCGAGGTGCCCATGCAGACCCCGACCTTGCCCGTCGCGCGCGCGTAACCATCGGCCGCGTGGGCCGCGCCTTGCTCGTGGCGAACGAGGACGTGGCGCAGGTCCGGATAGTCGCCGAGGACGTCGTAGAGCGGCAGGATGACGCCACCGGGGTAGCCGAACAGGACGTCGGCGCCCTGACGCAGGAGCGCTTCCAGGACGACGTCGGCGCCGATCCTGGTCCGGCCGCGCGGCTTGGCCTCGTGGAGCATCTGCGTGCGCGCACGCTCGACGTCCTTGGCGGCCTTGGTGCCGGCGGCCGGCACGTGTCGGCCGGTCGCGCCCTTCGTCATCGTCATCGCTCGGTCGTTCGCCTCCGTGGTGGCTGCTGGTGGCAGCAAAAGACCCCCGCCTCCCGGCGAGGGTCCCGTGGGTCCTGACGTGGTGCCGTCGCTAGCGGCGTTCTCCTCGTCTCCCTCCGGGCTCCCGCCGGGAGCCGGTAATGAGGCCGATCAGGCCAAGAAGGCCGAGGCCGACGAGTCGAAGGAGGTCGCGAACTGAGAGGTCGTCGGCGGGAAGCGTGTCGCGATAGCGGACCGGCACGCGGCGGCCGTCCGACGTGACGACGACGGCGACCAGATCCTTGCCCGTGTTCCCCTGACCCACGTGATGTCTCCCGGAGCGTCCGTACGTCTCCCGGTACGGTGCGCGGAGTCTAGACCACGTTCATGGCGCTGTCCACCACCGCCGAAGGTCCGCGACCCTGGCGCCGATGGTCCGCCGCCCGCGGGCGAATGTAAAGAACTCGACAGCGGGTGCTGCGCCGCTGCGTACACTGCCCCGGATGGCGACCTGCGGTTCGTGCGGTGGGGCGAACCCCGACGGCTTCCGCTTCTGCGGCAGCTGCGGCTCGCCGCTGCCCATGGGCGCCACCGGAGCCGCGCGCGAGACGCGCAAGACGGTGACCATCCTGTTCAGCGACGTGACCGGCTCGACGGCCATGGGCGAGCGTCTCGATCCGGAGTCGATGCGGCGCATCCTCGGGCGCACCTTCGCCGCCGCCCGGGAGATCCTCGAGCGCCACGGCGGCACGGTCGAGAAGTTCATCGGCGACGCCGTCATGGCGGTCTTCGGCGTGCCGACCATCCACGAGGACGACGCCCTGCGCGCCGTCCGGGCTGCGGCCGAGCTGAACGAAGCGCTCGAGGCGATCAACGCCGACATGCTGCGCGATCACGGCGTGCGCATCGGCATGCGCACCGGCGTCAATACCGGCGAGGTGGTGGCCGGCGATCCGTCGGCTGGCGAGTCGTTCGTGACCGGCGATGCGGTCAACGTCGCTGCGCGCCTGGAGCAGGCCGCGCAGCCGGGCGAGATCATGCTCGGTGAGGGGACCTACCGGCTGGTTCGCGACGCGGTCGAGGTCGACGCACCGATCGAGCTCGAACTCAAGGGCAAGTCGGCCCTCGTGCGTGCCTTCCGCCTCCAGCGGGTCGACCCCGACGCCCCGGCGCATCTGCGACGGCTCGATGCGCCGCTCGTCGGTCGGGTCCGTGAGCTGCGGCTGCTGGCGCAGGCCTTCGAGCGCGTCCAGTCCGACAGCGCCTGCCAGCTCTTCACCGTCCTGGGCACGGCAGGCGTCGGCAAGAGCCGGCTGATCGCCGCGTTCCTCGAGCAGGAGGCAGGTGACGCCCTCGTCCTGCGCGGTCGCTGCCTGCCGTACGGGCAGAACATCACCTTCTGGCCGATCGGCGAGATCGTCCGCGCCGCGGCAGGCATCCATGCCGATGACGACACGGATGGCGCCCGAACCCGACTGCGGGCGCTCCTGGACGACGACCCAGAGGCCGACCTGGTCGCCGAGCGCATCGGCCAGGCCATCGGGCTCGAGGAGGTGGATGCGCCGGTGGAGGAGACGTTCTGGGCCATCCGGCGGCTGTTCGAGACGCTGGCTCGCGATCGGACCCTGGTCGTGGTCATCGACGACCTGCACTGGGCGGCGCCCACCCTGCTCGATCTTATCGAGCACGCCACCGACTGGATCCGCGAGTCGCCGATCCTGCTGCTGACCATGGGCCGCCCGGAGTTCCTCGACAGCCGGCCAGCCTGGGGTGGTGGCAAGCTCAATGCGACGACCATCCTGCTCGAGCCCCTGAGCGAGATCGAGGCCGAGGAGCTCGTCGCCCAGCTGGTCGGCGAGACCGGCCTCGATGTCCGCCTCCGACGTCGCATCAGCGATGCGGCGGAGGGCAACCCGCTATTCGTCGAGGAGCTGGTGGCGATGCTCGTCGACGATGGCGTCCTGCGCGACGAAGGCGGCAAGTGGGTCGTCGCCGGCGACCTGAGCGGCGTGGCCGTGCCACCGACCATCGCCGCCCTGATCGCGGCCCGCTTGGACCGGCTCGGGCTCGGCGATCGGACGGTCATGGAACGGGCCTCGGTCATCGGGCGCGTTTTCTGGCGGGCGGCGGTCAGCGAGCTGCTCGATGACACGGCACGTGCCGAGCTCGCCCCGCGGCTGGCCGACCTCGTCCGGCGGGAGCTCATCCGCCCCGATCGGGCGACGGGCTTCTTCAGCGACGCCTTCCGCTTCCGCCACGCGCTCATCCGCGACGCCGCGTACGAAGCGCTCTCGAAGGAGGAACGGGCCGAGCTCCACCTTCGCTTCGCGGACTGGCTGGAGCGGACGAGCGTCGAACGCCTGTCCGAGATCGAGGCCATCGTCGGTCATCACCAGGAGCAGGCGGCGCGCCTGC
>DATBSD010000118.1:0-2396 GCA_036559965.1 Candidatus Limnocylindrales bacterium
CGACGAGGCGCGCCTGACCACGCTCGATGCCTTCCTGTTCGGCACCATCCGGCCCGGCCGGGACTTCGTCGGCATCGCGCCTGGGACGCACATCGGCCGGTCGCTCGATGGGCGGCGGCCCGCTCATGGTCGGCACGACGCATGGTCCGGAGGCAGGACGAGCACGCCGTCAGCCAGCGGCGGCGTCATGGACGACGACCCGCCGCGCGCCATCCCCACGACGCATGGCGTCGAACGCCTGATCGAGGTCCTCGAGGCCGATGAGCTGGGTGATTAGGCGGTCGATGGGCAGGCGGCCGTCGAGGTAGAGGCGTGCCAGCCGGGGGAAGGCGACCCCCGGCACGGACGAGCCGTAGTTGGCGCCCAGCAGGCGCTTGCCGTCCTCGACGAAGCGGTAGACATCGAACGAAGCGCGCTCGCCCTGAGGCGTCATGCCCACGAGCGTCGTCGTGCCGCCCGGGCGTGTCAGTTCGATGGCCGACTCGACCGTCTCCGGCCGCCCGATGCACTCGAAGACGTGGTCTGCGCCACCCTCGCCCTCGAGCCCACCTCGCTCGAGCGTAGCCTGGACGATGGCGCGCGTCCCGGCCGGGTCGTCGGCCAACACGCGAACCCCCGCCTGTGCGCCGAGGGAGCGCGCCAGCTCGACCTTCTCGCGCGACGTGTCGAGGGCGACGACGAGGCCGGCGCCGGCGAGCACGGCGCCCATGACGGCCGACAGGCCGACACCACCGAGACCGACGACGACGACCGACTCACCAGGCCGCACGCGTGCGGTCTCGAGGACCGCGCCGACGCCCGTCGTGACGGCACAGCCGATGAGCGCGGCGACCGGCGGTGGGGTCCGCGGATCGATCGGCACGGCGGCTTCGGCGGCGACGACCTGGGCCGACCCGAACGTGCCGATGCCGCTGTACGTGCCGATGGGCGAACCGTCCGGGCGATGGACGCGCACGAGGTCCGGTCGCAGCCGATGATCCGCGCCCGCCGGCCGGCTGCACTGCCAGCCCTCACCACGGCGGCAGGCGAGGCAGGCGCCACAGGGCGCCGTCCAGGCGAGGACGACGAGGACGCCGGGCGCGAGATCCGGGAAACGCTCCGCCACGCCCGGCCCGAGCGACTCGACGACCGCGGCACCCTCGTGGCCGAGGACGCAGTCGGAGGGCCGCTGCCACTGCCCGTCGATGACGTGCAGGTCCGAGTGGCAGACACCGCTGGCGGCCATGCGTACGCCGACCTCGCCGGGCCCGGGCGGATCAAGCACGAGGTCCTCGATGGTCAGCGGCCGGCCGGGGCCGCTGAAGACGACGCCGCGCATGGCGCTCGTCACGCGGCGCCGGCCTCCTCGAGGATCGAGCGGACCCAGTGGATGGGTGGGCAGCCATGGGCGATGACCGCCTCCAGGTGGGCGCGCTGGTCGAAGCCCGGCGTCGGGCCGAAGCCGCCAACGAGCGGCGGCTCGGCGACCACATCCGCTCCCGCGCCGGCCTGCTCCGCCGCTCGACGACGGGCAGCCAGCTCGAGGTCCCACATCTCGAGCGAGCCGACGTAGTAGGTGCACAGCTGGGTCGACGAGAGCCGGCCTCGGAGGTACTTCGCGCGCGCCTCCTGCTCTTCCTGGAAGGCGCCTCCGACCATGAGCGTCATGGCAGCGGCCTCGTCCATGTCATCGACGTGGATGCCGATGTCGAGGAGCGTGTTCGTGACGGCGCGCAGGTAGTACTTCCAATGGGCGAGCATGAGCGCCGGATCATCGGCGCCGTAACCGCGATCCATCATCACCTGCGTCACGTAGACCGCCCAACCCTCCGCGAACATGCCGCTCTGGAAGACGGCGCGAGCCAGCGAGGGCGTCCGATTGGAGCGCTCGAGCTGGAGGTAGTGCCCGGGGATCGCCTCGTGGATGCAGAGCACGCGGAGCATCCGGTCGTTCTCCTCGCGCAGGTACGACTCGAGGCGCTCGGGCGGCCAGCTCGGATCGGGCGGCGTGATCCAGAACTCGCTCATGAGGCCACGATCGAGCGGGCCAGGCGGCGACAGGAAGGCACCGCCGTATGGGCGCAGGAACTCTGGTGTCCACGTGATCCGCAGCGGCGCGTCGGGCAACGCGATGAGGCCGGTCTCGCGCACGAAGGCCTCGATGGCGGCCGTCTCCCTGCGGCAGGCGTCGAGCAGTCCCTCGGCGCTCGGGTGCTCGGTGGCGACGGCCAGCCAGACGCGTCGGACGACCTCGTCGTCATCATCCGGCGCCGGCTGCCCGCCCACGAAGGCCGGCCACAGGTCGCGGGCCACGCGGATGAGCTCCCCACGCACCGCCCGGAAGTCGCGCTCCGCCCGTGCCCGCAGGTCATCGACCGCGACGTCGCTCGAGAGCGCGTGCCGGAGCTTGGCGGCGT
>DATBSD010000119.1:0-2184 GCA_036559965.1 Candidatus Limnocylindrales bacterium
AGAAGGTCACGCCCGACGACGACGTCGACAACAGCGACCAGGATCTGGCCAGGGTGGCCATGGTCGAGGGTGATGCGTCGCTCGTGACCCAGCAGTGGACGCTTGACAACCTGACCTTCGAGCAGATCCTGGCCATCACCAGGCAGGCCATGGAGCAGCAGGCCGTCCTGGCAGGCATCCCGCGGCTGCTCGTCCGCCAGCTCGAGTTCCCGTATGCCGAGGGCCTGCTGTTCGCGACCGCCCTCTTCCAGCAGGGCGGCTGGGAGGCAGTCGATGCTGCCTACGCCTCGCCGCCAGACTCCACCGAGCAGGTCATCCATCCCGAGAAGTACGCGACGCGCGAGGCGCCGGTGGCCGTCGAGCCAGACATCACGCCGGCGACCCTCGGCGAGGGCTGGAGCGAGGCCGCCAGTGACACCGTCGGCGAGCTCGGCATCGCCACCTGGCTGGAGTCCGCCGGGCCGACGATCGCTCGCGATGCGTCCGCCGGCTGGGGTGGCGACCGGGTCGTCCTGCTCGAGGGCCCCGACGATGCCTGGCTCGTCGACTGGATCACGAGCTGGGACTCGCCAGCCGATGCCGAGGCCTTCACCGCCGCTGCGAGTCGCCGCATCACCGAGCTCGGCGACCGCGCCGTCGTCCGGCACACGCCTGGTAGTCAGGACGTCGAGATCCGCATCGCCAGCGTCGGGGAGCTGCTTCGCGCGGGCGACTGACCCGCGCCTGGGATCCCGCCGACGTCAGGGTGCGGGACGTCGCTCGCTACATCGACTCGGGCGCCGAGATGCCCAGCAACGCCAGGGTGTCGGCCAGCGCCAGGCGGGTCGCGTCGACGAGTGCCAGTCGCGCGGCCGACGTGACCGGATCGGCGGCATCGACGACGCGTCGATCGCGGTAGTAGGCGTGGAATGCGGTCGCCAGCTCGGTCGCGTAGGTCGTCAGTCCCTGGGTCTCCTCCGCCGATGCGGCATCCTCGACGACCTCGGGCAGCCTCAGCACGCGGATGCCCAGAGCCGTGCCCACCGCGTCGCCGTCGAGCGTGCCGACCATTGATGTCGCTGGCGCGAGCCCGGCCTCGGTCGCCTTGCGCAGCAGCGAGGCGATCCGCGCGTGCGCGTACTGGACGTAGTAGACGGGGTTCTCGGCCGACTGCCGCTTGGCGAGCTCGATGTCGAAGTCGATGCCCACCGTGTGGCCACGGGCGGCGAAGAACCAGCGCGCGGCGTCGACACCGATCTCGGCCAGCAGCTCGTCGAGCGTGATGAATTCGCCGGCGCGCTTGGACATCGAGATCTCGCGGCCGTCGCGCACGAATCGGACCCACGCGATGAGCAGCATCTCGACGGCGTCGCGATCGAAGCCCATCGCCTGAGCAGCGTTGCGGACGCGAGCCACGGTGCCATGGTGATCGGCGCCCCAGACGTAGATGAGGTGGTCGAACCCGCGGCCGAACTTCTCGGTCACGTAGCCGATGTCGGCCGCGAAGTAGGTGGGCCGACCGTCCGAGCGGGTGATCACCCGGTCCTTGTCATCGCCGAACGTGGTCGATCGGAACCACAGGGCGCCGTCCTGATCGTAGACGTGGCCGGCGCCGCGCAGGCGCTCGACAGCGCGCTCGACCCAACCCTCATCGTGGAGCGAGCTCTCCGTCTTCCAGACGTCGAAGCGCACGCCGAGATGGGCGAGGGACGCCTCGATGCCCGCCCGCACGCGCTCGGATGCCCAGGCGCCGATGGCGTCGTCGACATCGGGGTCCGCGATGCGCGCGGCAAGCTCCTCGGGCAGCTCGGCGGCGAGGGTCGCCACATAGTCGCCGTGGTACCCGTCGTCGGGCAGCGGCTGCCCGGCCCGGATGGCGCGCACGGACGCGCCCAGGACTCGCACCTGCGCCCCGAAGTCGTTGAAGTAGTACTCGCGCGTGACCTCGTGTCCGGCCGCCTCGAGGACGCGGCTCAGGAGGTCGCCCACGAAGGCCCCGCGCGCATTGCCGATGTGGAGCGGCCCGGTCGGATTGGCCGACACGAACTCGACGTTGATGCGCCGCGGGCGGGCGGCGGTGAGCCTGCCGAACGCGCTTCCGGCGGCGCGCGCGACATCGAGCTCGGCGGCCACGAAGCCCGGCGCCAGGCGGATGTTGATGAAGCCCGGCGGCGCGACCTCGACGGCCTCGACGACGTCGTCGCC
>DATBSD010000120.1:0-10459 GCA_036559965.1 Candidatus Limnocylindrales bacterium
GACGGCGTCGACAACCGCTGGCGGATCGCGCGCGAGGAGGTCTTCGGGCCGGTGCTCACCGTGACCGAGTTCGAGGATGAGGCCGACGCGCTGGCCATCGCCAACGACACGCCTTACGGCCTGGCGGCGGGCATCTGGACGCGCGACATCAACCGGGCACATCGCCTCGCACGGGCTGTCCGCGCCGGCACCGTCTGGGTCAACACGTTCGACACGAGCGACATCACGGTGCCCTTCGGCGGCTACAAGCAGTCCGGCTTCGGGCGCGACCAGTCGCTCCACGCCTTCGAGGGCTATACCCAGCTGAAGGCGACCTGGATCGACCTCTCGGGCGAGTGAGGCGCCGATGACGGACGCTGAGCAGCCGCCGACAGAGGAGCCCGGGCAGGCTGAGGACTCTGCGCCGACCGAGCCGCGTCGGCGGCGCGGCGGCCGCGACACCGGCGAGCGGAGTCTGCTGCCGACACAACCCGCCTATGCCCAGCCGCGCCTCCCCTACCAGCCGACCGCGGTCCTGTCCGACGACGAGCTGGAGTCGATCCACCTCGCGTCGCTCCAGGTGCTCGAGGAGATCGGCATGGACTTCCTCGATCCGGAGGCACGCGAGGTGCTGGTCGCCGCCGGGGCGACCGTCGACGACGGCACGCAGCGGGTGCATTTCGATCGGACCTTCGTCCTGGAGCGCATCCGGACGGCGCCTCCGTCGTTCACCCTGCACGCGACGAACCCCGAGCACGACCTCGTCATCGGCGGCGACTGGGTCGCCTTCGGCACGGTCGGCAGCGCGCCCAACGTCTACGACGCCGACCGCGGACGCCGGGTGGGCAACCGGGCCGACTACCAGGACCTCGTGCGGCTGTTCCAGATGCTCAACGTCGTCCACTTCTTCGCCGGCTACGCGGTCGAGCCCATCGATCTCCACCCCTCCGTCCGCCACCTGTACGCCATCCACGACGTCCTGACGCTGGCCGACAAGCCGCTCCACGCTTACTCATTGGGCCGGCAGCGGAACATCGACGCGCTCGAGATGGTGCGCATCGCTCGCGGCGTGGACGACGCCACGTTGGAGCGCGAGCCGTCCATCTTCACGGTCATCAACTCCAGCTCCCCGCTGCGCCTCGACACGCCGATGCTCCAGGGCATCCTCGAGTACTCGCGGCGCAACCAGGTCATCGTCATGACGCCCTTCACGCTGGCCGGCGCCATGGCCCCGGTGACGCTCGCCGGGGCGCTCGTCGAGCAGAACGCCGAGGCGCTGGCGGGCATGGTCCTGACGCAAGTCGTGCGGCCGGGCTCGCCGGTGGTCTACGGTGGCTTCACGAGCAACGTCGACATGCAGTCGGGTGCGCCGGCCTTCGGCACGCCGGAGTACATGCGCACGGCCATGGTCGGCGGTCAGCTGGCGCGTCGGTATGGGGTGCCCTACCGCTCGTCGAACGTCTGCGCCGCCAACGCGGTCGATGCCCAGGCCGCCTACGAGAGTGTCTTCTCGCTCTGGGGCGCGGTCATGGGCGGCGTCAACCTGCTGATGCACGGCGCGGGCTGGATGGAGGGCGGCCTCCACGCGGGCTTCGAGAAGGTCATCCTCGATGCCGAGCTGCTGGGCATGGTGGCGGCCTTCCTCGAGCCGCCGGTCGTCGACGAGGAGACGCTCGGGCTCGATGCCATGCGCGAGGTCGGCCCGGGTGGCCACTTCTTCGGGGCCGCACACACGCAGGCGCGCTACCGGACCGCCTTCCACAAGCCGATGCTCAGCGACTGGCGGAACTGGGAGTCCTGGGAGGAGGCCGGCTCGCCGGAGCTGCCGGGCAAGGCCAATCGGATCTGGAAGGCGCTCCTGGCCGCGTACGAACCGCCGCCCATGGACGCCGGCATCCGCGAGGAGCTGGACGCCTTCGTCGCCCGCCGTGTCGAAGAGGGCGGCGTCCCGACCGACTTCTAGGCGACCGCGACCGCCGCCGTGGACAGGTTCGCGGCTGACGTCCAGAATCGCCCGATGGGTGACCTCGTCTACCCGTGCTATAGCTGTGGCGCGCTGCTCAGGTCATCGGACGTCGCGGTTCGAACGGTCAAGGTCGACCGCCGAGAGGACGCGTCCGGCGAGACGGTCGAGCAATGGTTGGCCGGCGAGTGGTTCCATGCGAAGTGCTGGGACCACTTCGGAGGGCCGCCGTTCGACGAAGTCGCACGCGGGCCGCTCTCGGAGGTCCAGGACCGCGGCTAGCGGCCATCCTCCGGGACGCCGTCGGGCGTCGATCGCCGCTACCACAGGCGCCCATCCGCCTGGATCGTCAGTGGCGCGTCGATGTCGATGGTCGGCGTGTGCGCCAGGCGGAGCACGAAGATCCCATCTTGGTCGGGGGTCGGGACCAGCCCGGCGTCCGTGAGGCCCGCGAGCTGACCCCGCCATCGCTGCCAGCCCAACGGCTCGTAGAACCCGCGAAGCTCTGATTCGAGGCCGCCGATCTCGAAGCCGCCGGCGTCGGCAGTTGCCGCCAGTCGCCGCATGACCGCGCTGCCGATGCCCCGATGCTGATGCGCGGGCGCCGTGGCGACCGCGTCCACGTAGGCGCAGCGGAGGAACGGATGGCCGCCTGGCTGGAGCCAGCGGGTCGTGATGACGGCGTGGCCCACGAGCTCGCCGCCCAGGCTGGCCGTGACGTGGACGCTCTCGGGTGGCAGGAGATCCCACAGCTCACCGAAGTCGACGCCATGCGCTGACGAGCACATCTCCACGATCGCCGTCTTCCCGGCGGCACTCAGCGTCGCAGTGCGAACCGTCGCAATCAGCAGGTCGTCAGGCCCTCGAGCGAGGGAGGGCTCTGGCGCTTCACGCCGCTCCAAGTCACGCCCCTCCCAGTCGACCGATGCTCGGTTCTGACATCCTACGCGGAGGGCGGTTCGGCAGCGAGCGTGAGGGATCTAGCCGTTGAAGTCGGAGACTCGGGTCGTCGTCATCGGTGGTGGTGTCGTCGGCGCCAGCGTGCTCTATCACCTGACCAAGCTCGGCTGGACCGACGTCATGCTGCTCGAGCGGCGCGAGCTGACGGCGGGTTCGACGTGGCATGCGGCCGGCGGCATGCACACGCTCAACGGCGACCCCAACGTCGCCCGCCTCCAGCAATACACGATCCAGCTCTACGAGGAGATCGAGCGCGTCAGCGGTCAGGACTGCTCCATCCACCTGCCGGGCGGCCTGATGCTCGCCGACACCGAGGTGCGCATGGACTTCCTGCGCATGGCCCAGGCGCGCGGGCGCTATCTGGGCATGGAGCTCGAGCTCATCTCGGCCAACGAGGCCCGGGACGTCTTCCCGCTCCTCGACCCGCAGTACTTCGTCGGCGCGCTCTACGATCCCGTCGAGGGCCATGTCGACCCGACCGGCGTCACCCGCGCCTACGTCAAGTGCGCCCAGCTGGCCGGTGCTGAGGTCCACCAGCAAACGCCGGTCGTCGGGCTGTCGCAGCGGTCGGACGGCACCTGGGACGTGCGCCTCGAGTCGGGCGACACGATCCACGCCGAGCACGTCGTCAACTGCGGCGGGCTGTGGGCGCGGGAGGTCGGGCGCATGGTCGGACTCGAGCTGCCCGTCCTGGCCATGGAGCACATGTACCTCCTGACCGAGCCGATGAAGGAGGTCGCCGACTACGTCGCCGCCTCCGGCCACGAGATGCCAATGGCGCTCGACTTCAAGGGCGAGATCTACATCCGCCAGGAAGGCGGGGCGATGCTGCTCGGCACGTACGAGCAGGCCTGCGTGCCCTGGTCGCCACGCCAGACGCCATGGGACTTCGGCTCGCAGCTCCTGAAGCCGGACCTCGACCGCATCACCCCCGAGCTCCAGGTCGCCTTCCGGCACTACCCGGCGATGGGCACCATCGGCATCAGGAAGGTCGTCAACGGGCCGTTCACGTTCTCTCCGGACGGCAATCCGCTCGTCGGGCCTGTCCGCGGCCTGCCTGGCTACTGGGTCGCATGCGGCGTCATGGCCGGGCTGTCGCAAGGCGGCGGCGTCGGCCTCGCGCTGGCGGCCTGGATTGACGCCGGCGACGACGGCGACCCGGGCATGGACATCTGGGCCATGGATGTCGCCCGCTACGGCGACTACGCGACGCTCGGCTACACGAACGCCAAGGTCCAGGAGAACTACCGTCGCCGCTTCCGGATCACCTTCCCGAACGAGGAGCTGCCGGCCGCGCGGCCGCTCCTGACGACGCCCATCCACGACCGGTTGACCGCGGCCAACGCCGTCTGGGGCGCGACCTTCGGGCTCGAGCATGCGCTCTGGTTCCAGGCGCCCGGGCTGGAGCCGGTCGAGGAGGTCACGTTCCGGCGCTCGAACGCCTGGCCACAGGTGGCGGCCGAGGTGGCCGCCGTGCGCGAGGGCGTGGGCATGACCGAGATCTCGAACTACGCCAAGTACCGGGTCACGGGAGCTGGCGCCGAGGCCTGGCTGTCCTCGCTGCTGACGGCGCGCATGCCCGCAGTCGGTCGCATCACGTTGACCGCGATGCTCAACGACGCGGGCCGGATCGTCGGCGAGTTCACGATCGCCCGACCGACCGATGCCGACGTCTTCTACCTCTTCGGCTCGCTGCCTGCCACAAGTCATCACAGCCGCTGGTTCCGCCACCACTTGCCGAGTGACGGCAGCGTGCAGTTCGAGGTCCTGGGGCTCGGGCTGACCGGGCTGTCCGTGGCCGGCCCGCGGTCGCGCGACGTCCTGGCCGCCATCGCACCCGACCTCGACCTGTCGACCGACGCCTTCCCGTTCATGGCCTTCCGACGGGTCGACATGGGCATGATCCCGCTCCACCTCGCGCGCATCAACTACGCGGGCGACCTGGGCTACGAGCTATGGGTCGCGCCCGAGGTCCAGCGCCTGGTCTTCGACCGGATCGCCGCGGCCGGCAAGCCGCACGGTCTCCGCCTGTTCGGCATGCGGGCCCTGATGTCGCTCCGGCTCGAGAAGAGCTACGGGACGTGGTTCCGCGAGTATCGGCCGATCTACACGCCGCTCGAGGCGGGCATCACGCGCTACCTCCGACTCGACCATGACTTCATCGGCCGCGCCGCCCACGAGGCCGAGCTCGCGGCCGGCGGCCCCAAGCGACGCCTGTGCGCCTTCGTCGTCGAGCCCGACCCCGACGATCCGGCCGATGTCATCGGCGACGAGCCCATATGGCATGACGGGGCGGTCGTCGGCTGGGTGACCTCGGGTGGCTATGGCCACCATGTCCGGCGCTCGATCGCGCTGGGCTATGTGCCGATGGAGCTGTCGACGCCCGACGGTCCGGGCGGCCAGGGCTTCGAGATCGAGATCATCGGGCGGCGGCGACCAGCCAGCCTCCAGCCCGAGCCCCTCTTCGACCCGCAGGGCCTGCGGATGCGAGCGTGAGCGGGGCCAACCTGCGGGACGGCACCTCGTCCGGCGGACGGCTCGTGGTCGACGGGCGGCCACTGGCATTCGACGAGGGCGACTCGGTCGCCGTCGCCATGCTCCGTGCGGGCGAGTGGCCCGGCCGCGGGGGCACCCTCTGCCTGGCCGGCGACTGCGGCAACTGCCTGGCGACCGTCGACGGCGTGGCCTACATGCGGTCGTGCCAGGTCGCGGCCGCGCCCGCGATGTCGGTCGATCGCCATCCGGCCGACGCGATGCCGCCACTGCCCGCCTGGGCGGATGCCCAGCTCGACGGCGATGTCGCCGTCGGCGAACCCGCCGTCGAGCGGGAGGTGGCCGACGTCGTCGTGATCGGCGGCGGACGCAGCGGACGCGCAGCGGCGGCGACAGCTTCGGTCGATGGTCGTGAGGTCGTCGTGCTCGACGCGGGGACGGGCGAGGAGGTCGTCGGCGTCTATCCCGGCCCGACGATCGTGGCTCGCACGCCGGCCGGCATGCGGCACGTCACCGCGACCGAGGTCATCGTGGCGACCGGCGCGGCCGAGATCCAGCCGGTCTGCCCGGGTGCCGAGCTCCGCGGGATCGTGACCGCCCGAGCCGCGCAGCGGCTCCACGCGTCCGGCGTGGCGCTGCCGGATGCCGTCGCCATCGGGACGCCGCCCGAGGGCGTGCCCTGCAGGCCACTCGACGGCGTGCTCGTGCGCTTCGTGGACGACGGCGACGGCCACATCGGTGGGGTCGTGACCGCCGACCCGGTCACTGGCGTCGAGACGACGACCGCATGCCGGACGGCGATCGTGGGCCTCGGCTGGAGTCCGCGCGACGTCCTGGCGCGCATGGCCGGCCCGACGGTGCCCGTGTCGGTCGTCGGATCTGCTGCCGCCGACCACGCGTTGCCGCCGCCGGCCGACCGGGCAGCCATCGTATGCCGATGCATGGGTGTCTCGGTCGCCGATCTCGAGGAGGCGTCGGGAGCTGGCTACGGCGAGCTCGAACTGCTCAAGCGGGCGACCCTGGCCGGCATCGGGACTTGCCAGGGTGGCGCATGCCTGCCCCACGTCCGGGCGTGGTCGGCCGCGCAAGCGGGCAAGGCGCCCGAGCCATTCACCGCACGGCCCGCCGCGCGACAGCCGACGCTCGGCGAGGTCGCCGCCGACGTGACGGTCGATGCCTTCCGCCGCACGCCGCTCCACGACGAGCATCTCGCGCTCGGCGCCACGATGGATCGCTTCGGGGGTTGGTGGCGACCATGGCACTACGGCGACGCGATGGCCGAGTACCGCGCCGTCCGTGAGGGCGTCTCGATCGGTGACGTCAGCACGTTGGGCAAGCTGGTCTTGAGCGGGCCTGACGTCGTCGAGGCGCTCGAGCGGCTCTATCCCTGCCACGTGGCGGACATCAAGCCTGGGCGGTCGCGCTACGCGCTGCTGCTCAACGAGCGCGGCCATGTCATGGACGACGGCATGATCCTGCGCGAATCGGAGACCCGGTTCGTCCTCACCTTCACGTCCGGCGGCGCGGCCAACGCCGAGATGTGGCTGCGCGACTGGATCGAGACATGGGGTCTGCGTGTCCACGTGCTCGACCAGACGATGTCGCTGGCCGCCGTCAACGTCACCGGGCCGCTCGCCGGCGAGCTGCTCCGTCGGCTCGGCCTCGACGAAACGCCGCGCTACCTCGGACACCGCCGTGCTGCGGTCGCCGGCGTGCCCTGTCACGTGATGCGCCTGTCGTTCACCGGCGAGGCCGCCTTCGAGCTCCATCATCCACTCGACGGCTCGGTCGAGCTGTGGCGAGCGCTCATGGACCGAGGCGCCGACCTCGGCATCCGGCCCCATGGGCTGCAGGCGCTGTTCGGGCTCCGGCTCGAGAAGGGCCACGTGATCGTCGGCATGGACACCGAGCTCGATACGACCCCGCGCCGCCTGGGCATGGACTGGGCCGTGCGCATGGAGAAGCCGACGTTCATCGGTCGCGCCGCCCTCGAGCGGACGGGCAAGCTGCCCGATCATCGGCGGCTGTTCGGCTTCACGATGGATGGCCTTGCGCCGACCGAGGGCAGCCCCATCCGAGTCGGCGACGAGATCGTCGGCCACGTCAGCGGCAGCTGGACGTCGCCCGTCCTGGGCAAGGCGGTGATGCTCGGCTGGCAGAAGCGCTCGCCGTTCGCCGACCGGGTCGAGATCGATGGTCGAGAGGCGCTCGTGACATCGACGCCGTTCTACGACCCCGAGGGTCACCGTGCCCGCGCTTGACGGCGTGACCGGCCTCCGGGTCGTCGCCGATGCGCGAGCCATCGATGACGCCCGCTGGGTAGCGGCCGGTGGCTCTGACGTGACGCTGCTGCGGATCGCACCGGACGAGGTCATCGCCATCGATGCCGTGGCTGTCGAGCTCGACGATGGACACGCCATCGTCGTCGATGAGCGTGGGCTGGTCGCCGCGACGTGCCCGATCGACGACGTCCGCCGGCGGACGGAGTGGCCGCTCACGGCGGAGGCCGAGGTATCACAGGGCGCCGTGGCCGGAGTCCCGGTCAAGCTCGTGCGGCTCGACGCCGACCACGTGCGCATCTTCACGGCGGCCGCGTATGCCCACGACCTGGCCGACCGCCTGGGCTGGCCGACGTGAGCGAGCACACGCGAACCCTCCAGCCGATCCGCTGGCCGGTCGGCGCCAAGCGCGCCTACGACGTCGTCATCGTCGGGGGTGGCGGCCACGGCCTCTCGACCGCCTGGCACCTGGCGACGCGCCACGGGATCACGAACGTGGCCGTCCTCGAAGCCGACTACATCGCGAGCGGCAACACCGGGCGCAACACGACCATCATCCGCGCCAACTACGGCCTGCCGGAGGCCATCCGCTTCTACCAGCACTCGCTCGAGCGCTACCAGGGCCTCGAGGCGGAGACCGGCGCCGCGCTCCACCACCAGACGAAGGGCATCCTCTGGATGGCGCACACGGAGATGGCGATGCGCACCGAGCGCGCGCGCTGCCTGATGGATGCCGCCTGCGGCGCGACGACCGAGATGCTCACGCCGAACGAGATCAAGGCGCTCGTGCCGCAGGTCGACCTGAGCGGCGGCGGCCGCTACCCGGTGCTCGGCGGCTCGTACCACGTCGAGGGCGCGACGGCACGCCACGATCGCGTCGCGTGGGCCTTCGCGTCCGTCGCCTCGCAGCGCGGCGTGGACATCCTCCAGGACACGCCGGTCACCGGCCTCCGGCTCGAAGCCGGGCGTGTCCTCGGTGTCGAGACCCCAGCCGGCCCCATCGGTGCCGGCGTCGTCCTCTCGGCCGTCGGCGGACATGTGACGGCCCTCGCTGCCATGGCCGGCGTCCGGCTGCCGGTCCGGACCCACCCACTGCACGCCTTCGTGACCAACGACTTCGCGCCGGGCTTCGAGCACATCGTGGCCAGCACGGAGCTCGCGTGCTACGTCTCGCAGACCGAACGCGGCCAGATGCTCATCGGCGCCGAGTTCGACGCCCAGCCCTCGTACTCCCGGCAGTCATCGTTCAGCGCGCTGCGCAGCTACAGCTACAAGGTCTCGATGCTGCTGCCCTTCCTGCGCCGGATGCGGATCCTGCGCACATGGGCCGGCAGCTGTGACATCTCGACCGACTTCAGCCCCATCATGGGCGTCACCCCGACGCCCGGCTTCCTGGTCACGACCGGCTGGGGCACGTGGGGCTTCAAGGCCATCCCGGCCGGCGGCGAGGCGATGGCCGAGCTCATCGCCACCGGGCGGACGCCCGACCTCATCGCGCCCTTCGCCCTCGCACGCTTCCGGGCCGATCACGTGCTCGCCGACCAGGGCTCGGCGGGGACGCGCTGATGCACTGGCTCGACTGTCCCCGGTGCGGACCACGACCGCTCGACGAGTACGTCTTCGGGGGCGAGCGGCGGTCGGTCGCGCCGCACATCGACGACCCCGATGATCGGGACTTCGACGAGGTCTGGCTGATCGACAATCCGGACGGCCCGACGACCGAGCGCTGGTTCCACGCCTTCGGCTGCCGGCGCTGGCTGACGGTGCGGCGCGACACGAGCATCGACCTTGTCCTGGAGGTCTCCTGAGGTGCCGACGCTCGCGGACCGGTCGCTCGAGCTTCGATCTGGTGGGCGGACACGGTTCGGGGTCGGGGCCATCGACGGCCTGCCCGAGCTGGTCGCCGACACCGGCGGCGACCGCGTGTTCCTGGTCACCGACGCCGGCGTGGTGGCATCGGGCGTCGTCGAGCGGGTGGTCGAGGTCCTCGAGTCATCCGGGCTGCCCTCGATGACGTACGCCGGAGTCGAGCCGAACCCCGGCGCCAGCTCCATCATCCGTGGCAGCGAGGCACTCACGCGGTTCGGGGTCGAGGGCACGGTCGTGGTGCCGATCGGCGGCGGCTCGTCGATGGACTCGGCCAAGGTCATCTCGCTCCACGCCGCCAACGGCGGCGATGTCCTGGCGCTGGGCTACCACCGCGATGACCTCGCGGCCGGTCGTCCACTGGTGGCCGTGCCAACGACCGCCGGCACCGGCGCCGAGACGAACACGTACGGCGTCATCACCGACGAAACCGCCGGGCGGAAGGACTACGTCGGGCATCCCTCTGTCCAGCCGGCGGGCACCATCCTCGACCCGGCGTTGACGGTCGGACTGCCGCCAGCGGCGACGGCAGCGACGGGCATCGATGCCATGACGCACGCCATCGAGTCGCATCTCTCGGCCAACCCGAACCCCTACGCTGAGGCGCTCGCGCTGCAGGTCGTCCGGACGATCGGCGGCTGGCTGCCCCGCGCGGTGAGCGACGGCGAGGACCTCGAGGCGCGGTCGCAGCTCCTCCTTGCCTCGCACCTCGCCGGCCTCGGCCAGGCGAGCGGGACCGGCGTCGGGTTGATCCACGCGCTGGGCCACGCGATCGGTGCGCGCGGCCGCCTGCCCCACGGCACGGCCCTTGCTGCGGTGCTGCCCGAGGTGCTCGACTTCTACCTCGCGGAGCCGGGTCTGCGCGAACGGGAGCTGGCGCGCATCGGCGTCGCCCTCGGGGTCGCCGGGCCGAGCGAGG
>DATBSD010000121.1:0-50705 GCA_036559965.1 Candidatus Limnocylindrales bacterium
GCGCGGCTGATGACGAGGCGCCGGGACCGGCGCGCCTGGCCAGCCTCCGGCGGCGCTATCACGAGCTTGGCGCGAGCAATCCCTTCGCGGCCGAGGAATACGACGAAGTGCGGGTCCGTCTGGCCGAGATGGAGGCGCAGCGGGACGACCTGACGGCGGCCATCGATGCCACGCGGGCCCTCATCACCGAGCTCGGTGAGCGGATCACCGAGCAGTTCCTGACGACGTTCCGCGCGCTCGAGGGCGCCTTCGGGCGACGCTTCGCGCAGCTCTTCGGCGGCGGCGCCGCGAGCCTCGTGCTGACCGATCCGGATGCGCCGACGCAGACCGGGGTCGAGATCATGGCTCGCCCGCCGGGCAAGAAGCGTCAGCCGCTGGCGATGCTCTCGGGCGGCGAGCGGGCGCTCACGGCCGTGGCCCTGTTGTTCGCCATGCTGGAGGTCCGGCCGGTCCCGTTCTGCGTCCTCGATGAAGTCGACGCGGCCCTCGATGAAGCCAATGTCGTGCGCTTCTCGACCGCATTGCGGGAGCTTGCGAGCGACATCCAGTTCGTCGTCATCACGCACAACCGCGGCACGATCGAAGCGGCCGATGCGCTCTACGGCGTGACCATCGGCGACGACGCCGTGAGCCGCGTCATCTCGCTTCGACTGGCCGAGGCGACGGAGCTCGCCGCAGCCGCCGGCTGACCATGTTCTGGCGCCACAAGCCGCTCGGACCGGCGGACCCCGACGTCCCGACCGATGACGATGCCACCATCCCGACGGCCGAGGGGAACCCCACCGACGAATCGGCCCAGACCCAGCCCGCGGCGCCAGCGGAGGTTCCGGCGCACGACGCCCCGGCGCACCAGTGGGGCTGGTCGGGGCCGACCGACGAAGCCGGCGGGCCCATCGGCGCGGCACCTCCAGCGACCATCGATGCCGGCCTGCGTCCGAGTCGAGACTTCGTCACGCGCCTTCGGACGATCCTCGGCACCGGCACCGACGAGGCGGCCTGGGAGGAGGTCGAGGAGACGCTCATCGAGGCCGATGTCGGGGCGCGCCTGGCGATCGATATCGTCGCCTCGGCGCGACGTCGAACGGACGCGCCGACGCCCATCGCGGCGGTCGAGGCGGAGCTGCGGTCGTTGCTCGTGCCGCGGCCGCCGAGCGCCTGGGCCCCGCCGCGTCCGGATGCCGCCGCGCCCGCGGTCGTGCTCATGGTCGGCGTCAACGGGACGGGCAAGACGACGAGCATCGCCAAGCTCGCGGCACGGCTCAAGGCATCCGGGCAGCGCGTCCTGCTCGCGGCCGCGGACACCTTCCGTGCTGCCGCCATCGAGCAGCTCCAGGCGTGGGCTCGTCGACTCGACGTGCCGGTCGTGGCGCACGCGGCGGGCGCCGATCCGTCGGCCGTCGTGTTCGACGCCCTCGATGCCGGGATCGCCCGTCGGGCGGACGTCGTGATCGTCGACACGGCAGGGCGTCTGCACACGAAGCACAACCTCATGGACGAGCTGGCCAAGATCCGGCGGACCATCGACAAGCGGCTGCCGGGCGCCGATCCCGCGGTGCTCTTCGTGCTCGACGCGACGACCGGCCAGAACGGGCTCGCACAGGCCGAGGCGTTCCAAGCCGTGAGCCCGCTGACTGGCATCGTCCTGAGCAAGCTCGACTCGACGGCCAAGGGCGGCATCGTGTTCGCCATCGAGCGCTCACTCGGCGTGCCCGTCGTCTTCGTCGGCGTCGGCGAGCGCCTCGAGGACCTGGTGGACTTCGACCCGGACGAGTTCATCGCCGCCCTCTTCGCCTGATCGACGCGCCGGCAGGCTCGGCGGCGTGGTGCGCGATGGCGCGCTACACTACGGCCCGCCTCGGTGTCGCCAGAACCCGCGCACCCGTCGCCCTCGGCCGGACCGCCGAGGGTGCGACCTGACAGGGAGATCCATCAGACCCCGTGTTCGACAGCCTGAGTGAACGCCTGCGCGCGACGCTGGCCGGCCTGACCGGCCGCGGCCGGGTCACCGAAGCCGACGTCGACGCCGCCATGCGCGAGGTCCGCCTGGCGCTGCTGGAGGCGGACGTCAACTATCGGGTCGTCAAGGACTTCGTGGCGCGTGTCCGCGAGCGTGCGGTCGGTGCCGCCATCCTCGAGAGCCTCAACGCCGGCCAACAGGTCATCAAGATCGTGCACGAGGAGCTGACCGCGCTGCTCGGGGCCGGCGATCGGCAGTTCCGCTTGACCGGCTCGCCATCGGTCGTGGCCATGGTCGGCCTCCAGGGCTCGGGCAAGACGACGTCGTCCGCGAAGCTGGCTCGGCACCTCGTCCGGCAGGGTCGACGCCCGCTGCTCGTTGCCGCCGATCCCTACCGGCCGGCCGCCGTCGATCAGCTCGTGGCGCTCGGCCGGAGCCTCGACCTGCCGGTCCATCGCGCCGAGCCCGGGACGCCGGTGCTCGACATCGCCCGCGGTGGCATCGCCGAGGCCAGGCGCTCCGGCCGCGACACGGTCATCATCGACACCGCCGGCCGGACGACCGTCGATGCCGAGCTGATGGCCGAGATCCGCGATCTGGCGGCCGTCGTGCAGCCGAGCGAGACGCTGCTCGTGGTTGACGCCATGGTCGGCCAGGAGTCGGTCGCCGTCGCCGAGGCCTTCCGTGACGCCGTGCCGCTGACCGGCCTCGTGCTGACCAAGATCGACGGCGATGCGCGCGGCGGCGCCGCGCTTTCGATCAGCAGCGTGACCGGCGTGCCCGTCAAGTTCCTGGGCACCGGCGAGCGGACCGATGCGCTGGAGGTCTTCCACCCGGACCGGCTGGCCGGTCGCATCCTGGGCATGGGCGACGTCGTCACCCTCACGGAGCGCGCCCAGGAGACGTTCGACGCCAACGAGCAGGCCAAGCTGGCCGACAAGCTGCGCAAGAACCAGTTCACGCTCGACGACTTCCTGGAGCAGATGCAGCAGCTCAAGAAGATGGGCCCCATGGGCCAGATCCTGGACATGATCCCCGGCATGGGCGGCATGGCCAAGGAAGCGCAGGGAGCCGTCGATCGCGGTGACCTGGCGCGTGTCGAAGCCATCATCCGCGCCATGACGCCGGACGAGCGTCGCGATCCGACCATCCTCAACGCCTCGCGCCGCCGTCGCATCGCCGGCGGCTCCGGGACGACGCTGCCGGACGTCAACCGGCTGGTCAAGCAATTCGGTGAGATGCAGAAGCTCATGAAGCAGCTCGGTGCGACCCAGCGTCGCGGCGGCCTGCCGTTCGCCCGCTAGAGGGGACTACCCGATGACCGACCCGAACGACCAGCCACGACCTCCGGAGGGCGCTCGACCTGCGGATGGGGCACCCGAGGCCGCGACGCCCGAGGCCCCGACGCCCGAGGCCCGGACGTCACCGGCGCCCGTGCCGGAGCCCACGCTGCCGGGGGCACCGACCGAAGCCGACCCGGAGACCGACCCGCAGACCGACCCGGCAGGCGGTGCCGCGGCTGTCGTGGCGCCGCCCGTCACGCCGGCCGGGCCACCGGTCGACCCGACGGCGGATCATCCGGCTGAAGCGCCAGGACCGGGCCAGCCGAGCCGTCGACGCTGGGCGCTCGCCATCGGCGTCATCGCCCTGCTCGTCGTCGGCGTGCTCATCGTCGCCCTGCTCGCGCGTCAGGGCAATGTCGCCGCCGCCGCCCCGCGCTACCTGCCGGCGACGACCGTCCAGTACCTCGACGTGCGCTTCGACCTGCCCGGCGACCAGCGCCAGGAGGTCGCCGAGCTGCTGTCACGCTTCCCGGGCTTCGAGGATGCCTCGACGCTCGAGCTCAAGGCCGACGACACGTTCGACCGCCTCGTCGGCGAGGCGACCGACGGCGAGGCGTCCTACACCGCCGACATCAAGCCCTGGTTCGGTGGCCAGGTCGCGATGGCCGTGGCCGGCCTGCCCGACATCGGTTCGCTCATCACCGGAGGTGGCCAGGGTGGCCTTGAGCTGCCGCTCGTCGGTCTCATCAGCGTCAAAGACGCGACCGCAGCGGAGACGGCCGTCGGTCGCGTGGCCGCCGAAGCGCAGGCTGCCGGGCTGACCGTCGTGAGCGCCGACGTCGAGGGACACCCGACGTGGACGTTCAGCGACGACGGCGCGACCGATGCCGGGGACCGTTCGGCGACGGTGACGCTGACGAACGACATGCTCGTCGTGGGCATGGATCCGGAGGTCGTCGCCGAGAGCGTGCAGCTGGGCACGCAGGGCGGTGCCACCCTGGCCGGTTCGCAGGCCTTCGAAGAGGCCACCGCCGGTCTGCCGGCCGCGCGCCTGTCGACGCTCTACATCGACGGCACGGCACTCCGCCTGGCCGCTGGCGCGGCCGCATCGGTGCCCGGTCTCGAGGTCGTCCTTGCGGCCGTGCCCGAGTCCATCGCCGGAGCGCTGACCGTCAAGGACGGCGCCGTCGTGCTGACCGGGCGGAGCGTCGCCCGGGACGGCGCCAGCCCGCTGACCGAGGCGCGTTCCACGCTCGCTGACCGGGTGCCCGCAGCGACGCTGGTGTTCGCGGAGACACGCGCCGTCGGGGCGATCATCGGCAGCTTCCTCGGCGGCATCACGTCGGAGCAGGGGACCGAGGCATTCGGCCTGCCCGTCGAGACGATCGAGGGCCTCCTGGGCGCTGACCTCGAAGACCTCTTCGCGTGGGTGGGCGACGTCGCCATCGTCGGCCTGGCCGACGATGGAGCACCAGCGGCCGCCCTCGTGGTGGCCGTGACCGACCAGGCCGCCGCGCAACAGCGCGTGGAACAGCTCACGGCAGCGCTCCAACTGGCGGCCATCAGCGGTGGCATGACGCTGACGTCGTCCGAGGCCGCGGGCACGACCATCACCACGGTCACGGTCTCTCAGGACGGCCGGGACGTGCCGCTCAGCTTCGCCCTCGGCGAGGGCGTGTTCGTCCTTGGCTACGGCGAGGCGAGCGTCCGGACCATCCTGACCGTGACGCCCGAGACCGCTCTGGCGGCCGACGCCGCCTACCAGGCGACGATGGCCGCCGCCGGCCCGAGCACGAACGCGGGCTCCGCGTACGTGGACATGAGCGGACTGCGAGCGGCCATCGAACCGTCCGTCCCGGCCGGTCAGCGTGACCGTTACGAGCAGGAGGTCATGCCCTGGCTGCTGCCCTTCGACCAGCTCGGCGCGGTCGTCTATCAGGATGGGTCGGCCGTCGTCGGCCAAGCCATCATCACCACCTTGCAGCCCTAGAGGAGGGAGCGCCACCGTGGCAGTCCGTATCCGTCTCACCCGTGTCGGTGCGACGAAGCAACCTTCGTATCGCCTCGTCGTGACCGACGGCCGGAGCGCCCGCGACGGGCGGTCGATCGAGACCATCGGGCACTACAACCCGCGCACCGAACCGGCCGAGATCGTCATCGACGCCGAGCGGGCGACCGCCTGGATGGCCAAGGGCGCCCAGCCCTCGGACACGGTCGCTCGGCTCTTCCGCCAGACCGGCATCCTGCCGGACGCCAAGTAGGAGACCAGCCATGGCAGCCGCCGATCTCGTCGCCTACGTCGCGAAGAATCTCGTCGACGACCCCGATGCCGTGGTCGTCGAAGTCCACGATGAGCCCGATGGCCAGGTCATCGAGCTCCACGTCGCCGAGGGCGACATGGGCAAGGTCATCGGACGCAATGGCAGCGTCGCCAAAGCGATGCGCACGTTGCTGAAGGTCATGTCCGCGCGGGAGGGTGAGCCGATCTCGTTGGAGATCGTCTGACGCGCCCGCCCGCTGACGCCGCACCCGAGCGCCTCGTCGTCGGGCTCGTTCGTGGGCTGCAGGGCCTGCGTGGCACGGTTCGCGTCGAGGTCCTGAGCGATGTGCCCGAGCGGTTCCAGTCGGGCAGCGTGCTCTACCGCGAGGGCAGCCTGGACCCGCTGACCGTCACCTGGCAGCAGGCCGACGGCCCCGGCCTGCTCGTCCGCTTTCGCGAGGTCCGCACCCGCGAGCAGGCCGTCCAGCTGCTCGACGGCTACCTCGAGGCGGAGACCCTGCCGACGGACCTGGCCGACGACGCCGTCTGGTGGCACGAGGTCGAGGGCGTCGTCGTGCGCACCGCGGACGGCCAGGAGCTGGGCCGCTGCATCGACGTCTTCCGGTCCGGCGGCGGCGAGGTGCTCGTCGTCGAGGGCGGCGCGTTCGGCGAGCTGCTCATCCCGGTCGTGCGGCCGATCATCGTCGAGTTCGCGCCCCGCGAGAGCCGCATCGTGGTCGACGCCGACGCCCTCGGTCTCGAACCCGTGCGGCCGCGGCGACCTCGCGGTCGACGGTCGTCGCGCGCCGCGCTGCCGAGCGCATCGAGCGATGCCGTGACGCCGGCGCCGTCAGTCGCCGGCGATCCGGAGACAGACTGATGCTCGAGATCGACGTCGTGACGCTCTTCCCGGAGGCATTCCCAGGGCCACTCGCCCATTCCATCCCCGGTCGGGCCCTCGAGCGTGGCCTGGTCCGGCTGGCGGCGCACGACCTCCGGGCATGGGGCCTGGGTCGGCATCGCAGCGTCGACGACTATCCCTACGGCGGCGGCCCGGGCATGATCCTGCGCCCTGAACCGGTCGCCGATGCCATCGATGCCCTGCGCCGACCCGTGTCGACCGTCGTGCTCCTCGATCCTGGCGGCGAGCCCTTCCGCCAGGCGCGCGCGGCGGATCTGGCCCAGCGTGCTCACCTCATCGTCCTCTGCCCACGGTACGAGGGCATCGACCATCGCGTGCGGGCGTTGGTCGACCTCGAGCTGTCGGTCGGCGACTACGTCCTGTCCGGCGGTGAGGTCGCCGCCCTGGTCGTCATCGACGCCATCGTGCGACTGCTACCCGGCGCCATCGACGAGGCCTCGACAGCGGACGAGTCGTTCAGCGACGGGCTGCTGGAGTACCCGCAATACACGCGGCCGCCGGTCTTTCGCGGGGAAGCCGTGCCCGAGATCCTCCGCAGCGGTGACCACGGTGCGGTCGATCGCTGGCGACACGACCAGGCCGTGGCCCGCACGAAGCGGTCGCGACCGGACCTGCTGCCGCCCGACGATTGACCAGGCGCGCCGGCCGGCCGGGCCGACGGTGCGTGCTATACTGCCGCCGCTCTGACGGGTGCCTCGCGCCCTCGAGCCCAGCCCGTGAGCCGCGACCCTAGTGAGTAGTGCCCGTGTCCGTCCTCGACGACATCACCGCGGACCAGATCCGCAGTGACCTGCCCGAGCTTGCCTCGGGCGACACCGTGCGCGTCTCGGCCAAGGTCGTGGAGGGCAATCGCGAGCGCATCCAGGTCTTCGAGGGCACCGTGATGCGACTGCGCGGTGGCGGCATCACCCGATCGATCACCGTCCGTAGCCTGCGCAGCGGCGTGGGTGTCGAGCGGACGTTCAAGATCAACTCCCCGCGCATCGACAAGATCGAGGTCGTGCGCCACGGCGTCGCCCGACGAGCCCAGCTCTACTTCCTGCGCAAGCGCGTCGGCAAGGCCGCCTCGCTGCGCGAGCGACGCCCGAACTGACCAGCGCCCTCACGGGGTAGCATCCCGACGTGGCGGTCATCGTCCCTCGTCTGCGCCCCGAGCACCGGCTCTGGCGGTCGGGCCTGCGGCGTGTCGTCGGCGTCGACGAGGTCGGCGTGGCACCGACCTGCGGCCCGGTCGTGGCGGCGGCCGTGATCATGCCCCCGAACGCTCGCAAGATCGCCGGCGTCCGAGATTCGAAGACGCTCAGTGCCGCGCAGCGGGAGCGGCTCGATCCGATCATCCGTCGACGGGCCGTTTCCGTCGGGGTCGGGGCGGCCTCGGTCGAGGAGATCGACCGCCTGAACATCTACCACGCCACGCACCTCGCCATGCGGCGCGCCATCGCCCGCCTGGGCGGCCACGATCACGTGCTCGTCGATGGCAATCGCATCGTCGGCTTCGAAGCACACGTCGGTCCCTATACGTCGATCGTCGACGGCGACGCGACGTGCTATTCGATCGCCTGCGCTTCGGTCGTCGCCAAGGTCGTCCGCGATCGCCTCATGGCGCGGCTCGCGGCGCGCTACCCGGGCTACGGCTGGGAGCACAACGCGGGCTACGCCACGGCCGACCACCGGGCGGCGCTGGCGACCCTCGGCCCCACGCCTTTCCACCGCCGGAGCTTTGCAGCCGTCCAGGCCGCCGTGCATGGATCCCAGCTGGCCTTCGAGCTCGAGGCCGTCATCGACATCGACCCGGAGATGGCCGACGGCCTGGCGCAGCTCGTCGACGAGACGCGCGTCGAGACGCTCGAGGGTCGTGCCTAGCGGATCCGTTCCAGACGCTCGCCGGGCAGGGCGGCCGCGATGACGACCTCCGGCGCGCTGACGGCGGCATAGGCGGCGAACTCGCGCGGCGGGTGGACGAGGCGGTCGCGCAGCAGGCGAGCGCCACCGCGCAGCCAGTAGGTGCCCCAGTGGATGGGCACGGCGACGCGCGGCTCGAGCAGGCGGAGCGCCTCGGCGGCCCGGTAGGGGTCGAGGTGACCGGGACCCAGCCGCGGCCCCCAGCCCCAGATGGGCAGCAGCGCCAGATCGAGCGAGCCCAAGTCGGCCATCTCGGGAAAGATATCGGTGTCGCCCGCGAAGTAGATGCGCAGGTCCCCGTCATCGAGCACGAAGCCGAGGCTCGGGGCGTCCGGCCCGAAGGGCGGCCGGAAGCCGCGATGGATCGCCGTCGTGGCCGTGACCACGAGATCGCCGAACGTGGCCTGCTCACCCGGCAGCAGCTCGACCACGGTCGAGAAGCCGTTCCGTCGGAGCAGCGGGCCCGCGCCGCGCGGCACCACGATGACCGCCTCCGTGCCCACCCGCCGGAGCGACGGCATGTCGAGGTGGTCCCAGTGGAGGTGCGAGATGAGGACCACGTCGATGCCCGCGTAGTCCTCCGGCGCGATCGGCTCGACCTGCCGCTCCAGGAACGCCAGGTGCGAACGCAGGACCGGGTCGGTCAGCACGCGCAGGCCGCCCATCTCGATGACGGCCGTCGCGTGGCCCAGGAAGTGGACCCGCTTCTCGAGCTTCACCGGCGCATTATCGGCCGCCGTGCGGCAGCCGGATCTACGGCGCCCGTGTGGCGATGTCCTCGAGGTAGGCGGCGATCTCCGGCACCGACCGCAGCGCCCGCTCGAAGTAGCTGTTGACGGCCTCGAGCGCGGCCTCCTGGATGCCGCTCATCTCGTCGACACGCTCGGCGCGCGCCTCGCGGGCCTGGAGCGAGTCCCGGAAGCGCAGCAGGTGACCGACCATGACCGCTTCGTCAGGGCCGTCGAGCGCCTGGATGGCCGACATGATCAGCCCGTCGACCTGCGCGACCATCGTGCCGGTGTCGAAGACGTCGCCCGATGACGCGGCGTCGTCGAGCGTTCGGACGAGCGCCGAGACCTGATAGAGGGCCGACACCGGCTCGTCGAACAGCTCCCGTATGTAGGCCGCCTCGGCGTACCGTCCGTTCATCCGGAAGACGTTGTACATCCGCCGCGCGGCCTTGCCGTAGTTGGGCTCCTCGACCGTGTACTTCCAGACCTCGTGCTCGAGGGTGTCCACGTACGCGTCGACCGAGTCGGCCGAGAGCTCCTTGACGAGCTTCGTGAACAGCGGGATGGACTCGGCTTCGAGATAGACCTCCTGGTAGTACGGGTCGAGGAAGCGATCGAGCGGCACGATGGTGCCGTCGGGCGCCTCCCAGGTCGGATCGAGCACGGTGCTCGCGTTGGCCAGCCGGCCACGAGCCCGGTCGGCGATGACCCAATCGAGCTTGCACCAGCCCGGCTCGTGCGCGACCTCGTCCCAGGCGTATGCGCGGCGCGCGCCGTCGGACAGGGTCACTACCAGCTGGCCGGCCTCGACGTCGGCCGGTGACCAGGACATGGGCGAGCCGGCACCGACCGACCGACCAGCCGCGGTCGCAGCCACCGGATGCGACCCGAACTTGACCTCGTGCAGTCGGTAGGTCGGGCCGACCATGGTGTCGAGCGCCTTCTGGCGCATCAGGTCAGACAGGATCGCGCAGGCTTGCTCGCGCGTGTCGGCGCGGATGTGGACACGCTCGAAGAAATCGCAATCGGCCGGGTAGGCGTTGATCTTGCTCTGCGCCGCGGAGCCGGAGATCGACAACGCCGTCAGGACATGCGGCGGCCGGTCGTCGAAGCCGACGATAGACGACATCTCGCGGAAGCGGGCGAGGTCCGCGGGCAGGTAGTCGAGCATCGTCACCCGATGGCCGTAGACGCCGGTCTCGACGTCGACCACGAGCTCGCCGCCGGTGGCCTCGATGTCCATCGCCGCCAGCCACTCGGCGGCGGCGGTCTGGTCGAGCTCCACCCCGAGCCGCCCAGCCGACTCGACGACTCGAGCGATCGCGTCGTCGTCGGTCTCCGTCGCCATCCGCCGCCCTCACTGATGCTCCGGTCCAGTCTATGGCCCTCGACTATCATGGCCAGGCCCGGCGGGAGTAGCTCAGTCGGTAGAGCGTCAGCCTTCCAAGCTGAATGTCGCGAGTTCGAACCTCGTCTCCCGCTCCAGCTCAGCCGCACGCCGCAGAGGAAGCCATCGGGTGTCTGCCACCGACGCGCTCATCGTCCTGCTCATCGTGCTGCCCATCCTCGTCGTCTGGCTGTCGGTGCTCGTCGACATCGTCCGTCGCGCTGACATCGGCGGTGGGGCGAAGGTCGTCTGGGTCCTCGCGGCGCTGTTCCTCCCGCTCATCACGATCGTCGTCTACATCGTCATGCGGGCGAGCAGCGGGGGCAGGGGAGCGACACCGGCGGCGGTTCAGGCATCCGGCCAAGCGGGCGACAGCCAGACGGTCGGGATGAACAAGTCCGGAGCGCCGTAGGTCCCGACGGCGACCACGCCAGGCCCGCCCGAGGCCAGCCCCTCGACGATGCCGCCGGCGAACGCGGGCACGTCACGCGCGCGCTCCCAGCGCAGCCCGTCGGTCGAGCGCCAGAGCATCGCGGACGAGTACTGGGTACCGATCAGCATGTGGCCGCCGGCGATGAGCTGGCCGTCGACGACGGCCACGTCACGCATCAGGATCTTGAGCCCGTGGTTGTCGATCGCCGGATCGGCCGGCGACGGCGTCCAGCTGCGACCATCCTCGGAGACCCACGAACGGGCGGCCCGATCGTCATCCGTCGAGCCGACCGCCACGATGCCGTTGCCGAAGGCCGTCACTCCGCGCAGGACCGCACCAGCGAATGTGCCATCGGTCGGCTCGCGCCGCCAGGTCTCACCGTCGGTCGAGCGCCAGACCGCGCCGGCCTCGGACTGTCCGTATGAGCCCAGCGAGCCGACGGCCACGACGCCTTGAGGCGTCATGGCGAGGTCCTCGACGCGTCCCTTCGCGAAGTCGGGCTGATCGGGCACACGCTGCCACGTTCGGCCGTCGGTCGAGCGCCAGAACGCGGCCCGCAGGTCGTGCACGATGCCGCCCTGGAAGCCTGCTGCCAGCCAGCCGGCCTCGGTCCTCGTGAGCGACCGGATCTCGAGCGGCGCCGCGTCGTCGTGGAAGGCCGCCTGCTCGACCCGCTGCCACGTTCGACCGTCGGCACTCAGCCACACCGCGGCGTCGGAGCCGTCGACACCGCCGGCCACGAGGCCGTCCGGACCACTGGCGACCGCGTACGCGATGCTGCCGTCGCCGGTCGGGAAGGCAGGCGCGACGGCCCAGGATCGTCCGTCGCTCGAGGTCCAGACCATCGCCCTGGGACCCTCGTCGAAGAACCCCGCCGCCACGAGCACATCAGAGCCCTCGGCCACGTCCATCAGGTCGGCCATGCCCCCGGTGTAGTGCCCTGGGTGCTGCGAGAGGCCGGAGCCGCTGGCCGGCGGCGGGGTCACGAGCGGGTCGCCTGGCGGCTGCTCCACAGCGTAGACGCGCTGCCAGTCGACGCCGAGCTGGGGGGATCCACTCGGCGTCGGTCGGGCGGTCGGGTCGCTGGCCCCGGGCGAAGGAGCGGTTGCCGTGGGTGTGGCCGGAGGCGTCGTACATGCGGCAGCGAACAGGACCATGCCTGCCAAGATGCCCGCCGCGCGAGGGCCGGCCCCGTGTTCGACCGTCGTCATGCGGGCAGTCTGGCCCAGGTGGTCGCGCGGCGCCGTCGCCAGCAGCCAACCCATCGTGCACGGCCGGTGCAGTCGTGGTCGAGCCAGCCGGTCGATGATGGCGGGGTGTCAGTGCCGCCGGCCTCGCCCGCACGCCGGACCATCCGTGCGCAGCGAGGCGACGCCTCCGAGGCGCTGGTGTCGCAGATGCTGAGCCACCAGGGCTGGCAGGTCCTTGGCCGCCAGGTGCGCGTCGGACGGGCCGAGCTCGACATCGTGGCCGTCGATCCCGGACCGCCCGCGACGCTCGTGGCGGTCGAGGTCCGGAGTCGGACGAGCGACCGCTTCGGCAGCCAGGAGGAGCGGCTCGACGGCGCCAAGGTCCGGCGCCTGTACCGCGCAATGACGGCGCTCCGGACGGTCGCTGCGTTGCCCGACGGCGCGCCGTTGCCGACCGGGCTGGCCTGGCGCGTCGACCTCGTGGCGGTCGACCTGCCGAGCGGTCGCATGCGCCACCTCGTGGGTCTCATCCCGCGCTGACAAGGCCTAGGGACGGCCCATCTGGGCTGTCCCGCGACAGGGGCGGGAGCGAGCTCCTGTGCTAGACTGCCGCCGCCGTCCGAACCGGACGGTGTCACGTCCTCGTGGCATCTCACACGCACGTCGCTCCCCGCGGGGGTGCCGGGCAGGCGCAGATCGCGCCCCGGTCCGCGGAACACGAGACGCGCGGAGGTCAGAACCGCACAGGAGGTCCACCGCCCCATGCCGTCCGCATCGATGCGCCAGCTACTCGAAGCCGGTGTCCACTTCGGGCATCAGACGCGGCGCTGGAACCCCAAGATGCGCCCGTACATCTTCGCGGAGCGCAACGGCATCCACATCATCGACCTCGCCCAGACCGTCAAGGGCCTCGACGTCGCGCTGCAGTTCGTGACCGAGACCGCGGCACGCGGCGAAGGCGTGCTCTTCGTGGGCACCAAGAAGCAAGCCCAGGAGCCCATCGCCGAGGAGGCGACACGGGCAGGCCAGCCGTACGTCAACCAGCGCTGGCTGGGCGGCATGCTCACGAACTTCATGACCATCAAGAAGCGGCTGGCGCTGCTCGAGCAGCTCGAAGCACGCCAGGCGAACGGTGACTTCGAGCGCATGTCGAAGAAAGAGGCCTCCCGCCTGGGCGACGAGATGGCTCGGCTCCAGCGCACGGTCGGCGGCATGCGCAAGATGAAGCGCCTGCCTGGCGCGGTCTTCATCATCGATCCCCACCGCGAGCGCATCGCGACCATCGAGGCGCGCAAGCTCGAGATCCCCGTCGTCGGCACGGGCGACACGAACGTCGACCCCGACGATCTCGACTACATCATCCCCGCCAACGACGACGCCATCCGCGCCATCCGGCTGCTCTGCAGCCTCATCGCCGACGCCGCCATCGAGGGTGGCCGGCAGCGCGCGGCACGGGCCGAGACCGAGCCGCTCATCGAGGAAGAGCCGGTCTACGAGGAGTTCGAGTCGACCGCGAGCGACGAGCTGGTGGCCAAGGTGACCGCCGGCGAGGCGCTCTCCTTCGAGCCCGATCCGGAAGAGGATGAGGCACTCCTGCCGGTCCACGGCCGGACGCTCGAGACCCACCCCCACCGACCGGCCGACGACGCGGCCGAGGCCGTCGACGCCTAGGGCGCCGACGGCTCGCCGACCCAGATCAGAGGAACCACGCGACACATGAGCACGACCACTATCCCCGCCGAGACCGTCAAGATGCTGCGCGAGCGCACCGGCGCCGGCTTCATGGACTGCAAGCGCGCCCTGGAGGAGACGGACGGCGACCTCGAGCGAGCCGTCGCGTTGCTCAAGGAGCGCAACCAGGCGTCAGCATCACGCAAGGCTGGGCGCGAAGCGCGCGAGGGCATCGTCACCTCGTACATCCATACCGGCGGGCGCATCGGGGCGCTCGTCGAGGTCAACTGCGAGACCGACTTCGTGGCGCGCACCGAGCAATTCCAGAAGCTCGTGCGCGACGTGGCGATGCAGGTCGTCGCCCTCGACCCGCGATTCACGACCGTGGAAGCCATCCCGACCGAGGTGCTCGCCGCTCGGCGCGCCGAGCTGCTCGCTGACGAGGCGGTGCAGGCCAAGCCCGAGGGCGTTCGAGCGCAGATCGTCGAGGGGCAGCTCAAGAAGTGGTTCAGCCAGATCGTGCTCGCCGAGCAGCCATTCCGCGACACGGAGCTGACCGTCGGCCAGCTCATCACCGAGTCGATCGCGACCATCGGCGAGAACATCGTCGTCCGGCGCTTCGTCCGCTTCGAGCTCGGGGAGGAGCAGTGAGCGAGGCCGTGACAGGCGACACGGCGGCTGCGTCGGGGTATCGGCGGATCCTGCTCAAGATCTCGGGTGAGGCCTTGCTCGGCGACCGACCCTACGGGGTCGACCCCGCGTTCTGCTCGTTCATCGCCGGTCAGGTCGGCGCGGTCCGCGCCCTCGGGGTCGAGGTCGCCATCGTCGTCGGCGGGGGCAACATCTTCCGTGGCCTGGCGGCAGCGGCCAAGGGCATGGATCGCGCGACGGGCGACTACATGGGCATGCTGGCCACGGTCATGAACGGTCTCGCGCTCCAGGACGCCATCGAGAAGGCCGGCGTGCCGACTCGGGTCATGAGCGCCATCGCCATGAACGAGGTCGCCGAGCCGTATATCCGACGCCGCGCGCAGCGGCATCTCGAGAAAGGCCGCGTGGTCATCTTCGCGGCCGGCACCGGCAACCCCTACTTCACGACCGACACCGCGGCGGCGCTGCGAGCCGTCGAGATCGGCGCCGAGGTCATCCTCAAGGCGACCAAGGTCGACGGGGTCTATGACGCCGACCCGCTGACGGACCCGACCGCGGTCCGCCACGACCACCTGACCTATGCCGACGTCCTCAACGGGCGACTCCAGGTCCTCGACGCGACAGCCGTCTCGCTGTGCATGGAGAATGACCTGCCGATCGTCGTCTTCGACCTCAACAAGCCGGACAACATCCGGCGTGTCGCGAGTGGCGAGCCGGTCGGCACGCGCATCGACGGAGGTGCCACGTCATGAGCCCAGCACTGGCCGATGTCGAGACCCGCATGGCGCGAGCGGTCGATGCGATGGAACGCGACTTCGCGGCCATCCGCACCGGCCGCGCGTCGCCGGCCATCGTCGAGCGGCTGCCGGTCGACTACTACGGCACCCAGACGCCCCTCAACCAGCTGGCCGGCATCAGCGTGCCCGAGGCGCACCAGATCGTCATCCAACCGTGGGATCGCTCGGCGCTCGGCGCCATCGAGAAGGCCATCCTCAAGAGCGACGTCGGCCTGACGCCGAACGTCGACGGCACGGTCGTGCGCCTGACCATCCCGCCGCTGACCGAGGAGCGTCGCAAGGACATCGTCCGAGCCGTCCACAAGCGCATGGAAGAGGCCCGGGTCGAGATCCGCAATCACCGGCGCGAGGCGCATGACGACATCAAGCGCCGTGAGCGAGACGGCGAGCTGGGGGCCGACGACGCGCGCCGTGAGCAGGATCAGCTCCAGAAGGTCACGGACCGCTGGGTCGACGAGGTCGATCGCATCGGCAAGGTCAAGGAGCAGGAGGTCCTCGAGGTCTAGTGGCGGCGGCCCATCGGGCGGAGGCACACGACGCCGCAGCGACCGAGCGGCCGGCCATCGAACCAGCGGCCGAAGCCGCGGCAGCGGCGTCGCTCGCCTTGCCGCGCCATGTCGCCATCGTCATGGACGGCAATCGGCGCTGGGCCAGGCAGCGCGGTCTGCCCGAGGCCGACGGTCATGCCGCCGGCGTGGAAGCCATCCGGCCGATCCTGCGCCAGGCCGTGCGGCGCGGCATCGAGGTCCTGTCCATCTACGCATTCAGCAGAGAGAACTGGTCGCGCGGCGAGACCGAGGTCCAGACGCTCTTCGGCCTGCTCGATGCGGCCATCCGTGACGAGACGCCCGAGCTCGTTGCCCAGGGCGTGCGCGTCCGCCTGAGCGGCCGGCTCGACGAGCTGCCAGAGGCGATGCGGCGGTCGATCGCCGAGGCCCTCGCGGCGACCGACGGCGGCCGTCGCCTGACGCTCAACGTCGCCCTCAACTACTCCGGCCGCTCCGAGATCGCCGACGCCGCCCGGCGTTGCCTGGCCGACGGCCTCGATCCGAGCGACATCGACGAGGCCGCCATCGCCGCCCGGCTGTATACCGCCGACCTGCCCGATCCCGACCTTGTCGTCCGGACCGGCGGCGACCAGCGCATCAGCAACTTCCTGGTCTGGCAGGCGGCCTACGCCGAGTTCTACTTCTGCGACACGCTGTGGCCCGACTTCGGGCCGGACGAGCTCGACGCGGCCCTGGCCGACTACGCCGGCCGATCGCGGCGCTTCGGTCGCTGAGCCGTGCTTCGCGCGCGGCTGGTCAGCGCCGCCGTCCTCATCCCCCTCGTCGTCATCGTCCTCTTCCTCGGCCAGCCCTGGCTGGGGCTGCTCATCGTCGTCGTCGCCGGGCTCGCCGCGCGCGAGGTCTTCCCATTGCTGCGCGGCGCTGGCATCGCCAACGAGCCGATCCTCGGCGTCGTGGCCGCGGTGGTCATCGCGGCCGGCGGCTGGCTGCTCTCCGATTCGCTCGGGGAGACCTGGATCCTGGTCGGGCTGGCGGTCGTCGTGGCCGCGCTCGGCGCCTTCCTGCGACCCGACCCACGTGACGGCTTCCAGGTCTGGCTGGGCACGGTCTTCGGCGCCATCTATGTCGGCATGCTCGGATTCCTGTTGCTCATCGTCGAGGGCGCGCCGACGATGCCGTCGACCGCGCCGCTGGCGCCTTGGCTGGGGGCCGGGCAGGCGTGGCTCATCGTCTGCGTGCTCGGGGTCTGGGCGTTCGACACGGGCGCCTACGCGGCGGGTCGGACATGGGGCCGACGTGGCTTCATGGTCCACATCTCGCCCAAGAAGACGCTCGAGGGCGTCATCGGAGGCGTCGTCGGCGCCACCCTGGTCACCGCGCTGACGCTCTGGCTGGCGGGAGCGGACCCGCTGGGTGCCCTCGTCCTGGGCCCGATGATCGCGATCGCCGCGCAGGCGGGTGATCTGGCGGAGTCGCTCATCAAGCGGGCCGCCGGCGCCAAGGATTCGGGCAACCTCATCCCGGGCCATGGCGGCATGCTCGATCGCGTCGACTCGATCATCTTCGCGGCGCCGATCGTGTACTTCTACATCCTGGTCCTTGGCGCCCTCGGCTGACGGCCCGACGCGGGTCGCCGTGCTCGGATCGACCGGCTCCATCGGGCGTCAGACGCTCGACGTCCTGGGCGGTCTCGGCACGGCCTTCGAGGTCGTCGCACTGGCCGCCGGTCGGGACGCCGCCGCGTTCGCCAGGCAGGTGGCGACGTTCCGTCCGCGCGTGGTGACCCTTGCCGACCAGGCCGCCCTGGCCGCCCTCGCGCTGCCCAAGGGCACGATCGCCGACCGCGATCCCGACGCCATGCTGGCCATGGCGACGCGCGACGACGTCGACCTCGTGGTCGTTGCCACGGGTGGCATCGTGAGCCTCGGGCCGGTGCTCGCTGCGATGGCCGCCGGCAAGGTCGTGGCGACCGCCAACAAGGAGACGCTCGTGGCCGGCGGCCACCTCGTCATGCCGCTCGCTCGCGAGCGAGCTCGGGCAATGGCGCAGGACGCTGGTCTGACGGGCGGCGCGCTGGCCACGCCGCTGGCGTGGGTCCGGCCCATCGACTCCGAGCACTCGGCGATCTGGCAGTGCCTCGTCGGCGAGCGCATGGAAGACATCGCTCGGCTCATCCTGACCGCCTCGGGCGGTCCGTTCCGCGATCTCAGCGCCGACCGGCTCGCCCGCGTGACGCCCGCCGACGCCCTGGCGCATCCGACATGGCGGATGGGTCCCAAGATCACCATCGACTCGGCGACCCTCATGAATAAGGGCCTCGAGGTCATCGAAGCACGCTGGCTGTACGATTGCGACGACGGACGCATCGACGTCGTCGTCCATCCGCAAAGCGTCATCCACTCGGCCGTCGAGTTCATCGACGGATCCGTCAAGGCCCAGCTGGGACAGCCCGACATGCGCATCCCCATCCAGTACGCCCTGACCTATCCTCGGCGTGCGCCCTCACCGGCCCCCCGCCTGACGTTCGAAGACCTCGGCGCCTTGGCGTTCGCGAAGCCGGACACGACCCGCTTTCCGGCGCTTCGCATCGCCCGTGAGGCGGGCCTCGCCGGACCGGCCGCGAGCGCGACGCTCATCGCCGCCGACGAGGTCGCCGTCGAGCGCTTCCTGGCCGGGTCGCTCGACTTCATGGGCATCCCACGACTCGTCGAGGCGGCCATCACCCGCTTCGCCGGCGGTCCGTCCGATGCGCCCGACCTTGCCGCCCTCGTGGCTCTCGACGCCGAAGTCCGGAGATGGGCGGCGGCCAACCCCGCCGGAGCCGCCTGATGCCTGTCGTCGACGCGCTCATCAACATCGTGCTGCTGCTGGCCGTGCTCGTCGTGCTCGTGCTCATCCACGAGTTCGGCCACTTCGTGGTCGCCCGACGGACGGGCGTGACCGTCCACGAGTTCGGCATCGGCTTCCCGCCGCGGGCGCGCGTGCTCCACAAGGGCCCTGAGACCGAGTACACGCTCAACTGGCTGCCCATCGGTGGCTTCGTGCGCCTCGAGGGCGAGGACGGCGACTCCGACGACCCGCGCAGCTTCACCCGGCAGCCGCTCGGCAAGCGCCTCGTCATCCTGCTCGCCGGCGTGATCATGAATCTGCTCCTCGCCTGGTTGCTGATGAGCGTCGTTGCCTACAACGAGCCGACGATGACGATGGTCCTGACCGAGCTGCCGACGTCGGCCGATGGATCGCCGTCGCCTGCTCAACGGGCTGGACTCGTCCCGGGCGACGTGATCCTCGCCGTCGATGGCCAGACGTTCGCCTGGTTCGCCGACCCGACAGGGGAGACCGGGACGCCGCTGGCCTACCTGCGCGAGCGGGCCGGCCAGGCGGTCGTCCTGACGGTCCAGCGGACCGGCGGCACCGTCGAGGACATCCCGGTCACGCTGCGCGAGGCGGCGCAGGCCGCTACCGAGGGCGCGCTGGGCGTCCGCTCCCCGACGCTGCGCGTCGGCGAGACCGTCCAGCGCTCGATCGTCGAGTCCATCCAGCTCGGCCTGCAGCGGACCATCGAGGCGTGCGGGCTCATCCTCGTCGCCGTGCGGGATCTCTTCGCCAACCTGTCCGACCCGCAAGTGGCCGGCCCCATCGGCATCCTCGGCGCCGTGGGCGCGGTGCGCGAGCTGCCGCCCGTCTACTTCGTCTATCTCGTCGCCCTGCTCTCGGCCAACCTGGCCGTCATCAACGCGCTGCCGCTGCCGCCGCTCGACGGTGGCCGCGTCGCGGTCTCGCTCATCAAATCGGTGGCTGGCGAACGCATCAGCCTCCGCGCAGAGCGGCTCACGTACGCCGTCGGGATGGTCCTCCTGCTCGCATTCCTGGCCTACATCACGATCTTCGACGTCGCGCGGCTGGGCGGCGCGCCGTGACGCGGGCGCTGCCCGACGGGCTCGAGGTCGAAGGCCTCCCCCACCTCGCAGGGCGGCGCCGGACCCCCAGCGTCGATGTCGGGGGCGTGCTGGTCGGCAGCCGCCACCCGGTCGTCGTCCAGTCGATGACCAACACGGACACGGCCGACGCCGACGCCACGGCGCTCCAGGTCGCCGCGCTCGCGCACGCCGGGTCGGAGCTCGTTCGCGTGACGGTCAACACGGATGCCGCCGCGGCCGCGGTGCCGGAGATGGTGCGCAAGGTCCGCGACCTGGGCATCGGCGTGCCCGTCGTCGGTGACTTCCACTACAACGGGCACCAGCTGCTGGTCGAGCACCCAGCCATGGCGGTGGCCCTCGACAAGTACCGCATCAACCCCGGCAACGTCGGCGCCAAACGTCACGACGAGCACTTCCAGACCATCGTCCGAGTCGCCATCGAGCAGGCCAAGCCGGTCCGCATCGGTGTCAACTGGGGTTCGCTCGACCAGGCGCTGCTGACCGAGCTCATGGATGCGAACGCCCGAGCCGCCCAGCCGCGCGACGCCCGCGACGTGATGATCGAAGCGATGCTCCAGTCGGCCCTTCGCTCGGCCGAGCTCGCCGAGGCGACCGGTCTGGGTCACGACCGCATCATCCTCTCGGCCAAGGTCAGCGGTGTCCAGGACCTCGTCGACGTCTATCGCCTGCTGGCCGGGCGTTGCGACTACCCGCTCCATCTCGGCTTGACGGAGGCGGGCATGGGCATGAAGGGAATCGTCGCCTCGGCCGCCGGCCTGGCCATCCTGCTCCAGGAGGGCCTCGGCGACACGATCCGCGTCTCGCTCACCCCCGAGCCCGGCGGCGACCGCGCCGAGGAGGTCCGCGTCGCGCAGCAGGTCCTCCAATCGCTCGGGCTGCGCTCGTTCCTGCCTCAGGTCTCGGCATGCCCCGGCTGCGGGCGCACGACATCGACGTTCTTCCAGGAGATGGCCCAGCGCATCCAGGCCCACCTGCGAGAGCAGATGCCGATCTGGAAGGCGACCTATCCGGGAGTCGAGGAGATGCGCGTCGCCGTCATGGGCTGCGTGGTCAACGGGCCCGGGGAGTCGAAGCACGCCGACATCGGGATCTCGCTGCCGGGCACGTTCGAGGAGCCCAAGGCACCCGTCTTCATCGACGGCGCGCTCTCGACCACGCTCCGAGGGGAGGGCCTGGTGGATGCGTTCATCGCCATCCTCGATGACTACGTCGCACGCCGCTATCGCCAGACATCGACGGTCGACGTGCCCGCCGCGCGAGGGGCGTAGCCGCCGCCGACTGCTAGCATTGACGCACGACGCGACAGGCCCGGGAACGGGGTCGTGGTGCGTCACTGCCCGACCCAGGAGGACCCTTGGCCAAAGACGGCTTCGTCACGAGCATCACGCGTCAGTCGGAGGACTTCCCCGGCTGGTACAACGATGTGGTCCGTAAGGCGCAGCTGGCCGACTACTCGCCCGTGCGCGGCTGCATGATCATCCGGCCCTATGGCTTCGCCATCTGGGAGTCCATGCGCGACGAGCTCGACCGCTACATCAAGCGCACCGGGCACGAGAACGTCTACTTCCCCCTCTTCGTGCCGCGTTCGTTGCTCGAGAAGGAAGCTCAGCACGTCGAGGGCTTCAACCCCCAGGTCGCCTGGGTGACCCATGCCGGTGGCGAGGAGTTGAGCGAGTGGCTGGCCATCCGGCCGACGAGCGAAGCGATCATCGCCGACGTGGTCAAGGACTGGATCCAGTCCTACCGCGATCTGCCGTTGCTCATGAACCTCTGGAACAACGTCGTCCGCTGGGAGCTGCGGACGCGCTTGTTCCTGCGCACGGCGGAGTTCCTGTGGCAGGAGGCGCACACCTTCCATGCCACCGAGCAGGAAGCCGCCGATGAGGTCGCCATCGGGCTCGAGGGCTATCGCCAGGTGTCCGAGGAGTGGTTGGCCATCCCCGTCATCCTCGGGCGCAAGACCCCCGCCGAGACCTTCCCCGGCGCCGACTACACGCACGCGGTCGAGGCCATGATGCGCGACCGCAAGGCTCTTCAGGCAGGCACCAGCCACATGCTCGGCCAGAACTTCGCCCGATCGGCCGGCATCGAGTTCCTCGACCGCGACAACGTGCGCAAGAACCCATACGGCACCAGCTGGGGCTTCACGACCAGGATGGTCGGCGCGACGGTCATGGTGCACGGCGATGACGCGGGGCTCGTTATGCCCCCCAACGTGGCACCGACGCAGCTCGTCATCGTGCCCATCTTCCGCGACGAGGACGGCCGTCTGGCCGTGGAAGGCGCCATCGAGCGCCTGGAAGCATCCCTGGCCGACGTCCAGACGCGCTCCGGCCCCCTCCGCTGGAAGGTCGATCGGCGCGAGGAATCGCCGGGCTTCAAGTACAACCACTGGGAGCTCCGCGGCGTGCCGTATCGGCTCGAGATCGGGCCGCGCGACGTGGCTGCCGGTCAGGGCGTCCTCGTGCGCCGGGTCGACCGCGAGAAGACCGCCATCCCGCTCGACGCCCTGGCCGCTGACCTGCCCGGCCGTCTGGCCGACTACCAGGCCGCGGTGTTCCAGCGCGCGCTCGACTTCCGCACCGCGAACACGCACGACGTCGACGACCTGGCGACCTTCCGCGACATCCTCGAGGGGGACGGCGGCTTCCTGATGAGTCCCTGGTGTGGCGACGGCGACTGCGAGGCGCGCGTCAACGCCGAGACCGGCGCCACCATCCGCGTCATCCCCTTCGATGGCCCTGCCGAGTCCGGGCGCTGCATCGTCGACGGCCGGCCATCCGAGCGCCGGGTCCTCTTCGCCCGCGCCTACTGAGCAGCGTCCGCATCGCGTTCAGTCACGCTGCACTGGTCAGCGTGTATACTGGCGCCGACATCGACCCGGCCGCCTCGAAACGTGGGTGACCCCCACGTTTTCTTGTGACCGGAGCGAGCCAGGCGATCGAGAAGGAGGTGCGACGTGAGCCGTGATTTCATCGGCGCCCTTCTGCAGCTGAATGCCGAGAAGAACATCTCGCGCGAGGCGCTCCTGCGGACCGTCGAGGAGGCCATCGAGTCGGCCTACCGACGGGTCGCGCCAGGCAACGAGAACGTGTGCGTCGAGGTCGACGGCGAGACCGGGCGGATCCGCGTCTTCCGGGCCATGACCGCTGTCGCCGAGGTCGAGGATCCGTACACCGAGTTCACCCTCGAGGAGGCGCGCGCCAAGAAGCCCGACGCCGAGCTCGGCGATCGGGTCGAGCTCGAGGAGCTCGACGCCTCGTCCTTCGGTCGCATCCATGCCCAGACCGCCAAGCAGGTCGTCCTGCAGCGGCTGCGCGAGGCCGAGCGCGAGCAGGTCTTCGGGCAGTTCGCCAACCTCGAAGGCGAGATCACCACCGGCGTCGTCAGCCGGGTCGAGCCGCGGGCCATCATCCTTGACGTCGGCCGCGAGCCGAATCGCGTCGACGCCATCCTGGCCACGACCGAGCAGTCGGCCATGGAGCACTACCGCCTCGGTCAGCACGTCAAGGCCTACGTGCTCGAGGTCCGACGCACGACGAAAGGCCCCCAGATCCTCGTCAGCCGGACCCACAAGGGCTTCCTGCGTCGGCTGTTCGAGCTCGAGGTGCCCGAGATCCATGCCGGCACGGTGGAGATCAAGGCCATCGCCCGCGAGGCTGGCAGCCGCAGCAAGGTCGCCGTGGCCAGCCGCCAGGAAGGACTCGACCCGGTCGGGGCGACGGTCGGCCAGCGAGGCAATCGCGTCCAGGCGGTCGTGGCCGAGCTGGGCGGCGAGAAGGTCGACATCATCCCGTGGTCGGACGATCCAGCAGAGCTGGTCGCCAACGCCCTCAGCCCCGCCCAGGTCGTCGGTGTCCGCATCGACGAGGAATCGGGCACCGCGACCGTGACCGTGCCCGAGCGCATGCTCTCGCTGGCCATCGGTCGCGAGGGCCAGAACGCCCGCCTGGCTGCGAAGCTGACCGGACGGCGCATCGACATCCGGAGCGACGCCGTGGCCGCCGAACCGGCCGAGCCCGAGGCCATCGATGGAGCCGCGCTGTCGCACGACGCGAACGGGGTCGAGGCCGTCATCGATGTGACCTCGCCCGGGGCGCCGATCGAGGCGACCGAGACGTTGGCAGATACAGCACCCGAGCTCGTGGCCGTGGGGGCCGAGGCGGGACCGGCCGCCGCTGTCAAGCCCAAGCGGGCGAGTCGCGCCAAGAAAGCCGTCGTCGCCGCCAACGAGACCGCGCCCGTGGCCGCCGAGGTCGAACCGGCCGTCGCCGAGGCGGAACCGGCTGTGGCCGTCAAGCCCAAGCGGGCGAGTCGCGCCAAGAAAGCCGTCGTCGGCGAGGTGGCATCGTAGGCGCGCCCGCGGCGCACGCCGCTCGACCGGCGCCGCTCCGGACATGCGTCGCATGCCGCACGGAGCGCCCAAAGCGGGAGCTCGTGCGCATCGTCCGCCAGCCTGACGGTGGGCTGCTCGTGGACGACACCGGCCGCCTGCCCGGTCGAGGCGCGTACCTCTGCGCGGACCAGACCTGTTGGTCGACCGCGCTCAAACGACACAGCATCGAGCGCGCGCTCGATGCTTCACTGCCGCCGGAGCTGCTCGCCCAGCTGACTGCCGGTGGCTCGTCTGCCGAAGGAGGCCTCCGTGGCTCGTAGCCGAAGCGGGACGCGCAATCGGCGTGGGCCGCGCAAGCCGCCCCGCACACCCATGCAGAGTGGCGCCGGTGGCGTCACGACCATCGACCCGTCTGAGCGCGGCGCGATCGAGATCCCCAGCTCGATCACCGTCAAGGAGCTCGCCGACCTGCTCACGGTCAATCCGGCTGACGTCATCCGCGAGCTCATCAAGAGCGGCATCTTCGCGAGCATCAACCAGCTCATCGATCGTGACACGGCCTCGCTCGTGGCGACCGAGCTGGGCTACGAGGTCGCCGAGCCGACGACGCCGGTCAACGGCACGGAGACGAACGTCGAGGCGCCGGTCGCCGAGGCGACCAAGGAGGTCCTCTTCGAGGAGGACGATCCGTCGGAGCTCGAGCCGCGGGCGCCCATCGTGACCGTCATGGGCCACGTCGACCACGGCAAGACGAGCCTCCTTGATGCCATCCGGACGACCGAGGTCGCGGCCGGGGAGCGCGGCGGCATCACCCAGCACATCGGCGCCAGCGAGGTCGTCAAGGACGGCAAGCGCGTCGTCTTCCTCGACACACCGGGCCACGAGGCCTTCACGGCCATGCGTGCCCGCGGCGCCAAGGTGACCGACATCGCGGTCCTCGTGGTGGCCGCCGACGATGGCGTCATGCCCCAGACCCTCGAAGCCATCGACCATGCCCGTGCGGCCAAGGTGCCGATCATCATCGCGCTCAACAAGATCGACAAGCCGGACGCCAACCCCGATCGCGTCAAGACCGAGCTCTCCGAGCACGGCGTCATCGTCGAGGACTACGGCGGCGACGTCCCGCTGGTCGAGGTCAGCGCCAAGCAGCGCCTGGGCATCGACGAGCTGATCGAGATGATCCTGCTCGTCGCCGACCTGCAGGAGCTGACGGCGAACCCCAAGCGGCCGGCCATCGGCACGGTCGTCGAGGCGGAGCTCGACAAGGGTCGCGGGGCCGTGGCCACCATCCTCGTCCAGACCGGCACCCTGCGCGTCGGCGACACCGTCGTCGTCGGCGACACGTCGGGTCGCGTGCGCGCGCTCGAGAACGATCGCGGCGAACGCGTCACCAAGGCCGGCCCGTCATCGGCCGCCGTGCTGCTCGGCCTGGCCGACGTGCCAGCCGCAGGCGACGTGCTGCGCGCGGTGCCCGACGAGAAGACGGCCCGCGCCATGCTCGAGCAGCGCCGCTCGGCCACGAGTGGCCGCCCCGACGGCTCGGGCCGCGCGACGCTCGAGGACCTCTACCGTCAGATCCAGGCCGGCCAGACGAAGGAGCTGCGCCTGGTCATCAAAGCCGACGTCCAGGGCTCGCTGGGCGCCATCCGTCACGCCGTCGAGCAGATCGCGACCGACGAAGTGCGCATCAATATCATCCACGAGGGCACCGGCGACATCACCGACAACGACATCATGCTGGCCGCCGCGTCGGACGCCATCGTCGTGGGCTTCAGCACGCAGATCGTCGAGACGGCGCGCCGGGCGGCCGAAGCCGAAGAGGTCGACATCCGCCTCTACGACATCATCTACAAGCTGACCGACGACCTCGAGGCCGCCCTCCAGGGCCTGCTCGCGCCAGAGATCGTGGAGACCGTCGAAGGCCGCGCCGAAGTGCGCCAGATCTTCCGCGTCGGCAAGTCCACCGTCATCGCCGGCTCGTACGTGACCGAGGGTCGCATGGTGCGAGGTGGCGCCCGCGTCTATCGCACCGGCAAGCTGCTCACCACCGATCGCATCGAATCGCTGCGGCGCTTCCGCGACGATGTCCGGGAGGTCGCCCAGGGGTACGAGTGCGGCATCGGGCTGGCCGGCTTCCACGAGCTCGAAGAGGGTGACATCGTCGAGTGCTTCACACAACAGACGATCTCGCGAGCCCAGAGCGCCTGAGCCGGGGGCGTCCCGACATGACCCAGCGAACGCAGCGCGTCGATGAGCTCCTGCGCGAGGAGATCAGTCGCATCGTGTCGCGCGAGATCGAGGATCCACGCGTCGGCTTCGTGACCATCACGCGGGTCGAGGTCTCGGCCGACCTGCGCCACGGCACGGTCTGGGCTTCGGTCATCGGCGCGGCCGAGGAGCGCAAGGCGACCATGCGGGCGCTCGGCCGCGCGATGCCCTTTGTGCGACACCGCCTCGGCGAGCTGCGCATCCGGCGGGTGCCCGAGCTCCACCTGCGGCTCGATGACTCGGCCGAGAAGGGCACTCGGGTGCTGTCCATCCTCCACGAGCTCGAAGCCGGACACGAACCGGCTCCGGCGCCCACGGCCGAGACGCTGCCCACGCCGCGCCGCGGCCACGGCGCCGATGCCGTCGGATCCGAGGACGCGGCCGCCGATGCCGGTGGGCCCGAGGGGCAAGAGCAGTGAGCGGTCAGCCGGCGCCGGTGAGCCTGACCGCAGCCGACCTGGCCGGCGTGCCCAGGGCCGTCATCGAGCGCCTGCGCAACGCTCGCACCGTGCTCACCATATGCCACGAGAACCCCGAGGCCGACGCGCTCGGCTCGGCGCTCGCTCATGCGCTCATCGTCGAGGCCGGCGGCGGCCGGGCGACGCCGGTCTGCGCCGATCCGGTGCCCCCGATGTACGAATTCATGCCCGGCCTCGATCGCTTCCGGACGGCGCCGGACCCGGATCTCGACTACGACCTCATCGTCGTCGGCGACTGTGGCGAGCTCGAGCGCGTCGGCCGGATCCTGACCGAGCACGCCGAGCTGTTCGGTCGCGTGCCCATCGTCGATATCGATCATCACGTCTCCAACCGCGGCTTCGGAGCGGTCGACTGGATCGACCCTGCCGCGGCGGCGACCTGCGAGATGACGACGCTGCTCGCGACGGCCATGGGCGTGCCCCTCACGACCGCCGACGGCGCCCTGGCGGCAAACCTCATCGCCGGTGTCGTGATCGACACGGCCACCTTCCAGCATCCCAATACGACGCCGCGCACCCTGCGCGTCGGCGCCGAGCTGCTGGCCGCGGGTGCACCGCTCTTCGAGGCCTCGCGGGCGCTCTACCGGACCAAGCCCAATCGGCAGCTGCGACTCTTCGGCCTCGTCCTGGCACGCCTGCGCGACGAGCTCGACGGGCGCCTCGTGTGGTCGACCCTGACCGCTGCCGACTATCTCGCCGCCGAGGCAGAGGCGCACGACAGCGAGGGCCTCATCGACCTCCTCAGCCAGTCGGCCACCGGCGACATCGCCATCCTCTTCAAGGAGCATGGCGCGGAGACCCGCATCAGCGTGCGCACGCGCGAGGGCGGGGTCGACGCGACGCTGCTGTGTGGGCGCTTCGGTGGCGGTGGTCACGCTCGCGCGGCGGGTGCCACGGTCCCCAGGGGCATCGACGAGGCACCGGTGGTCGTGCTCGCGGAGGCGCGCCGCCTGCTCGGCGGCGCCGAGGCGGCCTGAGTGGCGCGCTCGCGGGCGATCGGCGACGGCACCTTCGACGGCATCCTCGTCGTCGACAAGCCGGTCGGGCCCACGTCGCATGATCAGGTCGATCTCGTCCGCCGCCTGACGGGCGTCCGGCGCGTCGGTCACGGGGGCACCCTCGACCCCTTCGCCGGCGGCGTGCTGCCCATCTTCATCGGCCGGGCGACCCGTCTCGTCGAGTACCACATGCGTGACGACAAGGACTATCGCGCGACCATCGCCTTCGGAGCCAGCTCGACGACCGACGACCTCGATGGCGAACTGGCGGCGGGGGAGGGGCCGATCCCGACACAAGCTGAGGTCGAAGCCGCGTTGAGCGCCTTCCGGGGCTCGTTCAGCCAGGTCCCGCCCGATCACTCGGCGGTGCGCGTCCAGGGACGGCACGCCTACGAGCTGGCACGGGCTGGCGATCGGCCGACCCTCGTTGCGCGCCAGGTGACGGTGGACCGGCTCGAGGTCCTCGACTGGGACGGCACGCACGCCGACCGCCCGACGGCCACGCTCGAGATCTCCTGCTCTGCCGGGACCTACATCCGGGCCATCGCCCGCGACCTCGGCAGCAGCCTCGGCTGCGGCGCCTACCTGGTCGCACTGACGCGAACGCGCAGCGGGCCCTTCCGTCGCAGCCAGGCCCACGCGCCGGACGCCATCCGGGCGGCCTTCGCGACCGACCGCGGCCGCGACCTGCTCCTGCCATCCGACGCCGGGCTCGACGCTTTTCCGGTGACCAGCCTCGAGCCGCTCGATCTCGAGGCCATCCTGCGTGGCCAGGTCGTGCGGGCACCGGCCGAGGCCGGCGGCGGCGCGATCGACGATGGACGGCAACCGGCGCACTGGCGCGTTCGCGACCGCGAGGGGCGCCTGGCGGCGATCGCCCGACTCGAGTCAGGACGCCTGCACCCCGAGAAGGTCCTGCTCGACCCAGCACCGCGGTCCTGACGGTGGAGCGCCACGCCGCGCTCGAGGCGCTGCCTCGGGGCATCCGGGTGGTCGCCACGATCGGCGCCTTCGACGGTGTCCACCGAGGCCACGCCGCGCTCATCGCCCGCCTGGTCGATGCGGCCGCGGCCGCGCGTGCCGAGCCGGTCGTGGTGACGTTCGCGCCCCATCCCGCGGCCGTGCTCCGCGGCGCCGCACCGGCGCTGCTCTGCGATCCGGCGGAACGAGACGCTCGACTGGCCGGGCTGGGCGTGGCGCACCTCGTCGTGGAGCCCTTCGACGCCGACCTGGCCGATCAGACCGCCGAGGACTTCATCGGACGGCTCCAGGCCGGACGGCAGCTGGCGGCGATCGTGATGACCCGTGGCTCGGCATTCGGGCGAGGTCGTGGCGGCACCTTCGATGCGATGACGGCGCTCGGCAGCCAATCCGACTTCGAGGTCGTCGAGCAGCCCGAGCTGCGGCTTGCCGGTGGGCCGGTGTCGAGCAGCCGGATCCGCGCGGCCGTCGCCCACGGTCGCCTGGTCGAAGCCAGGCGCCTGCTGGGCCGCCGACCCGCGGTCACCGGCGTCGTCGTGCACGGCGATGGACGCGGACGGACGCTCGGCTTCCCGACCGCCAACCTCGGTTTCGCGGCGGCCGTCGCCCTGCCGCCGGACGGCATCTACGCCGTGCGCACGACCTGGTCCGATGGTGCGGACGCTGACCCGACGGCCTGGCAGCGCCACGCAGACGGTGTCGCATCGCTCGGGGTCCGGCCGACGTTCGGCGTCGGCGGGCGCGTGCTCGAGGTCCACCTGCTCGACATCGACGAAGACCTCTACGATCGTCAGCTGCGCGTGGCGTTCGTGCGTCGCCAGCGCGGCGAGCGCCGATTCACGAGCCCGGCCGCGCTCATCGACGCCATGCACCAGGACGTCGTCGTCGCTCGACGCCTGCTCTCGGCGTCCTCCGGCTGAGCCTCGACGGTTTGCCGGGTCGGGGTCCTGCTGGTACACTCCGCCGGTTCAAGAAGTGGAAGAAGAATCTTCGGAGGACCGGGTGCCGCTGACGCGGGCAAGCAAGGACGCCATCATCACCGACTACGCCGTCAAGGACGGCGATACGGGATCACCGGAGGTCCAGATCGCACTCCTGACGGAGCGCATCAAGGACCTTACCGATCACCTCAGGCGTTTCCCCAAGGACAACCACTCGCGCCGCGGTCTCCTCAAGCTCGTCGGGCAGCGACGCCGGCTCCTGGCGTACCTGGTACGCAAGGACAACGCCCGCTACCGCGCCGTCATCGGACGGCTGGGGTTGCGCCGCTAACCGGCGACCCCACGGGGCGCGTCGCCACAGCGCGCGGCATGCGGGGCGGTTCGCCCCGAGCGCACGCACGCGACGCTCGCACCTCGACCCGATCGGCCAGGTCGTCCTCCGAGTCATGGAGGACTGATGTCAGTCACGCTCTCAACTGAACTCGGTGGTCGCACGCTGACCATCGAGACCGGCAGGCTCGCACGCCTGGCCGGCGGATCCGTCACGGTCCGCTACGGCGACACGCTCGTGCTCGGGACGGCGAACCGCTCGGACCCTCGCCCGGGACTCGATTTCTTCCCGCTCACCGTGGAGTTCGAGGAACGGATGTATGCGGCGGGCAAGATCCCCGGTGGCTTCATCAAGCGCGAGGCACGCGCCTCGGAGGCGGCGACCCTGGCCGCTCGCCTGACCGACCGGCCCATCCGCCCCCTCTTCCCCGAGGGTTACAAGGACGACATCCAGCTCGTCTGCACGGTCCTCTCGACCGATCAGGAGAACGAGCCTGACGTCATCGGGACGATCGCGGCCTCGGCCGCGCTGACCATCAGTGAGATCCCCTTCCACGGCCCGGTCGGCGCGGTGCGCATCGGTCGCATCGACGGCGAGTTCGTCGTCAACCCGACCTTCAGCCAGCTGGCGGACTCGGAGCTCGATCTCGTCGTCTCGGGCACCCGTGACGCGATCATGATGGTCGAGGCCGGCGCCAAGCTGCTGCCCGAGGACGTCATGGCCGAGGCCATCCTCTTCGGCCACCGCGCCCTGCAGCCGCTCATCGACATCCAGGAGGAGCTCCAGAAGCAGGTCGGCAAGGCCAAGGCCACGCCCTTCCTCGAGCCGGGCACGGCCACCGTGCTCGACTTCGCGCGCACGGTCGAAGCCAGTGGCGAATTCGTCATCGTCGACGTCGAGACGACGGGCACCGACGCCAAGATGGCCGATCTCGTGGAGATCGCCGCCGTCAAGGTCAAGGGCGGAGCGATCACCGACCGCTGGTCGACGCTCGTCAACCCCGGCCGGCCGATCATCGGCAACCAGATGCACGGCATCTCCGATGCCGACGTGGCCAAGTCGCCCAGCCCGGCCGATGCCGCCCGTCAGGCGCTCGCCTTCATCGGCGATGCTCAGATCGTCGGGCACAGCGTCGGCTTCGATCTCGCCTTCCTGGAGGCCGCCCTGGCCGACGGGACGAGCTTCGAGCAGGGCCGCTATCTCGACACTCTGACCATCGCACGGGAGGGCTACCCCGACCTCGAGAACTACAAGCTGCCGACCCTTTCGCACTTCTTCGGCATCGAGCTCGCCCAGGCACATCGCGCGCTGCCTGACGCCGAGGCCACGGCGAACCTGCTCATCTGGTTCGCCAACGACCTGCCAGGGCGACTGGCCACGCTCCGAGCGTCGATCGCCGACGCCGTCCGGGCCACGCGCAGCGGTGGCGATTCGAAGGCCATGCTCGAGGACGCCCGCCGCCAGGCCCGCGTCAGCAAGGGTCTCTACAGCCTCGTCTACAAGAAGACCTGCCGCGCGCTGGCCCTCGACGAGGGCATCCGCATGGACGGCCGCGAGCTGACCGAGCTGCGTCCGATCACGGTCGAGGTCGGCTTCCTGCCCCGCGCTCACGGCTCGGGTGTCTTCACCCGCGGCGAGACGCAGGTGCTGACGATCGCCACGCTCGGCTCGTCCTCGGACGTCCAGCGCATCGACACCATCAGCCCGCGGACCGAGAAGCGCTACATCCACCACTACAACTTCCCGCCCTACTCGACGGGCGAGAACAAGCCTATGCGCGGCCCCAGCCGCCGGGACATCGGCCACGGCAACCTCGCCGAGCGAGCGCTCGTGCCGGTCCTCCCGGACCACGACGAGTTCCCGTATGTCATCCGCCTGGTGTCGGAGTGCATGTCGTCCAACGGCTCGACGTCGATGGCCTCGACCTGCGGCTCGACGCTCGCGCTGATGGACGCCGGCGTGCCCATCAAGGCGCCGGTCGCCGGTGCGGCCATGGGCCTCATCAGCGAGCCAGACGGCCGGTTCGTCGTGCTGACCGACATCCTCGGCAAGGAGGACTCGGTCGGTGACATGGACTTCAAGGTGACCGGCACGCGGGACGGCATCACCGCCCTGCAGATGGACATCAAGGTCAAGGGCATCAACGAGGCCATCATCCGTGACGGTCTCAAGCAGGCCCTCGCTGCCCGCCTGGCCATCCTCGACAAGATGACCGAGGTGCTGCCGGAGTCCCGGGCGGACATGAGCGACTTCGCGCCGCGCATCATCACCATCAAGATCAACCCCGAGAAGATCCGCGAGATCATCGGCAAGGGTGGCTCGATGATCCGCAAGATCCAGGAGGAGACCGGCACCGAGATCAACGTCGAAGACGACGGCACGGTCGAGATCGCCGCCGTCTCCGGCGAGAATTCGCGCAAGGCCATCCAGTGGATCGAGAGCCTCACCCGCGACGTCGAGGTCGGCGCCCTGTACCTGGGCAAGGTGACCAGGATCATGGGTTTCGGCGCCTTCGTCGAGATCCTGCCCGGCAAGGAGGGCCTCGTCCGCATCGGCGAGCTGGCCGACTATCACGTGCCGACCGTCGAGGACGTCGTGTCGGTCGGTGACGAGGTCATGGTCGTCGTCGTGGAGGTCGATCGGCAGGGCCGCATCAACCTCTCCCGCAAGGCGGCCATGCAGCGCCACCTGGCCAAGGAGCTCGTCTGACCGAGCAGCCCATCGATGCGCCGCGGCCGATCATCGAGGTCGATCGCGGCGCCTATCGCATCTCGACCGACCGACGGCGGCTGGACGTCGATTGGATCGCGAATGTCCTCTCGACACAGGCCTACTGGGCGCTCGGTCGCTCACGCGCCGTCGTCGAGCGCTCGATCGACCGTTCACTCTGCTTCGGGATGTTCCTCGATCGGCGGCAGGTCGGCTTCGCCCGCGTCGTGACCGATGCGGCGACCTTCGCCTGGCTGTGCGACGTGTTCATCGACGAAGCGCATCGCGGTCGGGGACTGGGTGGCTGGCTGGTCGCGACGATCGTCAGCCATCCCGACCTGCGTGGCGTGCGTCGGCTGGCCCTCTCGACCCGAGACGGCGCCGGGCTCTACCGGCGCCACGGTGGCTTCACGGAGCTGGCCGCGCCCGAACGCTGGATGGAGCGACTCGCCTGAGCCGACCGCCGGCCGGGCATGCGGCGCGATGTATCATCGCCAGCGTGCCCCGACGGATGTCCGCCTGAGCGAGCCATGTCCATGCACGACACGAGTCCATTGACCGTCGCGGTCGTCGGTGCCACCGGCGCCGTGGGCACGACCATGATGAACGTGCTCGAAGAGCGGGCGCTGCCCGTCGGCGAGCTGCGACCGCTGGCATCGCGCGGCGACGGCCGGACCGTCTCCTTCCAGGGTCGCGAGATCCCCGTCCGAGAGGCGACCCCGGAGAGCTTCGACGGCGTCGACTTGGCGCTCTTCTCGGCCGGTGCCTCGATCTCCGCCACCCTCGCGCCAGAGGCCGCCGCCCGCGGGGCGCTGGTCATCGACAACAGCTCGCAGTGGCGCATGGTGGACGGCGTGCCGCTCGTCGTCGCCGAGGTCAACCCCGACGACGCCGCGCAGCACGAGGGCATCATCGCCAATCCGAATTGCTCGACGATGCAGCTCGCCCCACTGCTCATGGCGCTCCGCGACCGCGTCGGCCTGGAGCGGGTCATCGTCGACACGTACCAGGCCGTCGGCGGCACCGGCAGCGAGGCCATCGACGAGCTCGAGGAGCAGATCTCGGCGCATGCCCTCGGCCGGCCCAAGGAGGCCGTCGTCTATCCCCACCCGATCGCGTTCAATGCCCTGCCCGAGATCGACGTCTTCCTCGACGACGGCTACTCGAAGGAGGAATGGAAGGTCATCCACGAGAGCCGCAAGATCCTGCACCTGCCGGAGCTGCGCATCTCGTGTACGGCCGTCCGAGTGCCGGTCTTCGTCGGTCACTCCGAGGCGGTCCATGTCGAGACGCGTCTGGGCATCACGCCAGACGAGGCGCGAGCGAGCTTCGCGGCGGTGCCCGGCGTGGTCGTCGTCGATGAGCCGCGCGAGCATCGCTATCCGCTGGCGACCGAGGCGGCTGGCCGCGACGAGATCTTCGTCGGCCGCGTGCGCGCCGACGCATCGCTGCCCGACGGGCGCGGCCTGGTTTTCTGGTGCGTGAGCGACAACCTGCGCAAAGGAGCGGCCACGAACGCCGTCCAGATCGCCCAGCTGGCCATCGCACGCGGCTGGCTGGCGCCGGCCTCGGTCCGCGCTGGGCGCGTGGCGTGACGTCCGACGAGCGCAGCGCCGCGCTCGAGACCATCGCCGCGGAGGTTCGCACCTGCACCGCCTGCCGCCTGCATGCGGGCCGCAAGCACGCCGTGCCGGGGGAGGGCAGCCCCGAGACCGAGGTCGTCTTCATCGGCGAAGGCCCGGGCGCGAGCGAGGACGAGCAGGGCCGGCCGTTCGTTGGCGCGGCGGGCGGGCTGCTGACCGAACTCATCGCTGCCGTCGGCTGGCGGCGCGACGACGTCTTCATCACCAACGTCGTGAAGTGTCGGCCGCCCGGGAACCGTGACCCGGAGCCCGACGAGATCGCCGCCTGCGCGGGCTTCCTGCAGCGGCAGCTCGAGGTCATCGACCCGGCGCTCATCGTCACGCTCGGTCGCTTCTCGCTCCAGTCGTTCATGCCCGGTGCGCGCATCAGCGCTGCCCACGGCACGATCCGGCCGGTCGATCCGTCGACCGGCGCCCGCGATGCGTCGGTCATGGCCCTCTACCACCCGGCAGCGGCCTTCCGTCAGGCGGCGCTCAAGGCGACGCTCGTCGAGGACATCGCCGGCGCCCCCGAGGCGCTCATCGCCTCTCGCGAGCGGCGCGCCGGCGCGTCGACCGAGCACGCGGAGCCCAGCGTCATCCATCCGGCCGACGCCGACGAGCCGCCTGCGGTCCCCGAACCGGCCCTCGTCGTGGCCGATGATCCCGACCAGATGAGGTTCTTCTGACCATGCCCCGTCGCACCCCGCGGAGCGCCCCTCCGTCCGAAACGCCGCTGCGCATCATCCCGCTCGGCGGCGTGGGCGAGATCGGCAAGAACATGTACGTCTTCGAGTACGGCGACGAGATCGTGGTCATCGACTGCGGCCTGATGTTCCCCGACGAGGAGATGTTCGGCATCGACCTCGTGGTGCCCGACGTGACCTACCTCAAGGAACGACGCTCGAAGGTCAAGGCGTTCCTCATCACCCACGCGCACGAGGATCACGTCGGTGGGCTGCCCTACGTGCTGCCCGAGTTCCCCGGTGTGCCCGTCTACGCCTCGACCCTCGCACGTGGCCTGCTGGGCAACAAGATCAAGGAGCACAAGCTCACCAAGAACCCGCTCAAGTCGCTCGAGCCGGGCGAGACGATCCGCATCGGCGCCTTCGAGGCGACCGCCTTCCGCATCGGCCACTCCATCCCGGACGCGATGGGCATCGCCCTGCGCACCCCGGTCGGCGTCGTCGTCCACACGGGCGACTTCAAGTTCGACCACACGCCGGTCGATGGCAAGCTGTCCGACTTCCACACCCTGGCCAAGCTCGGCGAGGAGGGCGTGCTGTGCCTGCTCTCGGACTCCACGCGCGCCGAAAACCCCGGCTATACGCCGTCAGAGCGGACCGTGGGCGACGCCTTTCGCGAGATCATGGAGCCGCTCGACGGCCGGGTCATCGTGGCCACCTTCGCGAGCAACATCGCGCGCATCCAGCAGGTCCTCGATGCGGCCGCCGCGTTCGACCGCAAGGTCGCTGTCATCGGCCGCTCGATGGAGCAGAACGTGCGCATCGCGACCGACCTCGGCTACCTCACCTACGACGCGGGCCTGCTGGTCGCCAAGGATCGGTTGCGCGACATCCCCGATCGCGAGCTGGTCATCGCCACGACCGGCGCCCAGGGCGAGCCCATGGCGGGCCTCGCCCGGATGGCCAACCGCGATCATCGCTTCGTCGAGATCGTGCCCGGTGACACGGTCATCGTCAGCGCCAGCCCCATCCCCGGCAACGAGGAGGAGGTCGCGCGGACGATCGACAACCTGTTCAAGAACGGGGCCAACGTCTTCTATCACACCATCAAGCGCGCGCATGTCTCCGGCCACGCCAGCCAGGAGGAGCTCAAGCTCATGCTCGGGCTGACCAAGCCGCGCTACTTCATCCCCATGCACGGCGAGTTCCGGATGCTCGTCCAGCACGGGCGCCTGGCCATCGATTGCGGCGTCGAGGCGCAGAACATCTTCATCATCGAGAACGGCCAGCCGATCGAGTTCCTGGCCGATGGCTCGGCCCGCCGCGGTGAGCCGGTGCCGGCGGGCTACGTCTTCGTCGACGGCCTCTCGGTCGGCGAGGTCGGCGACATCGTGCTGCGCGACCGCCGCGCGTTGGCCAACGACGGCATGTTCCTGGTCGTCGTGACCGTCGACAAGCAGACCGGTTCGGTCGTCGGCCGACCGGAGATCGTGACCCGCGGCTTCGTTGCCGGACAGGACGATCCGCTCATCGCGGCGGCCGTCGAGCGGGTCATGACCGCGCTCGACACGCCGGGCGACCACACGAGCGAGATCGGGCTCATGAAGAGCCAGATCAAGGACGGCCTCTCGCGCTTCCTGTACGAGCAGACCAAGCGCCGACCGATGGTCTTCCCCGTCGTGGTCGAGGTCTGAGGATGGCCCAACGCCGCCGAGGCAGCCGGTCGGGTCGCCGATCTTCGGGCTCTCGGCGCAGCGCGCTCATCGCGCCCCAGACGGCGCGGTCGATCCTCGGCATCGTCCTCCTCGTGGCCGGTGCGGTGACCCTCATCGCGCTGCTGCTGCCGGGGGAGGGCATCCTCAACCGCTACGTGAACGACATCCTGCGGCCGGCCTTCGGGCAGGGCGCCTGGCTCTTGCCGGTCCTGCTCATCGTGGCCGGCGTCTTCGTCGAGCGCGCGCCGTCGACCGGGCCGTCGTGGGAGATGAGCGCCGCCGGCGGCATCCTCGTCTTCCTCGGTGCCCTCGGGTTGATGGCCATCGCCTGGGGCGACGGCGACCGGCCGCGCCAGCTGGCTGAGGCCGGAGGGTGGTTCGGCGAGACGCTCTCGAGCTTCCTGACCACGCTCGTCAGCGAGCCCGGCGCCGTGGTCGTGCTGCTGGGCATGATGGTCGTCGGCGTCCTGCTGCTCTTCAACCTCACCGTCCGCGATGTCGTCTCGCCGGTCACGAGCGGCGGTCGTGCGGTCGCGGGAGCCCTGACCCGACCCATCGAAGCACGCGACACGGCGCCGCCCCGTTCGACCACCACGACTGCGGCCAAGGGCCGCAACGGCGGCCAGCCTGCGCCAGAGGCGATGGCGGCAGCCGTCGAGCCCGATCTGCCGGTGCCCATCGCCAGCCCGGCGCCCATCAGCCAGACCGTCTGGTCGGGCCGCGGCGCAGCCGGCGGCGCGGGCCTTACGGGAGCCGCCGTGGCCGGCGCGGCGGTCGCCGTGGCGGCGCACGACCCTGACGCCCCAGGGGACGACCTGCTGGCCGTCGAGGACACGCCACAGCCCGTCGGGCGGCGCGATTGGGTGTTGCCCGACATCGGGCTGCTCGAGCCGGCCCGCCGCGAGCCGGCGTCCGGCCAGAAGCTCGACCACGAACGCAACATCCGGATCATCGAAGAGAAGCTGCGCAGCTTCCAGATCCCGGCCACGGTGACCGGCACGAACGTCGGGCCGGTCGTCACGCAATACGAGGTGCGGCCCGACGCGCGCATCAAGCTCTCACGCATCGAGGGCCTCGCCGATGATCTTGCCATGGCGCTCGCAGCGCGGACCATCCGCATCGAGGCACCCATCCCGGGCAAGGACGTCGTCGGCATCGAGATCCCCAACCATGCCAGCGAGGTGGTCGGTTTCCGCGAGCTCATCGACGACGCCAACATGCTCGCCGCGACGGGCAAGCTGACCTTCGCGCTGGGGCGTGACGTGTCCGGCGCGGCATACGCGGTCGACCTTGCCAAGATGCCCCACCTGCTCATCGCCGGCGCGACCGGCTCGGGCAAGAGCGTGTGCGTCAACGCGCTGATCACGAGCCTGCTCATGCGCGCGCGCCCGGACGAGGTCCGCCTCGTCCTCGTCGACCTCAAGCGGGTCGAGCTGGCCGCCTACGACGACCTGCCGCACCTGCTGACCAACGTCATCGTGGAAGCCGGCGATGCCAAGGCCGCACTGCATTGGGCGGTCGGCCAGATGGAGGAGCGATACAAGGCGCTGGCGGCCAAGACGGAGCGCAACATCGGCGCCTACAACGCCAGCCCGCGCGTCAGCGAGGGTGAGCGGCTGCCGTATATCGTCATCGTCATCGACGAGCTGGCCGACCTCATCATGCGTGAAGGTCGCAAGGTCGAGGATCCCATCGTCAAGATCGCCCAGAAGGCACGCGCGGTGGGCATCCACCTCGTGCTTGCCACGCAGCGGCCGAGCGTCAACGTCGTGACCGGCCTCATCAAGGCCAACGTGCCCAGCCGCATCGCGTTCGCGATGGCCTCGAACATCGACAGCCGGACCGTCCTCGACCAACCTGGTGCCGAGGACCTCATCGGTCGCGGCGACATGCTCTTCCAGCCGGCGGATCTGCCGCGACCGGTGCGTCTCCAGGGCGTCTTCGTCTCCGACGCCGAGGTCAACGCCGTGACCGCACACTGGCGCGAGCAGTCGCCCGAGCCCGAGTACGACCCGCTGGTGGTCGCCTTCAGCGACGGCGACGGCGCCAACGGCGGCCAATTCGGCTGGCTGGCCCAGATCGCGGAAGACGACATGACCCCGCGCGCCGCCGAGCTCGTGCTCGCCAGCGGCAAGGCCAGCACGTCGATGCTTCAGACGAAGCTCAAGGTCGGCTTCAACCGCGCCAGCCGGATCATGGACGAGCTGGAACGGGTCGGTATCGTCGGTCCCCAGGATCCGCGCAATCCGGCCGTGCCACGCCAGATCTACGGGCCGGAGAACTGGATCCGGAGCGTCGATGACATGGACGATCCGGGCTACTGAACGACGGGGCAGCGGTGCGTCGATGCACCCCTAGGCCTTCCTGCTGAGGGGCGCCGGCGGCGAGAGCGCGTATCCTAGGCGCGCGCGGGCCGACCGCGTCGCTTGTATCGCACCGGGGTTCCTTATCCGCGTGACCCGACCATGACCGCCCGCGACCAGGCTCGCCCGAGCGAGCGCCGCCTCGCGGCACGCCAGGAGCGCGACCTCGAAAGCGCCGCGGTCGTCGCCCCGCTGCCCGAGAGCAGCATCCGCCTGGGAGCCATCCTCCACGCCGCGCGAGAGCGCAAGGGCGTCGACCTCCACCGCGCGGAGCGGGACACGAAGATCCGGGCACGCTTCCTGGAGGCGCTCGAGGAGAGCGACTTCAAGGCGCTGCCAGGTGCGGTCTACACGAAGGGCTTCCTGCGCAACTACGCGCTCTACCTCGGCCTCGACCCGGAGCTCGTGCTCGGCCGATGGAAGGCCGAGACGGGCGAGGCCAGGCGCAACGAGCCGACCATCATCGCGCCTCGGCCTCTCGAGGCGCCGCGCAACGGCTTCACGTTCAGCCGCGGGCTCCTCGTGGCTGCCGTCCTGACGCTCGTCGTGCTCGCGTTCGCAGGCTACATCGGCCTCCAGCTCTTCCGCTTCGCGCAGCCACCTGGCCTGACCGTGGCGCAGGCAGCGGTCAGCGAGACGGCGCCCGACGCGGACTCGACGACGCTCGACGGCACGGCGTCGGCCGGATCGACCGTGGCCGTCGAAGCCATCGGCCAGGAGACCTATCGCGTGACCGCCGACGCGAGCGGCGACTGGCAGCAGGTCGTGCCGCTCAAGAAGGGCCGCAACGACTTCACGATCACGGCCACCGACCCGGAGACGGGCAAGGACTCGGAGGCCATCAAGCTCATCGTCACGGTGCCCGTGGCGGCCGGCCCCGAGGCGCCGACGCTGACCGTCACGAGCCCCAACGATGGCACCTCGTTCACGAACGGTGCCATCCCCGTGAGCGGCACGACCACGGGCCAGCGCGTCGTCGTCACCGCGACCTACGTCGGCCCTGCGCCGGAAGGCGAGCCGCCGGCACAGGCGCCCGCCGATCCGGAGCCCCAGGAGATGCCGGTGGAGGAAGGCGGCGGCGCCTTCTCGGACGCCTATCAGCTGGCACCTGGCACCTGGGACCTGTCGATCAGCGCCAGCGGCGCGGCGGACAAGACGACGTCCGAGATGCGCCGCGTGACTGTCGCCTACACGGGCGTCGCCCTGATCATCCGCGTGCGCGACGCCCGTGCCTGGCTGAAGGTCTGGGTCGACGGGGAGCTGGCGCCCGGCTACGAGGGCGGCCGCGTCATCCAGCCTGGCAAGTCGGTCGAGTTCACCGGCCAGGAGAGCATCGAGGTCCGGACGGGCAACTCGGGCGCGACCTATTTCACGGTCAATGGCACCCGCCTCGGCGCGCTGGGTCGGGCCGGCCAGCCAGAGACGTGGCTGTTCGCCCCGCCCGCCGAGCCGGAGAAGACCGGGCGCACGAACTGATCGCGATGGACGAGGATCCGGGCCTCGTGGCACGCGCCGAGCACGTCCTCGCGGCAGCTCGCCGTGGCGCGCGCAGCCTGGCCACGGCGGAGTCGTGCACGGGCGGGTTGGTCGGCCACCTGTTGACGGAGGTACCCGGCTCGAGTGACGTCTTCCGCGGCGGCATCATCGCGTACGCCGACGAGGTCAAGCAGGCACGGCTGGCTGTCCCAGCCGCCACGCTGACCGCACACGGCGCCGTCTCCGCCCAGACGGCGGTGGCGATGGCGGAAGGGGCGCGAAGCGCGCTGTCCGCGGATGTCGCGGTCGCCGTGACCGGCATCGCCGGGCCCGACGGCGGCTCGACCGACAAGCCTGTCGGGCTGACGTATGTCGCCATCGCCGACGCCGATGGCCACGCCGTCCAGCGCTACACGTGGACGGGCGACCGGCACGCCAACAAGGTCGCCAGCGCGGCGGCGGCGCTCGACCTCCTGCTCGAGCGACTCGAGCCCAGCGCCCGATGACGCGGGCGTCGTGACGCGCGCCGCGGCCGACGTCGGAGCCGGACTGGCGCCGGCCCGGCCGGCCCGGCCGATCATCGCGGGCGAGCGCATCCACGTGGTCGGCATCGCCGGCGCCGGCGCCTCGGCGGCGGCCATCCTGGCTGCCGCCGTCGGTGGTCAGGTGGACGGCTGCGACCCCGGTGCCCCATCGCCCTACAGCGCGGCCCTGGCGGCCCACGACATCGAGGTGGCCACCCGCCACGACGCCGGACATCTCACGGATGGGACCGGTCGGCGCGTGGACCGCCTCGCGGTCACGAAGGCGCTGACGGCCATCGCGCCCGACCACCCCGAGCTGGTTGCTGCTCGCTCGGCGGGCATCCCGCTCGAACCGTGGCAGCAGCTCGTCGCCGACGCAGCGGCGACCAACGGTCAGGCGCTCATCGCGGTCGCGGGCACGCATGGCAAGTCGACCTCGACCGGCTGGCTGCTGCACGTGCTGGCGGCGGCCGGCCGGGATCCGAGCGGGTTCGTGGGCGCGCTGCTGCCCGGCACCGACAGTGAGGCACCGTCGACGGCTCGCATCGGCCGAGGCGACCTGTGCGTGGTCGAGGCCGACGAGTACGCCGGCAACTTCGATGCCTATCGGCCGGCGCTGGCCGTGCTGCTCAACGCCGAGTGGGACCACCCCGACGTGTTCGTCGACGATGCCGCGGTCCTGGACGCCTTCGAAGGCTGGATCCGGGCCATGCCGGACCAGGCCGACCGGCCGACGCTGGTCGTCAACGTGGGTGATCCCGGCGCGGCGGCGATCGCCGCCCGCCTCGATGACTGGCCAGGGCGCATCGTGCGCGTGGCGCTCGAGCCCGACGCGACGACCGATGCCCTGGATGTCACCGGTCGCTGGACGGCGGCGCCCGGTGTCGGCGGCGGCCGCCTCGAGCTGGGCGGAACGCTCACCGGGCCGTTGTCCGTCGACGTCACGCTCGATGGACGTCATAACGCTGCCGATGGCCTGTGCGTGGCCGCTGCCGCCGCGCTGCTCGGCCTCGAGGGGTCGGCCATCACCGGCGGCCTGGCCGGCTTCCCCGGTGTCGGCCGACGCCTGGAGCAGAAGGGCGAGCCCGGCGGCGTGCTCGTCTACGACGACTACGGCCACCACCCAGCCGCCATCCGGAGCACGATGGCGGCTGTTCGTGCCCGCCACCCCGGTCGGCCGCTGTGGGCCGTCTACGAGCCGCTCACGTTCCATCGCACGGCGGCCATGCTGGACGCCTTCGCGGAGGTGCTCGCGACTGCCGACCGGGCGGTCATCGCCGACATCTGGGCCGGCCGCGACACGGACCGGACGGTGACGTCGGCCGAGGCGCTGGCCAGTGCTATCTCGGCTCGTGCCGCATCACCAGCCCTGGCACCGGGCTCGGTCGAGCAGACCGCCGACACGCTGGCCACGCTCGTGCAGCCGGGCGACGTCGTGCTCGTCATGGGCGGCGGGCGGTCGTACGTCATCGCCGAGCGCCTCGTCGAGCGGCTCGCCACGGACGGGACGGGGCGGACGGCCATCGCGGGCTAGAATCGGGCGATGGCCACCTTCAGCCACGGCGACGCGCAGGATCTCGTGGCTCGACTCAAGCGCGCCTGGGAGCGCCGCGACGTGGATGCCATGCTGGAGTGCTTCAGCGACGACGCCGAGATCCGTCCCGACCCGTTCGAGGCCGCCATCACGGGCTCGACCGAGCTGCGCGCATGGTGCAACGGCATCGCCGCCGCGACCGCCCACACGGAGGCAGATGCCGAGCGCATCTGGCTGGCCGGCGATGCCGTGCTCGTCGCCTTCCACGGCGCCTGGACCACGCGGCGGACAGCCGACCGACAGCGCATCCGTGGCATGCTGGCACTCGAACTCGACGACGAACGGCGGATCCGCCGTGCGCGTGCGTGGGCGCTGGCCCGTGTCGTGGGCAGCGACTCGACCGTCCATCCGGCTGGTGACCCGGCCGCGGCATGACAGGGAGGTAACGTGGCAGGAACGGTGTCCTTCGATGTCGTCAGCGACTTCGATCGTCAGGAGCTGGTCAACGCTCTCGATCAGGTCCGGCGCGAAGTGGCGACCCGCTATGACTTCAAGAACGTGACGGTCGACCTCGAGCTCGGCAAGGATGAGATCACGCTCGTGACCGACGACGAGTACCGGGCGGCCGCAGTCAAGGACCTCCTCGAGTCGAAGGCCATCCGGCGCGGTCTGTCGCTCAAGATCTTCGACTGGGGCACCGTCCAGCCGGCCGGCGGCAGCAAGGTCCGCCAAGCCATCAAGCTCCGCCGCGGCCTGCCCGAGGACCTGGCCAAGAAGATCAGCAAGCTCATCCGCGATGACTTCCCCAAGTGCCACGCCCAGATCCAGGGCGACGCCGTGCGTGTCAGCTCGAAGAGCAAGGACGACCTCCAGAAGGTCATCGCCCGCCTGCGTGAAGAGGGGGAGGGGTACCCGGTACCGCTCCAGTTCCAGAACTACCGATGAACACCCAGAGCCGCCCGGTGCGGATCCTGATGATCATCATCATCCTCGTCCTCGCGTTCTCGTTCGTGGCCGGCGCCGTCCTCGTCCCGCGCTAGTCGGTGGCCCGCACCGCGAGGTGCATGGCGACGGCGCCGTGAGGCGAGCCGAGATCGGCATCCGGCCCGGCGTCATCGAGCACGAAGCCGAGCCGCTCGTAGAAAGCGATGGCGCCGACGTTCGCGCGGAAGACCCAGAGCACGATCGTTTCCGCGCCCCACGCCCGCGCCCAGTCGACGATCGCATGCACGAGGGCCCGCCCGATGCCTCGACCGCGCGCCTCATCCGCGACCCAGACCGAGAAGATCATGCAGTCCGCCGGTGGACGACGACGGCCGAGGGCAAGACCGACGGGCTCACGACCGCCCGACAGCTCGGCCACGAACCACGCCCGACGGTCGCCCCGGCTGCCCGCCCGCGCCCGCGCGGCATACTCGGCCTCGTCGCGCGTCTCGGCCTCGGCCATCGTCTCGCCGAACGCCTCGGGTGACTCGGCGAGCGCCCGCAGACGGAGCGCACGGAGCAGCGCGGCCTCGTTGGAATGGATCCGCCGCACGCGCACGGTGCCCGCCTCGCCCTTGCCCGAGGATCTCGCATCGCTCATCGACGCCATGATGCCCGACGCTCGCGAGCGCTAGGCTGGCGGTCATGATCGACGGTCCGCTGCATGAGGCCACGACCAGCCAGCTGGCGACCGCCATCGGCGAGCGCCACGTTTCGGCCCGCGATGCCACCGCGGCGTGCCTGACCCGCATCGCCGACGTCAACCCCCGGATCAACGCGGTCGTACAGCTGGCCGATGGCGCCATCGAGTCGGCCGAGCTGGCAGATGCCGAGCTGGCGGCCGGCCGCACGGTCGGGCCGCTCCACGGCGTGCCGTTCACGATCAAGGACTCGTACGACACGGCCGGTGTGCGGACGACCGCGGGCACGGTCGGCTGGCGCGAGCGTGTGCCGGCCACTGACGCCACCGTCGTCGCCCGGCTGCGGGCCGCAGGAGCCGTCCTGATAGGCAAGACGAACACGCCCGAGTTCACGTGGTCGAACGAGACGACCAATCGGCTGTTCGGCGCGACGAGCAACCCCTACGACCTCGGTCGCTCCCCGGGCGGCTCGAGCGGCGGCTCCGCGGCCATCGTGGCCGCCGGCGGGTCGCCCTTCGACGTCGGCAGCGACACCGCCGACAGCATCCGGCTGCCGTCCCACTACTGCGGCGTGGCCGGCATCAAGCCGACACAGGGCCGCGTCTCGCGCTCGGGCCACTGGCCGTCGTTCCATGGCATCGTCGGATCATGGACACAGCTCGGCCCCATCGCGCGCTCCGTCGCCGACCTCGACCTCGTCCTGCGCCTCATCGCCGGGCCGGACGGTCGCGATCCACATGTCCAACCGATCGCGCTCGGCGACCCGGCTGCCGTCGACCTGACGGGACTCCGGGTCGCCCTCGTGACCGACAACGGCGTCGAGACACCGACCCCGGAGACGATCGCCGCGGTCCGCGAGGCCGGGCTGGCCTTGACCGATGCCGGTGCGAGCGTCGAGGAGCGTCGGCCGGAAGGGGTCGCGGAGCTGAGCGAGATCTGGTGGACGGTCGCCCAGGCCGACGGCCACGCCTGGTTGCGCCGGCTCATCGAGCGGGCCGGCACGCCGATCGACGACAGCTATCCGTGGCTGACCGAGACGACCGAGATCGCCGCCTCCGAGCTGACGCGGCTGCTCGAGCGTATCGACGAGCTGCGCGGGCTCATGACCGCCTATCTCGGCACGACCGATGTCATCGTCTCGCCGGCCGCCCCGAGGCCCGCCTTTCCACACGGGGAGGGGAGCGGTGACGAATATGGCGACAGCTACTGCGAACCGTACAACCTGACCGGCTGGCCGGCCGGGGTCGTTCGGGGCGGCACCGCACCGGGCGGGCTGCCCATCGGCGTCCAGGCCGCCGCCGGACCATGGCGCGAGGACCGCGTCCTGGCCACGCTGGCGGTCATCGAAGCCGCCTCCGGTGGCTGGCAGCGACCAGCGATCTGACGGTCGGCGCTCAGCGCGCCTCGAAGGAGCGCTTCGAGAGCCCATAGGCGTAGCCCTCGATGGCGTAGCTCGGGGCATCGTCCGGACGAGCCACCGCGCCGAGCGTCACGAAGAGCGGCGCGAAGTGCTCGACGGTCGGGTGCGCGTAGGGCATGCCCGGTGCCTTCGTACGGAAGTCGAACAGGCTGTCGACGTCGCCGCGATCGAGCGCCTCGGTCGCCCACTGATCGAAGTCGATCGACCACTGCGGCGCGCCGGGCTTGCCCAGGAAGTACTCGTGGATGAAGGGCAGGCCATGGGTCAGGAAGCCGCTTCCGACGATGAGCACGCCCTCGTCACGCAGCGGCGCCAGGCGACGCCCGACCGCGAACAGGTGCTCGGGGTCGAGATCGGGCATCGAGAGCTGGAGGACCGGGATGCTGGCATCGGGGTACATCGCCTTGAGCGGCACCCAGGCACCGTGATCGAGGCCGCGCGTCGGCCGTTCGATGACCGGCTCCGCGGCCGGCATCAGGGCGCGGACGGTCTCGGCCAGCCCCGGAGCGCCGGGTGCGTCGTAGGTCAGCCGGTAGTAGTGCTCGGGGAAGCCGTAGAAGTCGTAGACCAGCGGCACCGGCGTGGTCGCGCTGATGGCCATGGGCGCCGTCTGCCAGTGCGCACTGACGATGAGGATCTGCCTCGGCCGTGGCATCGAGGCCGCCCAGTCCCCGAGCTCGCGCATCCAGGCTTCGTCCTCGAGCAGCGGTGGGGCGCCATGGCCGAGGTAGACGGCGGGTATGCGGGTCGGCGCCGGCTGGTCGTTGGTCATCGCCGCCATCGTGCCACGGCTGGAACAGCACGGCTTGTGCCAGCGGACTGACGAACGTCGGCGTCCTCGGTAGGGTAGGGGTCCGCGTCGAGGAGGCCGACATGCGCGAGCGCTATCCACCGATCGAGCCGTACGACCACGGCCTGCTCGATGTCGGCGATGGCAACCGGATCTACTGGGAGGCCTGCGGCGAACCTGCCGGCAAGCCGGCGCTCGTCCTCCATGGCGGTCCCGGATCCGGCTGCGGGCCGGGCATGCGACGCTGGTTCGACCCCGCGCGATACCGGATCGTCCTGTTCGACCAGCGGCAGTGCGGCCGCAGCACGCCACATGCCAGCGATTCGACGACCGACCTGGCGACCAACACGACCGACCACCTCATCGCCGACATCGAGCGCCTGCGACGGCACCTGGGCATCGAGCAGTGGCTCGTGTGGGGCGGCTCGTGGGGCTCCGTGCTCGCGATCGCCTACGCCGAGCGCCACCCGGCCCGGGTGTCCGAGATGGTCCTGCTCTCGGTCGGCACGGGCCGGCGAGCCGAGACGGACCTGCTCACCCGCGGGCTCGGCGTCCTCTTCCCCGATGCCTGGGCTCGCTTCGTGGCCGGTCTGCCCGAAGCGGAGCGCGACGGCGACCTGGCCGCCGCCTACGCCCGGCGACTGGCCGACCCGGATCCCGCCGTCCGCCATCAGGCCGCGCGCGACTGGTGCGACTGGGAGGACGCCCTGCTCCCGGAGGCGCCACCGCTCGAGCGATACGACGACAGCACCTTCCGGATGGCCTTCGCGCGGATCGTCACCCACTACTGGAGCCACGGCTCGTGGCTCGGGGAGGGGATCCTCCTGCGCGATGCTGGGCGCCTGGCCGGCATCCCGGGCGTCGTCGTTCAAGGCAGCCTCGATCTGGGCAACCTGCTAGGCACGCCATGGCTCCTCGCTGCGGCATGGCCAGACAGCGAGCTCCTCCTCATCGACGAAGCCGGCCACACCGGCGACGTCCCGGCCTTCACGGACGCGCTACTGGCGGCGACCGATCGCTTCGCCGCGCCATGAGCAGTGAACCTGGCGCAGGTGTGACGATCCGGGCCGAGCGCCCCGACTCCGCCGCGGCGGCCGCACTCGTGCTCGAGCTCGAAGCGGAGTTGGCGAGCCTCTACCCGGACGAGAGCCGGCACGGCCTGAGCGTCGATCGCCTCGTCGCGGAAGGGGTGGACTTCTTCGTCCTCCGCGTCGACGGCCGGCCAACGGGCTGCGGCGGCCTCCTGTTCGTGGGCGACGACTACGGCGAGATCAAACGGCTCTACGCTCGTCCGGCATCTCGCGGGCTGGGCCTCGGGCGGCGCATGCTCGATCACGTCGAGGATCACGCCCGTCGGCGCGGCTATCGGCTCCTGCGCCTCGAGACAGGCGTCCGCTCGCCGGAGGCGTTGCGACTGTACGAGCGCGCCGGCTTCGTCGCCATCCCGCCCTTCGGGCCGTACCACGACGACCCGCTGACCCTGTGCATGGAGAAGCGGCTCGCGTGAGGTCCTTGCCAGGCCCCGTAAGGTGACTCGAACGCAAGGACTGCTCGGAGGGACCGTCATGCGACTGCCGCTGCCCCGGTCGCGATCGTTCGCGCTCGCCGCCATCGTGCTCGTCGTCACCGCGTGCGGCGGAGCAGGCGGATCCGTTGCGCCATCGAGTCCGAGCGACGCGTCGGCGTCGGCCGTCGCTCGACCGGAGCTGCTCTGGCCCGCACCGCCTGATCCGCTCGAGCGCACGGTCGAGGCCGGGCTCGAGCCCTGGCCGAAGGAATACCTGGTCAACCACGTCCACGCCCATCTGGACGTGTTCGTCGACGGCGAGCCGATCCTGGTCCCGGCGGGGATCGGCATCAACACGCAGGACCCCGAGGTTCGCACGTTCGACGACCCGGTCTCCTACGGCGGCATCGAGATGTGCGCCCAGCCGTGCATCTCGCCGCTCCACACCCACGACGAGACGGGGGTCATCCATACCGAATCACAAGAGACGGAGCCCCACACCCTCGGCCAGTTCTTCGTCGAATGGGGCGTCGACCTCAGCGAGACGTGCGTCGGGGAGCACTGCGACCCGACGCCGATCGCCGTCTACATCGACGGTCAGCGCTACGAGGGTGATCCTCGTGCCATCGAGCTCACCGACATGAGGGTGATCGTGATCGCCGTCGGGACACCGCCCCAAGTCATCCCGTCGACATTCGACTTCTCGAACGCCTAGGCTGCCGAGACTCGCGTCTGCAGCGTTTGGTGAGGACGTAAGGCCCGTCCCAACCACCGAGCGGCGGCGTCGCTCACTGAGACGGCCGGGCCGATGCGATGTGACGGCCTGTCCCTCGCCACGGGTTCAACGCCCTTGAAACGGCGGAACGCGCATCGAACGACTACGGTGGCAACGACGCGGAGCCCGATGCGAAGGTGCGATGACCATGAAGCTAACCGCAACGATGATGCTGACCGTGGACGGCGTGTACCAGGGCCCAGGGGGCCCCGATGAGGACCGACGTGGCGGATTCGACCGCGGCGGATGGACGGCGGCGCACGCTGACCCGGAGATGTGGCCCTTCCTCACGTCGTGGTTCGAGCGCGCGGATGCGCTGCTCCTGGGACGCAAGACATGGGAGATCTGGGAGCCGTACTGGCCGCATCACGACAGCGGCGATCCGGTCTCCCACGGCATCAACGTCTTGCCCAAGTACGTGCCCTCGACCACCCTCACGGATCCAACCTGGCAGAACACCCACTTCATCGACGGCGACATCGAAGCGGCGGTCCGCGAGCTCAAGGCGACGCCCGGGCGCGAGCTCCAAGTCCATGGCAGCGGCGTCCTGCTCCGGTGGCTGCTCGAGCGCGACCTCGTCGACGAGCTCAACCTGCGGATCTACCCGGTCATCGTCGGCGATGGGCTGCGGTTGTTCCCGGAGCGCGGCCAGACGCACCACCTGGAGCTGGTCGAATCGCGATCCACGCCGTCCGGCGTGATGGTCCAGACCTACCGACCTGTCGGCCGAGCGACCTTCGGCAACGCGGGGGAGTGACGTCGGCCCACACGAGCGCCAGCCTGGGGAGCTTGGTGGTCGCGTCGGGGTGACAGTCGTGGAATAGACTTGTCGACCAGCTATCCCGCCCCAGGAGGCCCATTCATGACCATGGAGTACGTCTCCCTGCCCGGTGAGACCGCTCCACCCATTCCTGACGGGCCGAAGCTGTGCAACGGCGGCGACATGCGCATCCTGCACAACGCGTTCCTGTGGGGATACGAAGTGGCGCCTGGACTGGTGCGCGGCATTCCCCCCGGTGACATGGTGCGCAGCGAGTTCGTCGGGCAGTGGCTCGCCGATCTCGACGCGACGCTGCACACGCATCACGAGAGCGAAGACGAGTTCCTGTGGGACAAGCTCGAGCAGCGCGCTCCCGCCTGCGCGCTCCACGTCGGCCAGATGCGCGCGCAGCACGCACAGGTCGCCGAGCTGCTCGAGGAGGCAGGTCCGCTTCTCACCCGATGGCGCTCGTCGGCCGAGCCAGCGCTCGGCGAACAGCTGGCCGACGCCTACGAGCGGATGCTCGGTGTGCTGAAGGTGCACCTGCGCCGGGAAGTGGTGGAGGTCGTCCCGGTCGCGGAGCGGGTGGTCACCACGGAGGAGTGGACGGCGATGGGCGACCACAGCGCCAACGCGATCCCGAAGAGCCGCCTTCTGCCACAACTCGGGATGCTGCTCGCGACCTCCACGCCCGCGGACCGCAAACAGTTCTACGCCGGCCTGCCCGTCTCCGTGAAGGTGCTCTGGCTCCTCGTGGGCAGACGTCAGTACGCGAATCAGTTCAGGCACCTGTTCCCTGGCAAGCCCGTCCCACCGACCAGCTGACGCTCTTCTACGCGAGTTCCTACCTGTCTTCGGGCCGCTCGTCGGCAATGTTACATAACTTCCATTATCGGAAGTGCCATCACACCAACTGATCCTCGGTCGCCGATGTCAATCGAAACCGACTCGTGACGCCGCGACGGCAGTCGGCCGGTCCGCCAGCTGTGCGGCCAGCCACTCGAACCATGCGTGTGTCGTGATGCCGCCAGAGTCGCGCCGGACGTCGGCGACATAGCCACGCAGCGTCTGCCAGGAGCGCATGATCGCCGCGCCCGCCAGCTCGCCCACGAGGTTCAACGGCAGCTCGCGACGGTGGACCATGAGACCCCAGGTCTCGATCGTCCCCAGCCAGGCGTGAACGTGTGTGCCTTCATGACCGACGCGCGACTCGACGCCGGCGCGATCGAGA
>DATBSD010000122.1:0-17575 GCA_036559965.1 Candidatus Limnocylindrales bacterium
CGACAAGGTCGACGGAGCCGTCGGCCAGGCCCGCGATGGTGGTCGCCTGCTCGGCCGGGGGCACGAAACGGCTGAGCATGCGCACGGTCAGCGGGTAGGCCGCCAGGCGCGCGCGGAACGTCTCGAGATGCTGGGTGGCAAGGATGGTGGTGGGCACGAGCACGGCGACCTGCGTGCCGTCGGCGATGGCCTTGAAGGCGGCTCGCAGGGCGACCTCCGTCTTGCCGTAGCCGACGTCGCCGACCACGAGGCGATCCATGGGCCGCTCGCGCTGCATGTCGGCCTTGACCTCGCCGATCGAGCGTGTCTGGTCGGGCGTCTCCTCGTACGGGAAGCCGGCCTCGAGCTCCGCCTGCCAGGGCGTGTCCGGCCCGAAGGAGCGGCCGCGCACGGCGGCTCGCTTGGCATACAGCGCGACGAGGTCCCGGGCGAGGTCCGTGACCGCCCGGCGCACGCGACCGCGCGTCCTCGTCCACTCGCCGCCACCGAGGCGTGAGAGCGGCGCCGACTCCGCTCCTGCGTAACGGCTGACGCGGTCGATCTGCTCGACCGGCACCCACATCCGGTCGGCGCCCGCGAAATGGAGCTCGACGTAGTCGCGCTCCTCGGCCCCCGGTCCGCCCGCCGACCGACGCACCAGGCCGCCGTAGCGCGCGACGCCGTGATCGACATGGACGACGGGATCGCCGGGCTGGAGGCGCTCGAGCAGGTCGCGCGGCACGATGCGCCGGAGTGCGCGGGGGCGGCGCACGCGGACCGTGCCGAAGAGCTCCCGATCGGTGACCAGCATCAGCCCGTCCGGCCCGCCGGCGAAGCCGCCGTTGAGGCTCCGGGTGACCAGGGCGACACCGCCCGGCTCGGGCGGCTGGTCGAGTGCCGTGACCGGGGCGGCCACGATGTCGGCCTCGGCGAGCAGCTCCTCGAGGCGCGCCGACTGATCGGAAGCCAGGACGACCCGGGCGCCATCAGCCTGCCAGCGCGTCACGGTCGCGGCGAGGCGACCGATGGCCGCCGGCGGCATGGCCGGCTCGTGCCAGCCGAATGGGTTGCCGCCCGGGGGTGCACCCTCGATGTCCGTCTGCCAGCTCAGCGAGAGCGTGCGCTGCGCGTGCAGCACGGCCTTCCAGTCGCGTTGCCCGAGGTAGGCCACGGGCCAGCCCTTGGCCAGCTCGGCGGCCGACTCGAGCTCGCCGGCGCGCTCGGTGGCCTGTGCCTGGAGCGCGTCGAAGGCAGCCGCGACCTCGTCGGGTTCGTCGATCACGAGGATGGCGCCGGCGATGTGGTCGACGCCCGATGCCGGCGCCAGGACGCCGCTCCAGACCTCCGCTGCGTCGCCCAGGGCGCCGGTCTCGATGAGCCGGTCCCGATCGGCCGCCAGGCGCTCCGGCAGCCGCGACGCGATGCGCCCGAGGCGTTCGTCGATCGACCGGCGCCGCTCGTCGGGCGTCGTCGGCAGGCGGAACTCGCCGGCCGGCGCGATGGTCACCGCCGGCAGCGGCCCGACACCCCGCTGGTCGGTCGGATCGAACGCCCGCAGTGACTCGACCTCGTCGCCGAACCACTCCAGGCGGACGGGCAGCGGCTGGCCCGGAGGAAAGCAGTCGACGATGCCCCCGCGACGCGAGAACTCGCCGCGACCTGCCACCTCCGGCACCGCCTCGTAGCCCATGTCCACGAGCCGCTTGAGCAGCGCGTCCTGAGGCTGGCGCATGCGGGGCGCCACGACCAGCGGTTCTCCGCCCAGGTCGTCGGGCGGCAACGTCCGCTGGACGAGGGCCTGGACGCCGGCGACCAGGATGCGCGCGTCTCCGCGTTGCCAGGCGCTCAGCGTGGCGACCCTCGCCGCCGTCTCGTCTCGCACGAGCTCGGAGCGTTCGTACGCCAGCGCCGTGCGTGCTTCGAGTGTCACGACGGCAGTCGATCCGGCCCACGTGGCAAGCTCCTCCGCCACGCGATCCGCGATCTCGGCGTCGCGAGCGATCCAGACCAGCCGCTCCCCGGTGGCGACGGCGACGGCCGCGGCCAGGAAGGTCTTGGCGCCATGCGGCATGCCGCCGAACGTCACGTGACGACGGTCACGACCGACGCCGCCGGCCGGCGTCCCAAGCCGCTCGGCGAGGGCCTCGAGCTGGCCGGTCGCCGCCAGCAGCGGCGGCAGCGCGGTCAGGTCGGCCTGGTGACGACGCTCCGGCCCTGACGCCGGTCGCGCCGCGTTCCTGCCTGGCGTCGGCGCCGGCCGTCGCTCGCGACCGCGCCGGCCCCGCATGGGCACCGATCTTTCGGTCATCGCCGGCGCCGCTCGGCGTCCGGCGTCGGTTCGGGCAGCAGCTTGCGCCAGCCGGTCTTCGTGCGTTTGATGCCGTCGGTCCCGACCACGCCCTCGGCCGTGGCCGGGTCGCCGGGCCCGGTCGTCGCACCGGCGGTCGGGGCGTCCCCGGATCCCTGACCGTCATCGGCCGGCTCGTCGGGCGGGGGATGGAGCAGCCAGTCGTTCCAGCGGTTGGCGGCCCGCGAGGCGCCGTCCCGCCCCCAGTCCATGACGGCATCCGCGGCCGCATCGATGAGGCGATCGAGATCGGCAAGCTCGTCGGCATGGAAGGTGCTCAGGACATGGTCCGTGGCGGTCCGGTCCGGCTCGCCGATGCCGACCCGCAGCCTGGCGAACGCCTGACTGTCGAGCTCGCCGATGATCGAGCGCAGGCCGTTATGGCCACCGGCACTGCCGGCCGCGCGGATGCGCAGGCGCCCGAACGGGAGGGCGAAGTCGTCGGCGACGACGAGCAGCTCGTCGAGCGGCGCGTGCTCGCGAGCCAGGACCTTGCGCACGGCGAGGCCGGACTCGTTCATGTACGTCTGCGGCTTGACGAGCTCGAGGTCGAGGCCCTCGAAGCGACCCCAGACGACCCGCGATGCGTCGCGATCCTTGCCTCGTCCCCAGCCGGCTCGGTCGGCCAACCGGTCGAGCACCATCCAGCCGACGTTGTGGCGCGTCCTGGCATAGCGGCTGCCCGGATTGCCCAAGCCGACGACGATCTTCACCCTGCCTCCGCGCACGCTGACAGGGCCCGAACCCGTTGTCGCGGGGGGCCCGCGGCGATGGTAGCAGCGTCGGACGACGGCCGGTCAGGGCAGTCCAGGAGCGCGAAGCCGGTGGCGACCGACGCGGGCCTTCAGCCCGCTGTGGGACCGGGGAACGTGTCGCGCAGCAGGGCGATGTGCGCTCGATGCTCGGCCTCGTGCTGGAGCAGGTGGTGGACGACCCAGTCGGGCGCGGCATCGTAGTCGGCCAGGCGTCGGGGTCGGTGGTAGTCGAATGCGGTCATCACGCCGAGGGACTCGGCGAGCAGGCCGCGGACGGCGGCCAGGCGCTCGAGGTGCACGGCGAGCGGCTCGCCGACGACCCGAGAGAGGCGCCCGTCGCTGTCCCGATCGTCGACGGGCAGCGTCGCCGGCAGCCAGTCCGGGCCGGGATGGCCGTCCATGATCTCGTCCAGCAGCCAGGCGGCCTCGATGAGCGCGATGTGGTAGAGCAGCGTGCCGATGCTCTCGAGCGGGCCGTCGTGGTGCCAGTCGATCATCTCCGGGGTCACGCCGTCGAGCTCACGGAGCGTCTCCCGCCGGCTGTCCTCGAGGGCAGCCAGCCAGCGCCCGACCTCGGGGTCGGCGGCCATCGGCTCGAGGGCCAGCAAGCGGGGCGGGCCGGGGACGTCCTCGGGCGTCATGCGCGCAGGAGTCGGCGTTCGAGCGTGCGCATGGCGGTCTCCTCGTCGGGCGCCCGATGGTCCCAACCGCAGAGGTGGAGCGTGCCGTGCGTCAGCAGCAGGCGCAGCTCCTCGACTGCCGACCAGCGCACGTCGCCGGTCTGCCCGCCACGACCCTTGTCCGCCTGCTCGATCGACCGCTCGACCGAGACGACGATCTCGCCCAGGTGCGGCCGGCGACCGGGCGGCAGGACGAATGCCGGCCGTCGCTCGCGACGACGGAGCGCCGGATCCTGGCCCGCGTGGGGCGGGAAGTCGGCCGGCGGCAGGAGCGGGAACGAGAGCACGTCGGTCGGCCCGTCTTTGGCCATCGCCGATCGATTGAGCGCCGTCAGCTCGCCATCGTCCGAAAGGATGACCCCGACGGAGGCAGGCGACGGGGCGTGCGCGGCCGCGAGGGCCTGGACGACCGTCCGCGCGACCGCCCGGGCGGGCAGCACGCGCGGGACGCCGGGTCGCACCGCGACGTCGATCCGCCACGGTGTCAGGTAGATGATCGGCACCTGGCGATGGTAGCGGCGCGACCTTCGCTCGGATGGATCGCCGGGCAGCTACGCCCCGTCGCCACCCGATGCGGTGCGTCGCGATTCGATGTCCACGATCGTGCTCTGCGGATAGGCGATGCGACGGTGGTACATGCCCAGGAGCTGGGCCACGAACGCCTCACGGATGCGCTCCAGGTCACGCAACGTCAGGTCGCATTCGTCGAACTGGCCGTCGTCGAGGCGCTCGTGGATGATGCGATCGACCATCGCCCGGATGGCCGGCTCGTCCTGCGACGTGAGTGACCGGACCGAGGCCTCGACGCCGTCGGCGAGCATGAGGATGGCGGCCTCGCGCGTCTGGGGCTTGGGGCCCGAGTGTCGGTACCGCTTGACGTCGACGCTGGCGGCTGCGGCGTCGGCCTCCGGCGTGCCCGGCCGCGCGCCGGCCGCGGCGATCGCCTCGTCACGTGCCTTGGCGTAGAAGAAGCTGATGACGGCCGTGCCGTGGTGCTGGGGGATGAACGCGATGAGTGGCTTCGGGAGCTTGTACTCGTAGGCCAGGTCGATGCCTGCCGCGACGTGTGCCTTGAGGACCTCGGCCGACTGGAGCGGCGTGAGGTCGTCGTGCAGGTTGTCACCGCCGGCCTGGTTCTCGATGAACGCCGTCGGGTTGGCCAGCTTGCCGATGTCGTGGTAGTAGGCCGCCACGCGGACGAGCAGCGGATCGGCGCCGGTCGCCTCGGCTGCCCGCTCGCCGAGGTTGCCGACCATGAGCGAGTGGTGATACGTGCCCGACGTCTCGAGCAGCAGGCGCCGGAGCAGCGGTTGGGACGGGTTGGCCAGCTCGAGCAGCTGGAACGACGTGGTGAAGCCGAAGACGTTGCCCAGGACCGCGAACGTGCCGACCGCGACCACGGCAGCGCCGATGGCCGCCGCGACACCGGCGCCGACGAGCTGCAGCGTGCCGGTCAGGTCGTGCTCGCCGAGCAGGCCGAAGATGGCGATGACGGCGACGTTCACGAGCGCCATCAACCCTGCCGCCTGGACGAACTGCTGGAGCCGCTCGCCGCGGCGGACAGCGACCACGCCGGCCAGCGAGCCGAGCAGCACGTAGACGCCCAGCTCGACCTGTCCACTGACGACCGAGGCGAGCACCGCGATGATGGCCGAGAGCACGACCGCCGCACCGGCATCGAGCAGGATGGCCGTCAGCAGCGCCGCGGCGGCGAGGGGCAGGAAGAACGGCAGGATCGGCCGGTCCGAGGTCGCTCGCAGGGCGACGGTCGTGACGATCAGGAACAGGCTGACCAGCAGCAGGACGTTGTTGCGGTGCCAGAACATCGGCCGGAAGCGCCACACCCAGCCGAGGAAGAGGGCGACCGTCAGGCCGGCCAGCAGCAGCCAGCCACCGAGGCGCGCCGGGTCGGGCTCGGCGTCGAGCAGGCCGATCGCGCCCAGGCGCTCCAGGTCGCCCTCGGTCAGCCGGGCGCCGGCCTGGACGATGAGCTCGCCCACCTTGATGTCGATGACGACCGGCTCGATGGCCGCGGCGGCCTGCTCACGGGCCTGCTCGGTGGCGGCGGCGTCGTAGCTCGAATTGGCGACGAGGAGCGGCTCGAGGATGGCGCCACCGAGCAGCCGCTGCGGCTCCGGGAAGGCGAGCGAGACGCGCGACGCGAGCGCGGCGCGGGCGGCCGGCAGGTCGGTGTCGCGCACCTCCTGGCGCTGCGCGGCGTCGAGGACGGTCGCGAGCTCCTGGCGAAGGGCGATCCAGCCGGCCATGTCGAGGCCCTGGAGCGCCTCGACGGCGGGCGACGGCAAGCCCTCGACGGCCGTCGCCAGGGCCGCCAGGCGGGCCTCGTCGGAGAGCACGGCCCCGAAGGCGGCATCGACCGGGGCGACGAGCCGTTCGAAGGCGGCGAGCTGCTGGGCCGACGAAAGCTGACCGCTGGCGGGCGAGTAGTCGTAGACGAAGTCGACCGTGCGGCGCGCCTCGTCGCGCGCGGCCTCGGTCGCGATGAGGCTCGTGTACGTCGTCGCCCGCGGCGCGTAGACCGCCTGTGGGGCGAGGTCACCCACGCCGCCGGTGAAGGCGGCCTGGGGCAGCAGATCGACGGCCAGGATGGCCGTCAGGACGACGATCAGCGCGCCGGCCGCGATGGCCAGACGAAGCGCATCGCGGCGCGTGAAGGCGACGGCGTCGCTCAGCGCGGGGTTCAGCATCGCCTCACGTCCCGTGCTCGTGGCCGGCGACGTCGCGGCGCGCCAGCTCTTGCGCCACGAGGCCGGCCACGACCTTGCCGTCGGCACGGCCGCGGGTGCGCGGCGTGAGCGCGCTCATGACCCGGCCCAGGTCGCGTGCCGACGACGCGCCGACCTCGTCGGCGGCGGCGGCGACCATGACGCGCAGCTCGTCCTCGGAGAGCGGCTGCGGCAGGAACTCGCTGACGATGGCGATCTCCGCCCGCTCGCGGTCCGCGAGGTCGGTCCGGCCCGCTGCGTCGTAGGCATCGACGGACTCGCGCCGCGTCTTGACCGCGCGCGTGAGCACGGCCAGGTACTCGTCGTCCGTGAGCGGACGGCGAGCGGCTTTCTCAGCGTTGTAGGCATCCGACGAGACCATGCGCAGCGTGTCGCGCCGGAGCGCGTCCTGACTGCGGATGGCCTCTGTCAGCGAGGCCTGGATCTGTTGTGCGAGGGTCACCGGGATGGCTCCTCGGGCGTGGCGCCCGGGGGTGGCCGGCGGTCGATCGGTCCGGAGCCCTGGGTGGGGCCGGATCGGCGCGCGCCTAGCCCTGGCGGGCGGCCTTCTTGCGCTTCGCTTCCTTGCGCTTGCGCTTGACGCTCGGCTTCTCGTAATGCTCGCGACGACGAGCCTCAGCGAGGATGCCGCTCTGCTGGATCTTCTTGTTGAAGCGTCGCAGCGCACTCTCGAAGGACTCGTTCTCTCCGACGCGGACTTCAGCCAATCCTGGGACACCTCCCCGCCGGCTTGGACTTCGCCTGGTCACGTCCCGCCGGGGCCGGCTGGTCCGGTTCGGTCGTGCACGCTCGGAGACCCGTTCATCGGGCGCCCGGCGCGAGGGCTCGCGGAGTCTAGCCGAGGGTCGCAGACGGGTCAAACCCAGTCCTGCTGCACGCGCAGGGCATCCGGAGGCCCAGAATGGCGCGATGCGCCCACTCAAGGTCGGGGTCCAGCTGCCGGAGGTCGAGCGGGAGGTGCGCTGGCCGGAGCTGCGGGACATGGCTCGCGCTGCCCAGTCGGTCGGCTTCGACAGCCTCTGGCTGGGCGACCACCTGCTCTACCGCCGCCCGAACGACCGCGCCCGAGGCCCCTGGGAGGTCTGGACGTCGCTGGCGGGCCTCGCCGAGGCGACCGACCGGATCACGCTCGGGCCACTGGTGGCCTGCACCAGCTTCCACGAGCCGGCGATGCTGGCGAAGATGGCCGCGACGGTCGATGAGATCAGCGGCGGACGGCTCATCCTCGGCCTCGGCGCGGGCTGGAACGAGACCGACTATCGCGCCTTCGGCTTCCCGTTCGACCAGCGCATCTCGCGCTTCGAGGAGGCCTTCACGATCACCCGGACGCTGCTCCGCGAGGGCGCCATCGACTTCGACGGCCGCTTCTACCAGGCCCGCGACTGCGAGCTGCTGCCGCGTGGCCCGCGGCCGTCCGGGCCGCCGCTCATGGTCGGGTCGATCGGGCCGCGCATGCTGCGCATCACGATGCCGCACGTCGACGGTTGGAACGTCTGGTATGCCGACACCCACAACTCGCCGGCCGGCGTGGCACCGCTCCGCGCGCTCGTGGATGCGGCCTGCGACGAGGTCGGACGCGACCCGGCGGACGTCCAACGCACCGTCGCCGTCCTCGTCCGCCTGCCCGGTGGCCGGGGGCGGCCGTCGAGCGACCCAGCACAGGCCGCACTGCCGCCTCTGGCTGGCACGGCCGAGGTCATCGCGGACGGGCTGCGCGCCTACAGCCGCGAGGGCATCGCCCATGTCCAGCTCGTGCTCGATCCCATCACGCAGGCCTCGATCGAGGACCTGGCGCCCGTCCTCGCCGACCTCGACCGGGGCTGAGGAGGGCCGCTGATGCCGATCACCTTCCCGGATCCCCGCACCTACGCCTCGCTGCTCGCGATCCTCGAGGATGCGGCGCGGCGGCGACCCGACGAGATCGCCATGTCCCTGGCGGCGGATGCCGGCCGCGAGCAGGAGTGGTCGGCGACCGAGCTCCTGTATCGGTCGCGGCTGGCCGCCGCCCGGCTGCAGGCTGCCGGCCTGGGGCCCGGCGACCGGCTGCTGACGTGGTGCCCGTCGGGACCGGATCTGACCGCCGTCATGTTCGGGGCGATCCGGCTGGGCGTCGTCATCGTGCCCCTCGACCTGCGCATGGCGCCCGAGGTCATCGAACGCATCGCGGCCCGCGCCGACACGCGCGTCCTGGCCATCGGCGTCGGACGGGACGCGCCCGACCCACGCGAGCTTGAGATCGACGGGCTCATCGTGCGTACGGTCCCGAGTCTCATCGCCGAGCCCGGCGCGGACGGCGGCAGTCCCCTGCCCGATGGCTGGCAGGCGCAGCTCGACGCCATCCCGATGCCCGGCCGGGCGACCCTCTTCGAGATCGTCTTCACGTCCGGCACGACGGGCTCGCCGAAAGGCGCGATGCTCACGCACGGCAACCTGCTCGCGACCATCGAAGCGGCCGACCAGCTCGTGCCACGGATCCAGCACCGGATCGTCTCACTGCTGCCGCTGTCGCACCTCTTCGGGCAGCTCGAGCTGGGCTACGCGCTGCTGGCCGGGGCGCCCATCCTGTACCTCCGCTCGCGCAACCCGCGGGTCATCTTCGAGGCCATCCGCGCTCACGAGGTGACGACGATGGTCGTCGTGCCCCAGGTCCTGGATCTCTTCTGGTCGTCGATCGAGCGCGAGGTCGCCAAGTCGGGCCGGAGTGCGCAGTTCGAGCGCCTGCGGTCGATCGCGCGCCGGCTGCCGTATCGGGCGCGCCGGCTGCTCTTCCGGACCGTGCACGAGCGCCTCGGCGGCCAGCTTGGCCTGTTCGTCTGTTCCGCCGCCTTCCTGCCGCCGGCCCTCCAGCAGGCCTGGGAGGACCTTGGCGTGGTGGTGCTCCAGGGCTTCGGCTCGACGGAGTGCGGATTCGCGGTCGCCAACCGGATGGACGATCACCCACCGGGCGTCGTCGGTCGCTCGGTCGACCCGGTCCGCGTGCGCATCGACCCGCAGACCGGCGAGGTCCTCGTCGCCGGCCCGACGGTCTTCCAGGGCTACTGGCGTGATCCCGAGGCGACGGCTGCGGCCATCGACGCCGACGGCTGGTTCCACACCGGCGACATCGGCCACGAGGACGACAAGGGCCGTCTCGTGCTGTCGGGCCGGATCAAGAACATGATCGCCTTGCCCAACGGCTTGAAGGTCTACCCCGAGGACATGGAGAACGTGCTGCGTGAGTCGGGCCTGCGCGATACGGTCGTGCTGGAGACGACGCCCGGTCGCATCGAGGCCGTCGTGCTGCCGCCCGACGCACCGCTCATGCCGACCTCCGGCGCGGCCCCGGAACCACGTGCCAGGTCAGCGGAGGATGCCGCCGAGCTGCGTGAGCGGATCGATGCCTGTGTCAGGGTGGCTAACGCGCGACTGGGCATGCACCAACGCATCGTCGCCTGGCGCCTCTGGCCCGACGCCGACTTCCCGCGCACGCATACGCTCAAGGTCAGGCGCCCGCTCGTGGAAGCCTGGGTGGCCGCCGATGCGCCACCCCGCGACGTTGCTGCCCAGCGACCGACCGACGGCTAGCGCAGCACCTCGTGCTCCGTGCCGACGGTGGTCATGATGTCGAAGGCCGCAGCGGCCGCTTCGTCGTCACCCGCCGCTGACGCCGCGAACCAGGTCATGAGCACGGCCGGCCCGACCTGGCCGACGTGGAACGTGGCATCGCCCGGGAAGTTGATGCGTCCCGGTCCGCTCGAGAGGTAGGCCGCCAGGTCATCGGCACCGGCCGCCGCCGCTTCCGCCGTGCCGAACTCGTAGACCAGGACGACACCGTCGTCGGGATCCGCGAGGCGGACCTGGAAGGCCGAGCGTGGGACGTCGCCGAAGCTGGCCGGCTGGGCCGGCTGCCAGGCGCGCGTGGCAGGGGCCAGTTCGAAGCCGCCGACGGCCAGGGCATCGGTGAGCAGCCGCAGCGCGCCGGCCGCGGACGCGCCGGCCGACGGTCGTGGCGTCTCGGCGTCGGGGACGCTGCCCAGGCCACCGAGCGTCACGCCCCCACCGCAGCCGCCCAGCAGGACGGCCGCCGCGACGGTCGCGAGCACCCAGGCCGCCCTCCGTCGCGCGATCGGCCGGTCGATCCAGGTCAACCCGGCGGCCAGGCCATCGAGCGGCCGCCCATGAGGTGCCAGTGGAGGTGGTCGACCGACTGCCCGCCCCACTCGCCGACGTTGCTGACGAGGCGATAGCCGCGCTCGGCGACGCCGGCCTGGCGAGCGAGCGCGGCGGCCACGGCGAACGTCCGGCCGAGCATGGGGCCATCGGCCTCCGTCAGCTCGAGCGCCGAGGCGATGTGCCGTCGGGGCACGATCAGGACGTGCGTCGGTGCCCGTGGGGCGATGTCATGGAAGGCGATGACCAGGTCGTCGTCGTGGATGCGGGTCGACGGCAGGTCACCGGCCACGATGCGGCAGAAGAGGCAGGTCTCGGACATGGCAGGCGCACCCTAGCAGAGCCCGGCCGTCAGTCGATGCGCTCGGCCTCCAGCGCCACCCACTCGCCATCGGCCTGGCGGCCGACGAGATGGTAGCCGGCTGCGGCCAGGGCCTGCCGGACCTCCGGCTCGCGGTCCTGGTAGATGCCGCCGGCCACCAGGCGGCCGGTCGGTCGGGTGGCCTCGTAGAGGCCCGCCGCCAGCCGGACGAGCAGGCCGGCGATGAGGTTGGCGAGCACGACGTCGAACGGCCCGTCATCGGTCGGCAACGAGCCTTCGCGGGCGGCCACCCGTCGAACGACGTGGTTGCGCCGCGCGTTGCCGATGGTCGCCTCGACCGCCAGCGGATCGATGTCGAGACCGAGCACGCGCCGCGCACCGAACCGCGCGGCGGTCACCGCCAGGATGCCCGAGCCGCAACCGACGTCGAGCACGCTCGCGCCGGCGACGCGCCCAGCATCCGCGAGCCGTTCGACAGCAGCCAGGCAGAGCCGCGTCGTGGGGTGGAGCCCGGTGCCGAAAGCCTGGCCCGGATCGAGGGCGATGACGACCTCATCGGACGACCGTCGATGCCGGCGCCAGGTCGGTCGGATGACGACGCGACGCCCGACGCGGATGACCGGGAAGTGCTCCTTCCAGGCATTCGCCCAGTCGGCGTCACGCAGCTCTCGCGTGCGCAGCTCGCCGATCGGCCGCAGCCCGAACGCCTGCAGGTGACCGAGGTCCGACTCGACCCGCTCGATGACGCTGGCCACGGCGAGCGGATCGGCGGCCGGCAGATAGGCTCGCACGGTCGCCGGTCGCGTGGCATCGACGCGCGCTCCAAGGCCCTCGTCGACGAGGTCGAAGGCCGGCTCGACGCTCACGCCACCGGGCGCCACACGGGCGAGGATCTCGGCCACCGCCTCCACGGCCTCGGTGTCGGCGTCGACGGCGAGCTCGAGCCAGGTCGCGGCCTTCAGCTGATGGCGTCCTTGACCCGGTCGAAGATGCCCCGGTCTGGTCGTCCGTCGGACGCCTCGCCCGTCTCGTCGGCGAACTCGGCCAGCAGGTCCCGCTGGCGCTTCGTGAGCCGGGTCGGGACCTTGACGTCGACGAGCACGTGGAGGTCGCCGCGCACGCCGGCCCGGCGGAGATGCGGCACGCCCTTGCCTCGTAGGCGGATCTCGGTCCCGGGCTGCGTGCCCGGCTTGATCTCGATGGCTTCCTCGCCGTCGGCGGTCGGCACCGTCATCGTGGCGCCCAGCGCCGCCTGCGTGAAGGTCAGCGGCAGCTCCAGGAAGAGCTCCGTGTCTCTGCGCTGGAGACGTGGATGGGGCGTCACGTGCGCGACGACATAGAGGTTGCCGAACGGGCCGCCGCGCGGACCGGCCTCGCCCTCACCGGTCAGGCGCACCTGATGGCCCTCGTCGATGCCCGCCGGCATCGACACGCGGAGCTTCCGCCGACGCTCCGTCCGGCCATCGCCGCGGCACGTCGGGCAAGGATCCTCGATGATGCGGCCCAGGCCGTTGCAGCGCGGACAGGAGCTGACGTTGACCATCTGCCCGAGCAGGGTCGAGCGGACCGACCGGACCTCGCCGGTGCCGTTGCACTGGGGGCACGAGATCGGCGACGTGCCGGCCTTGGCTCCGCTGCCGGTGCATGTCTCGCAGCGGCCGAGGGCGCTGAACTCGATCTCCTTCTCGACTCCGGCGATGGACTCGGCGAACGTCAGGCGGAGGTCGTAGCGCAGGTCCGCCCCGGCCGGTGGCCGGCCGCGACGGTCGCCGCTCCCGCCCTGGCCGAAGAAGGCGTCGAACAGGTCGCCGAAGCCCTGGAAGCCACCGCCGAACGGCCCGGCTCCATCGCCGCCGCCGACGCCGGCGTGACCGAACGTGTCATAGGCCTGCCGGCGCTGGGGATCGGAGAGGACCTGGTAGGCCTCGTTGATCTCCTTGAAGCGCTCGTCGGCGCCGGCCTCCGTCGATACGTCCGGATGCCATTGCTGGGCGAGGCGACGGAAGGCCCTCTTGATGTCCCCGTCGGACGCCCCGCGGGGCACGCCGAGGACGTCGTAGTAGTCGCGTTGCGAAACCATGCGCCGCGAAGTATAGGTTTCGGCCGGAGACCGTCCCGGCGGTCCCCGGCCGTGAGGGCGATGCGCCGGTTGTTAGGGCAGCTGGACGAGCTTGGTCCCGGCGACCAGGGCAGCGGTCGCTGCCTTGAAGGCGTCGGACAGGTCGGCCGAGGCACCGGCCGTCTTGGGGACGCAGAAGTAGTGGTCCTTGTCGGCGTTCTCCTGGTCACCGCAGGGCAGATCCGCCGACGTCACCTTGGGCATCGCGGGCGACGTCGCCGTGGCCATGCTGGCGACGAGGACCGAGGCCTTCTTCGTCCGGAAGGTGCTGCCGCTGCCGTCGGGGCAGTCGATGTCGTTGCTGCCGTCGAGACCGAAGGCGATGGTGAAGACCTCGATGCCGGTCGTCGACTTGACGGTCGTCGCGGTGTCGTTGGCCTGCTTGCAGTAGTTGCTGTTCGATGGCGTCGAGACGGCCGCGTTGGGCTGACCGTCGCTCATCAGGATGATGCCCTTGGTCACGCCCGGCCGGCCGTAGGTCTGCAGCTCATATGCGGCCTGGGGCATGGGGTCGGTCAGGTCGGTGCCGACGCTCGAGTTCGAATAGCACTGGATCGCGTTGTCCATGTTGCTGCCCGAATTCGCGAAGTTCTGGTTGACGTGCGGGTTGCGGCCCTGCCAGGTCAGGCCGGTCAGGCCGAGCGGCACCCAGCGGCTGAGGTCGCCGGGCACGTTGGCCGAGCCGAGGGACGTGGCCGGTGTGGTCGGACAGCCGTTCACGGTACGGCTGGGCCCGAGGAGCGAGAAGCCGAGCCACTGGTAGGCCGGGTTGAGCATCGTTCGCACGGACTGCATGGCGTTGCGGGCGTTGGCCGTGTCGACGCCGTTCATGCTCTGGGTGCGGTCGAGCACGACCACGATGTCGACGGGGTTCTCCGGGGGTGAGCCGCACGGCCCACGACAGGCGGCCGAGGTGACGTTGCCGGTGCTGGCTTGGTTGATGCCCACGACGCGCCCGAAGCTGTAGGGCACGGTGACCTCGCCGCTGAGGACGATCGTGTTGCAGATGTCACCCGTGCTCGGCACGCAGACCGCCGTGCAGACGCTGGTGTTGCACGTCCAGGCGTTGGCCGGGACGGTCGCGGGCAGCGGGCCGGGGTCGCAGGTGCCCGGGACGTCGCTCAGGCGTGGCAGACCGTTGACGGCACCGATGAGGCAGCGGAAGGAGACGGCGGGATTGCCGACCGGCGTCGTGCCCGGGAAGTTCTCGTCGAGATACTGACGGGCCAGCGCGTCGGCGTTCGCAGCGTTCGCCGGCAGCATCGCGGCACCCGCGAGCGAGCCGGAGTCGAGCGCGTTCCAGAGATCCTGCTCGGCCAGCCGGAGGCGGCCGACGTCGAGCACGATGGCCGCGAAGCCCATGATGACGACGAGGCAGAGGGCGAAGAGGACGAGGATCTGCCCCTTCTCGCCTTCGGAACGGTCTGGTGTCTTCGACATCATCGTGTCTGGGTCCCTTCGACTGGTCGCCGCGTGGTCGGGCGGAGCTATTCGATCCTCATGAGGACGGTGCTGGACATCGGGATGTGCGTCCCGAACGTCAGAGGCCAGATCATCGAGTAGTCGTAGTCGACCTGGACTCGGACGGAGTCACCGGCCACCCACTGCGGGCTGGCGCAGGCGGCGAACGTCGTCGGGCTGGTCGGCCGGAGGCACGTCGTGGTGACGGTCAGGGCGGTCCCGTCGAGGCCGGTCGTCATGGCGCGAACGCGGCTCTCGATCGCGGTCGTGCTCATGGGGTTGGCGATGACGCCGAGGCGGGCGCCCTCGCGTGCGGCATTGATGATGGTCAGGTCGGCGAACAGGCCGAGCCCGAAGTCGATCATGCCGGCCAGGAGCAGGATGAAGATGGGCAGGACGAGCGTGAACTCGACCAGCGACTGGCCGCGGTCGTCACGCGATCGCCACCGCCGGCTGGATCGGTGCTTGCTGTTCGACTGATCGTCCATCGAGTTCTCCATCTGTCCCCCGTGTTGGCGACTGACGTTCGGGCCGCCAGTTTTCGGCCAACCTTGCATCGTTGCGCCGGCGCACTGGGACGATGGTCCGGGGGGTCCACCAGGACGTTCGTCCTGATTCGTGTTCGCAGGCGCCTCGCATGGCCGGTGGATGGGCGCGCCGCATCATCGGTCGAGGTACTTTCGACCTCCGACTGAGGTGCCAACGAGGGACTGCTGAAGGTCCGGGCAGGGCACGGCGATGGCGCCGCCGCGGAACGACGCCGGCGCCCACCGAGCGCTTCCCGTACCCTGCCCGCGATGCCCGCGACATCGCCGCCAGCCCGTCCGATCTCCGCCCCGGTGGCGCGGCGCTTCCTGGCCATCCACCACCTGCTGACCCCGCCGCGATCCCTGCCGGCCGAGCGCGACAGCGTTCTGGCCGTCATGGATCGGCTGGGCTCCTTCCAGTTCGACCCGCTCGGCGTGGCCGGCCGAAACCACGACCTCATCCTCCACGCACGGATCGCCGGCTATCGGTCCGCCTGGACGGACGAGCTCCTCTACGAGCACCGCGTCTTCTTCGAAGGCGACAACAAGCAACTCTGCATCCTGCCCACGAAGGAGCTGCCCTACTACCGCATCACCTGGGACCGGAGCCGGCAGCACTTCGAGCAGCACACGCTCAGGCAGCACGCCGAGGTGGCCGACCACATCCTTGGCCGCATCCGCGCCGAGGGACCCCTCTCGACGCTCGACTTCGAGCGGGGACCGGCCATCGACTGGTATTGGGGCCCGACGAGCCAGGTTCGAGCCGTCCTTGAGGCACTCTGGCTGTCAGGCATCGTCGGGCTGGCTCGGCGCGACGGCAACCGTCGCTACTACGACCTCGTCGAGCGGCTCTATCCCGCCGACCTCCTGGCCCAGCGCCCGACCGAGGATGAGCAGCTCCGGCACAAGCTCCTCTCCGTCCACCGGGCCAACGGCCTCCTGGGCACGAGCGGCAATCAGGAGCTCTGGTACGGCGTCTCCCGCCGCGATGAGACCGGCCGGTACGTCCGGGCGCCGGTGCGGGCGGTGTTCCGCGATGAGCTCGTCGCCGAGGGCGCGCTCGTGCCGGTCCAGGTCGAAGGCATCAAGGGCATACGCTTCGTGCCCGCTCGTTCGGTAGCGGACCTCGACCGGGCGGAGGTCGAGGTCGCCGAGGGCATGCCGCCTGGGGACAAAGCGGCCGGCGTCGCCTTCCTTGCGCCACTCGATCCGCTCTGCTGGGACCGTGAGCTCCTCGCGTTGCTCTACGACTTCGATTACGTGTGGGAGGTCTACGTCCCCCAGCCAAAGCGGCGCTGGGGTTACTACGTGCTGCCGCTCCTGTACGGCGACCGGCTCGTGGGTCGCATCGAGCCACGCATCGACCGTAAGGCGGGCACGGTCACCATCCTCGGCCTCTGGTGGCAGGACGGCATCGAGCCCACGACCGAGCCGGGCCTGGTCGAGGCCCTGCGCGATGCCCTCTCCGACTACCTCGCCTTCGCCGGCGCCGACCAGTTGGCCTGGGCGGACGGCCTGTCGCGCTCTGCCCGGCTCATCGGCGCGCCGCGCCGGTCGGGGCAACGGGCGACAGCCTGACCATGGCGCCGCGGCTGACGGTCGCCCTGACGTTCGACCACGACGGCATCGCGTCCGAGGTTCGCCGCGGCGACGGCCCGATGGTCGTGTCGCGGGGTGAGTTCGGCGCCCGCGTCGGCGTCGGTCGGATCCTCCGGCTGCTCGAGCGGGAGAGCATCCCGAGCACCTGGTTCGTGCCCGGTCACACCATCGAGACCTTTCCTGACTCGGTCGCCGATGTCGTCGCCGCGGGCCACGAGCTGGCCTGTCATGGCTGGCTCCATGAGGACCTGGCGACGCTGGACGCCGCTGCGCAGCGGGCCATCCTGGAACGCGCGATCGAGGCGCTCGCCGCGGCGGCCGGCGGGTCGGCGCCGACGGGCTTCCGCGCGCCCTACTGGTCCCTCGGTCCGGAGACGCTCGCCATCGTCGAGCAGCTCGCCTTCGTCTATGACTCGTCGCTCATGGCCGACGACACGCATCTCTACCGCGTCCGCATCGGCGATGTCCACGACGCCGCGGCGGGTATCAGCCGGCTGGGCGCCGACGGGCGGCTGGTGGAGGTGCCCATCAGCTGGGCGCTCGACGACTGGCCGCACTTCGAACCATCGACCAGCCAGGTCGGCCCGATGTCGGCGCCGTCCAAGGTGCTCGAGATCTGGCTCGAGGAGCTGCGCTATGCCTGGGACGCCAACGACGGCGGCGTGCTGACGATCACGATGCACCCGGAAGCCATCGGGCGAGGGGCGCGGATGCGCATGCTCGAGCGCTTCATCGCGGAGGCACGCTCGCTCCAAGGCGTCACGTTCGACCGGCTCGACCAGGTCGTAACGAGGTGGCTCGAGGGACGCTGAACCAGCGCTACTTGCGCAGCAGCCCGTCGAGGCGGCGCGAGCAGATGGCGAGGCCGATGGCGCCCATGGCGCACATGT
>DATBSD010000123.1:0-3076 GCA_036559965.1 Candidatus Limnocylindrales bacterium
GTCATCACCGGCATCGACGGTGGGGACGGCCCTGGCGGACCGGACACGGGCCTGACGGGCGGACCACTGGACATCCTCAGCCTGCCGGTGGCGACCGGCAGCGTGCATGGCAACCGCGATCGGATCAGGCGTGTCCAGCCCGGCGGTGCCAGCCTGGTCGGCATCGCCGCCATGATGGCCCGCTTGCCTGGCTTCGGCAGCGAGGAGTGGGTGGTCGTTGCCGCCCGCGGCGCGCTGGTGAGCACGGCCTCGGCGTCGGTCGTCGCGATGGCGCTGTTCACGTTCAAGCGCCGTCGGCGGGAGGACGAGGATCCCTACGAGCGGCCGACCACGGACGACGCCGTGGCTGCCGAGCCGCCGCCGCTGCGCGAGGCGCCGTTGACCGGCGAGGCGGCCATGCCCCGCTGGCGCCGGCCATCGCTGCACGAGGCGCGCAGGGCCGCCCCGGGCGCCAGCCTCGCCGTCATCGAGGCCGAGCGGCTGACCTTCGCGGGCTCCGCGATGGCGGCCGAGACGACCCACGAGCGGCGTCGCATCCGCTACCGCATGGTTCGCCTTGCCGACTCGCCGGACGAGATCCTGGGCCAGGAGATCGGGCGCCTCGACGAGGGCGACGAGGTCGAGCTGCTGCAGCGCTCAGGCCTCTATTGGCAGGTCCGAACGCCCCTTGGCGAGGTCGGCTGGGTCCACAAGATGACGCTCGGTGATGCCATCGTGGCGGTCGCCCCGGTCGAGGCCGACGACGCCGATGACGATGTCCTGGCCGCCTTCGAGGATGCTCAGGCCCGTCGCGCCTACCAGCCATATGCTGAACCGGTCCTCGGCGAGGGTCTCGCCGCCCGCTTCATCCGCGAGCGCGGCGCCAACTGATCCTGCGCCGGCTTCGGCGCCCCGAACCTCGCCTCGTCGGGACCCCTGGCGTCAGGGTCGCCGCAGGACGACGATGTGCTGGTGGACGATGTTGGGCACGAACGCCCGCGGGTAGCCGTATGGCCGAAGGCGACTGCCGGCCTGATACCAGATGAGATCGCCCTTGACCACGAAGCCGGCCGTGACCGCCCGTGCTGCGAGGTCCGAGGCCGTGAACCGATAGCTCCCGTCCTGGTAGGCGTCGCGCACGATGAAGGTCGCATAGCGGCCGGCTCGCAGCACGCGATGGAGCTGCCCGAAGACGGTGCCCATGCGCTCGAGATACTCCTCGTAGTCGGCGCTGTTGGCCAGGTCGGCCGGTGAGTCGGTGACCATGGCGTAGTCGGTCCGCCGATTGGCGTGGTGCTCGGCCAGCCGACCGCCCGCCATCGTCAGGCGGAGCTGCGGGTTGTAGGGCGGGTCGGTGGCCACGAAGTCGACCGAGGCGTCCGACAGCCCCGCCAGATGTTCCAGCGCGTCGCCGACGACCATCCGGCAGCCCGATGCGTCGAAGCTGCGCGGCCCGCCCGGGTCCGCCGACCCAAGGTCGGCCAATCGGGCGCCGGCCACCTGCTCGGCCGCTGCGGCGGCCGCGACGTCGGCATAGATGGCGGCCCAGCGTGCCTCGAGCTCGTAGCCGATGGCGCGCCGCGGTGCGCGACAGATGGCCGCCCCGAGGAGGGTGCCGCCGACACCGGCGAACGGGTCGAGGACGAGCTCGTCACGCACGGTGAAGAACTCGATGAGGCGGGCCATGAGGCGCGGCGGCTTGTTCGCGCCATGCGCCCGTCGTGCGGTGTGGCCGAGCTCGAAGGGGTAGGCGGTCGTCCAGAGCGACTTCGTGAAGTACAGCCAGGCGTCGCCGGTCAGCTCGTTGAGGTCGTTGTCGGGATGTCGCCCAGGTGAGCCCGGATCGGTCGTCGGAGCGTCGGCTGGTGCCCCGGCGGTCGCCGAGTCGTCCGGCTCGATCGTCTCGATCACGCTCGCAGTATGGCCGACCGGCCGCGTATGCTGTCGCGCGATGGCCTTCGTCGGAAGGGAACGCGAGCTTGCCCGCCTGGCCGCCGGCCTCGAGGGCGCTGCCGCCCGCCATCCGTCGCGTATCGCGCTGACCGGCCCGGCCGGCATCGGTGCCAGCCGCCTCGTGACCGAGCTCGCGGCGCGCCTCGCCGACCTGCCCGACGTCGTCGTGCTTCGCGCCGCGGCCTACGAGCCGCGCGAGGGCGTGCCATACGGGCCGCTCGCGGCCGCCATCGGCCCCGCCCTCGAGCAGCTGGCCGACGAGCAGCTGGCGGAGGTCGTAGGACCGGCAGCGCTCGAGATCGCCGCCCTCACACCGTCGCTGCGCGGCCGCCTGATCTCGCTCGAGCTCATCCCCGAGCACCCGCTCCGCTCCTCGCCCGACCAGCAGTCCGGTCGCCTGGTCGAGGCCGTCCTTGGCGTCATCGTCCGCCTGGCCGGCGAAGGTGTCGTGCTCCTCGCGCTCGAGGACCTCCACTACGCCGACCCCGGCACGCGACGCTTCGTCGAGACCGTCCTGCGCATCGGCCGCGAGCTGCCGCTCTGCCTCGTCGTCAGCTACCGACCGGACGAGCTCCACCGGCGTCATCCGATGGTCGCCCTGGCGACGACCATCGAGGCCGACCCGGGCGTCGAGAAGCTGGCTCTCGCGCCGCTCGAGCGGCACCACATCATGGGCCTCATCGAGGGCCTCACGGGTGAGCGGCCATCTGGGGCCGCGACGGCGGCCGTGCTCGAGGGCAGCGGCGGGATCCCGCTCTTTGCCGAGCAGCTCGCGCTCGCCGACGCTGCCAGCGGCGGCAACCTGGGCGGGCGCTTCGACGATCTGTTGCGGACCCGCCTGAGCGCCCTTTCGGTCGGCGCCATGCGCGCGTTGCGCGTCGTCGCCGCGGCGCGCCGACCGTTGCCGGTCGAGCTGCTCACGGCGACCGAGTTCCCGGGCGGCCACCTGACGCGACCATCGCTGACCGAGATCTGCGGCGCCGGCCTGGCGGCCGAGGTCGATGGCACGGACGGCACGTTGCGTATCGAGATCGCCCACGAAGCCTATGCCGAGTCCATCGACGCGCTGGGGCTGCCGGCCGAGCGGCAGCCCATCCACGCCGCCATCGCCAAGGCGCTCTCGGGCGAACCGGCCGAGGCGGCA
>DATBSD010000124.1:0-3427 GCA_036559965.1 Candidatus Limnocylindrales bacterium
GCTCCGGCGACAGGAGGACCTGGGTTCGCTCTGAATACATGTGCATACCATACCATGAGAGAGGCTGAGGGCATCCAGGCCCTGACCGGCGACATCGACATTCGTCCAGCCGCGCTTGTGGACGCTTGCCGATGGCCTGGCGAACGGCCGCCGGTCATGCTGCGCGACATGAACACCAACGCCTACCCCATCAACCAGCCCGACAACAGCGCGCAGCTCGCCGCCTTGTTCGACTACGCCCAGCCCATCAAGTGGCTCGACATCGGCCCGCCGCTCGTTGCGGCAGAGTCGATCCATCGAGTCGCCGTGGACTACGGCGCCCACAACGACGCGTTCGCGACCGCCCGCTCGTCGGCCAATCAGAACTGATCGAGCAGCGCGCGGATCTCCGACTCGACGAGGTCGGGGTCGTCGTCGTGGACGTAGTGGCTGGTGTCGGCCATGACCTGCTTCGTCTTGCTCGTCAGCGTCGCGTAGGTCGCCTGGGCATCGAGCCAGATCTCCTGGAGCTCCGCGCACGGCAGTGCCGGGTCGCACGGCTCGAGGAATGAGCGAGTCGCGGTGAGGACGGTCACGGGGATGTCCGGGATGCGGGGCACCGCGTCGCCGGCCTGCTCGAGGCTGGTCGGCCAGTCCACGTACGGGAAGTTCAGCATCCGGTCGTCGAAATAGGCCCGTTGGGCTTCGGTCATGGCCTCCGACATGGCGGCTTCCGCGTCGGGATGCGAGCCGTCAACGAGGACCATCCCGGCCACGTCCTCGGGATGGTCGGCGGCCGCGACCAAGGCGACCAGGCCGCCGTACGAGTGGCCGACGAGCACCACCGGGCCGTCGATCCCGGCTACGCCCAGGAGCTCGTGAAGGTCGGCGGCGTCGCTCGCCGCGTCACGAGGCTGATCCGGCGGCGCGGTGTCGTTGTCGCCTGGCCGGTCGTAGAAGCAGACGCGGTGGTCGCTTTGGATGCGCTCCGCGATGGGGACCAGGCTGTGATCGCCCCCGACGGCGGAGAGGAAGACGACCGTCGGTCCGTCGCCGGATCCATCGCACCAGACGTGGATTTGGCCGCCCGGGACATCCATGAACTCGCCGCTGCCCTCCAGCGCGGAGGCGCAGCCACCGAGCACGAGGCTCAGCGTAGCGAGGGCGACGATCGATCGACGACCAGCGGTTCGGAGCACGATCCGCAGTGTAGGAGCGAGCCGTGCGCTCGACTACTGGATGTCCCCACATGGCTCGTCGGCGCGCTCGCGGACGCGCCCGCCCAGGGTTACTCCGCCAATTCCACCGGCGTCAGCCCCAGCACCATCGGTCGGCCCTCGCGAGCCACGCGGACACCGATCCGGCGGCCCACGGCGCCGTCGTCCAGGAGTCGCTGGAGGTCACCGACGCCTTCGACCGGCTGACCATCGAGCTCGAGGATCAGGTCGCCGGGCCGCACGCCGCCAGCCGCGGCCGGGCTGCGATCCATGAGCTGCACGACCTCGAGGGCCCGTCTGCGACCAAGGGACGCCTGGAGCGGCGCGGGCAAGGGCCGCGTGCCGCCGACGATGCCCAGGAACGCCCGCCGGACGCGCCCATCCTTCATGAGCGCGCCCAGGATCCGCTTCGTGGCAGAGTCGATGGGGACCGCCAGGCCGAGACCGATGCCGGCCACGGCAGTGTTGATGCCCACGACGCGCCCCGAGGCGTCGGCCAGGGCGCCGCCGGAGTTGCCCGGGTTGAGGGCGGCGTCGGTCTGGATGACGTTCTCGACCAGCCGGCTCGCCCGCCCGTTGCCGGCTGCCATCGACCGACCGAGGGCGGAAACGACCCCGGCTGTCACCGACCCCGCGAAGCCGAGCGGGTTGCCGATAGCGACGACGAGCTGCCCGACCCGGAGGCCGCGGGCGTCACCGAGCTCGGCTGCCGGCACTGGCGGATCGACGCGGACGACGCCGAGGTCGGAGAGGGGGTCCCGTCCGACGACGCGGAACTCGTGTTCCGAGCCGTCGACGAACGCGGCCTGGCCACGATCGGTGCCCGCCACCACGTGGGCCGAGGTGACGAGGTAGCCATCGGGCGCGAAGGCCACGGCGGAACCCGCGCCGCCGGCCGACCAGCCGCCCATCGCGCGGTTGACCCGCAGGCTCGCGACGGCCGGCATCAGTCGCTCGGCGACCGAGCTGACGATCCGCGAGTAGGCGTCGAGCGCCTCGGCCTCCGAGGCTCCGGAGGAGTCGGAAACCTCGGAGGCGTTGGCGAAGGTATCGGGCGCTGGGTCCCCGCCGGTCATCGGCCGCTCATGCCTCGCCCGACGCCGTTGCCTGACCGCCCACGGTGACGGTGCGCTCGTCGGCGCCGCGAACGATCTTGACCTCGAACGTGTCGCCGGCGCCAGCCATCGCCTCGACCAGCTCGTCGGCATCGGTGACAGGCTTGCCGGCCACGGCCACGATGAGGTCGCCGTCGACGATCCCTGCGCGGGCCGCCGGGCCACCCTCTTCGACACCTTGGACGAGGACGCCATCGCGCTCGGGCAGACCGACCGACCGCCGCAGCCGACGGGCCACATGCGAGGGGACGACCGCGACGCCCAGCCGCGGGCGCTCGACCGACTCACCGCGGCCGAGGGCATCGACGCGGGCGCGGAGGGTGGCATCGGCCGGCAGGGCGAGGTAGAAACCCTCGTCGAGGCGGTTCGTGTTGAGCCCCAGGAAGCGACCTTGGGCGTCGAGGATCGGCCCACCCGAGGAACCCGGGGCGAGCGGCGCGGTGTGCTCGATGCTGCCGGCGATGCGTCGGCCGCCGGGGCCACGGAAGGCCCGAGCGATGGCAGACACGGTACCGATCGTCACTCGAGGGCCTCCGGTCGAGGTCGCCGAGGCGCCGAAGACGACGCTGCCGAGGGCGAGCTCGTCGCCCTTGCCCCAGTCGAGCGCCTTGGCGCCCGCGGTGTCGACGTCGATGACGGCCAGGTCGCCGTCCTGGTCCATGCCCGCGAGGCGCCCGATGATCGAGCGACCATCGGCGAAGCTGACGGTCACCTCGTCGCCGCGGACGTTGTGGGCGTTGGTCAGCACCCGGCCATCGCTGATGACGACCCCCGACCCCCGTCGACGGCGGCCGATGCCGACGATCGAGGGTCCGGTCGCCTCCGCGACATGCTGGATGGCGGTGGACAGTTCCTGGATCAGGCTCACGACGGGTCTCCTGTGTCTGCGCTGCCAGCAGGCCGCCGGCGATGCGCTGCGTTGATACTTGCAAGATGCAAGTTACTACCGACCGCTTCATCGCGCAAGCGCCATCGCCTACCATGCGTGTCATGGCACCGACCACCGAGCCGGAGCCGCCTCCGACCTCGGAGCCGGAGCCGCCTTCACCGCTCGACGCGGCGCTCCAGCGCGTCGGCGATCGCTGGAGCCTGCTCATCGTCGAGACCCTCCTCGAC
>DATBSD010000125.1:0-7574 GCA_036559965.1 Candidatus Limnocylindrales bacterium
GTCCAGAACGCGGTCGACGCCCGACTCGACAACAGCGGCCAGTCCTGCAACGCGGCCAAGCGCTTCATCGTCGCCGACGACCTGTATGAGCCCTTCCTCGAGAAGTTCAGCGCGAAGATCGCCGAGATCGAGGCGACCGACCCGACGTCGGCCGACTCGGCGCTCGGCCCGCTGTCCTCGCTCAAGGCCGCCGCGGGCCTCGACGAACAGGTCAAGCGCGCGGTCGAGCACGGCGCGACGCTCGTCCACGGCGGCACCCGCGATGGCGCGTTCTACCAGACGACCGTGCTGACCGATGTCACGCCCGAGAACCCCGCCTCCAAGGAGGAGTTCTTCGGCCCGGTCGCGCAGGTCTACCGCGCGAAGGACGAGGCCGACGCCGTGCGCATCGCGAACGACACCCCGTTCGGTCTGGGCTCGTACGTCTACACCACCGACCGGGCGCAGGCGCTCCGCGTCGCCGACGGCATCGAGGCCGGCATGGTGTTCGTGAACGTCGTGCTCGCCGACGGCGCCGAGCTGCCGTTCGGCGGCATCAAGCGCTCGGGCTCGGGCCGCGAGCTCGGCCGATTCGGTGCCGACGAGTTCGTGAACAAGAAGATGATCCGCATCGGCTGATGTCCGAGCAACCGACCCTGCTGATCGTCGACATGCAGCAGGCATTCGATGACCCGGTCTGGGGACCGCGGAACAACCCCGACGCGGAAGGCAACGTCGCGCGGCTGCTGGCAGCGTGGCGGGCGGCGGACGCGCCGGTCATCCATGTTCGACATCGAGAGACAGACCCCGAGTGGCACCTCTTCAACGAGGATGACCCCGGCTTCGCGTTCAAGCCGGAAGCGATGCCGCTGGCGGATGAGCCGGTCCTGACCAAGGGCGTCAACTCCGCCTTCATCGGAACCGATCTGGAAGAGCGGCTTCATGCCGCGGGCGCCACGACGGTCGTGATCGCAGCACTGACGACCGACCACTGTGGGTCGACCACGGCGAGGATGTCGGGCAACCTCGGCTTCGAGACCTGGGTCGTCGGCGATTCGTGTGCCACCTTCGATCGGGAGGGACCCGATGGCGAGGTCTTCCCCGCCGACCTGATCCACCGCACGAGTCTCGCGAGCCTCAACGGCGAGTTCGCCGATGTCGTCTCGACCGACGAAGCGATCGCACGACTGGGTCGTTAGGCACGGGGCACCGTTTGAGGACCGCACGTCGTCTGGTTGGGAGCCCTTTCGGACCACATACGCGTGGACGTGGTGTTAGGCAGGCTGTGCGCGCATCAGCGACCCCGCAGCCGCGCTGCCATCCGTGGCCCCACGCTCAACGGAGCGCGGTTCGGTCCGCTCGATCGCCGGCGCGGGCCGTCGGATGCGATCGCGACTCCGCCGAGCCTGCCTACCACCACCGGTGTGCGTGACTGGCAGGAAGATCAGGCCGGACATGGTGTCGGATGGCCGTCGCAGCCAGCGACGGACCGCTTGGCCACGCACCGGGAACGCGACACCGAAGACCGCAGCGTGGCGGTCGATCCGGCGGCGGTTAGTCGTCCCGTCGAGGACGACGAGCAGGCGACCTGTCACGTTCGGTGCACGACCGTGCCGCTGGGCGACGACATCGGCCAACAACCGCGATTTGACATCGGCCCGTCGCACGGTCTCATCCGCGGCACCGATCGACGCCTTGGCCTCGATCATCAGCGCCGCTCGTTCGTGGGCTCGCCAGGCCAGGACGTCGATCGAACCCCGCTCGCCGTAGCGCGAGTAGGTGACCTCGATACTCGGCTCCCAGCCGATGCGCCGGAGCCACGCGACCGTCGTGCCAACGAGAGCCGCGTGATCGTCGTCCATCAGTCGATCCAGGTCGGCGCCTCGCCAGCGGAGGTCGATGGCGGCCGACGCGTCGACGGTCATGAAGATGCCACGTACGGTGCGCAGGCCCAGCCGATCCAGGTGACCCCGCTCGACGAGCGAGATCGTCTGTTGGGAGACACCGGCCCGCTCTGCCAGATCGAGCTGCCGCCAACCTCGACGCCGTCGCAGCGCGCGCAGGGACCGACCGACCCTTTGGTCGTCCATGGCCGCTCACGATGACGCCAGGCACTCGTCACGTCGTTGGCGCTCGCTTGGTTCGCGCTTCCTCCAGGCGCCGCTGGGGACGGTCGTTCGGCCTGCTGGCCGAAAAGTCAACGAGCACCGCGGGCCTCACGCCTCCGCTGACACCGCGTCTGGCTCGGGCTCACCGGCTGACGCCTTCGGGCGGTAGATCGCCCCGATGTAGACGCCGACCACGACGATCGCCCCACCCAGCAGGAACGACGGCCGGACGGGCTCGGCGAAGAGGACCGCTCCGAGCACGATCGCCACGAGCGGGAAGAGCAGGAACGCGTACGACGTGGCCGACGCGGTCCAGCGCGCCAGGACGTACAGCGCGAGCATGAACACGCCGATCGAGCCGGGGCCGATGAGGTAGGCCATCCCGAGCAACGTGTCGGGCTCCGTCGGCAGCACGAGCGGTTCTCCGGCCACGAGGCTGACCGCGATGAGCAACGACCCACCGAGGAGCATGCCCAGCGCATTGGCAGCAACGGGGTCGCCTGGCGGCAGGCGCTTGACGATGACGACGCTCTCGGCCTGACTGATGGCGGCGAAGATCAGCAGCGCGAAGGCGATGAGCGGGACGTCGAGGCTGACCTGGTCGAGGGCGACGATGACGATCCCCGCTGCCGCGATGAGCGCCCCCACGACGCCGAGCAGCCGTGGGCGCTCGATCCCGTGCACGACCGAGAGCAGCACGGTCAGCAGCGGCACGATCGCGAGCACGGTCATCGTCGTGCCCGAGCCAGCGTCACCGATCGCCTGGTACAGGAAGAAGTAGGCGAGCGTGAACGCGATGACCCCGAACAGCACGGTGCCCAGCAGCTCTCGGCCGCGCGGCGCCGGGCGACGCGTGATGACCATGTAGGCCAGGAGCAAGCCGCCAGCGAGCACGAAGCGCAGCCCAGCCGACCAGAACGGCGGCATCTCGCCGAGGACGGCCTTGACGGCGGCGGCGTTGGCGCCGGCCAGGAGCACGAACACCGTGAACGCGAGCAGGATGGGACGAGACGTCATGACGGAGTCGTGGCCAAGGTACACCCGCGATCGAGGCCTACGCGGTGCCCGCTGGACAGCCTCGGGCAGTGGTCGTGGTGCTAACGCTTGCCCGCGTGGCGCGCCTGCTGCGCGGCCAGACGCTCGTGCGCCTCGTCGAGCAGCGCGATGACGACGGTCTCGAACGTGGCGGTGGTCGGGTTGACGATGCCGATCCAGTGCTGCGCCGCGTAGACGGGGTGCGGGAAGAGTCGGTCGAAGGCCGTGAAGTCGGGCTCGCCGACAGCAGCGGTCAGGCGATCGAACGTGGCGCCGGTGACGCCGATGTTGAGCCGGAACGTGCCCGGCCGCGAGAGGTCCGAGGCCGTGTCGTGCTCATCGGTCGTCACGATGGTCGCGAAGTTCGGCCAGTGCTTGTCGCTGCGTGAGAAGAACGACGCGTTCATCGCTTCGGCGACGAAGACGCCGGGGTAGCGGTCCGTGATGAGACTCGTGATTGAGGTCGGTGTCGGCTGGGAGCGGTCGTAGGGTTCCATCGCCCCATCATGCCCAGTGCATGTCAAGTGGCTGCGCGCCCCCGTGCCGGGAGCCGTGGCTCGGGCCCCCGCCGACGCGGGGGCCGAGCACTTCGAGTGACGGGACGCGGATCAGGGTGCGAGGCGCTGCCAGGTCGGCAACTGTGACGCCGGCAGCGTGAGCTGTCGATCGTCGCCCGCGCCCGTCGGATCGAGCAGCCAGAACGCATCGCTGCCATCGGCTCCGCGATAGCGAGCGAGGATCGACCTGCCATCAGGTGACCACGCCGCTTCGGTCGCGCCGCCATCGCCGGCAAGCGGCCACTTCGGGCCGATGTTGATCGCCTCCCCGCCCGCTGCGGGGACCACGGCCCAGTGCTCGCCGTCAACCTCGAATCGGTCGAACAGGATCTTCGTGCCGTCTGGCGAGAACCAGGCGTTGTTGACGTTCTCCTGACCGGCCGGGTCCATGTTCGAGACCGCGACAGCTCGGTCCTCTCCCGTGGCGGTGTCGACGATGTGCAGGCGACCGGGCTCGGCATCGGTCCAGCGGACGTAGAGCACGCTGCGTCCATCGGGTGCGGGATCGATGGACAGGCCCGCGAAGTCGGCCTCCGGCAGGATCTGTCGGACCTCCTGCCCGGTCGCATCGATGACGAAGAGGCCGCACAGGCTGGGCACATCGGGCCGGCAGGTCCCGCCCGGCTGCTCGGAGGCCTTGACGACGAATCCGCCGTCTGGCTGGTACCAGAACGTCGAGACCTCACGGTCGATGTCGACCGTCCGACTGCCCGAGCCATCGGCCTCGAGGATCGACAGCGTCGGCACGGCATCGACCATCGACAGGATGGCAAGCTGTCGGCCGTCGCCCGACCAATCCTTTTCGAAGAGCCCGGCGTACTGCCCGTCGAGGACCTGCATGTTCGAGCCGTCGACGTCGGCGACGAAGAGCTGCGTGACGCCGAGCTGGGTCTGCTCGAACGCGATCCGCTGGCCGTCGCGAGACGGCAGCGGGTACTCGTAGGCGCCGGATCCGCGGAGGATCTCCGTCGATGTCCCCGTCGTCGGATCCGCCGAGGAGATGACGCCGTTGGCATCGTGATAGAACATCGCGCCGTTGGCGGCGGGGCCGAACGGAGCGGGCACGGGCACCGTTTCCTCCGGCCGTGAGGCGATGGCTGCGACCGCGAGCGCCGCGATCATGAGCAGCCCGAGGACGGCGAGGATGAGCATCGGCCGCAACGATGGCGACCGGAGCGAGTCGATGCGGGCGTTGACGCCCATGGGAAGCCACCTTTCGAGTGACGCCCAGGCTGGTCGCTGGCGCGTGGCCGCGGCCTGGGTGAGCATGGAGTCGAAGTAGTCGGGGACACCGGCCGAGGCCATGTCGGCCATCAGCTCCGGCATCCGGCGTTCGATGCGGTCGAAGCTCGTCATGCGACCTGCGCTCCAGACCGTGTCGGATGGGGAGTATCGAGATCGGCATCGATCGAGGCGCGCATCGCCTCGAGCGACCGATGGTGTCGGGACTTGGCGGTCCCGATCGGGATGCCCAGGGTCGCCGCCACGTCGGGCAGCGGCAGCCCCAGGTAGTAGTGCAGGACCATGACCGCGCGCCAATCGGGCCGCAGTCGTTGGAGCGCGGCGTCGAGCACGTCGCGATCGGCGATGATCGCCGAGAGATCGCCGACCACCGGTCCGTCGAACGGGTCGAGTTCGACCTCGATCGGTCGACGGCGCCGGCGTCGGATGATGTCGATGCAGGCCCGGAACACGAGGCGATGCAGCCAGCCCTCGAAGCGATCGGGATCGCGGAGGGTCGGCAGGTTCCGCCAGGCGCCAATGAAGCCCTCCTGGACCGCGTCTCGCGCGAGCTCGGGGTCCCGGAGGATGAGTCGGGCCGCCGCGTCCAGCCGCGCGATGGACTGCCCCGCGAGCATGGCGAAGGCGTCATGATCGCCGCGCTGTGCTCGCTGGACGAGTGCTCGCTGGTCCACGACCGCCCCACATGGATGCGCGGCATCTCCGCGCTTCACATGGTATGTCGTTCGAATCGGCCGAAAGGGTCCCGGGCAGCCCCTAGACGGCGACCTCGATGGTCTGCGCGCAGCGCAGGATGGCGTCGGCCGAGCGGTCGATATCCTGCTCGGTGGTCGAGGCGTTGGAGACCGACACACGGACCGCGGCGAGGCCATGCCAGGTCGTCGTCCCCAGCCAGCACGTGCCATCGCGCTGGACGGCCGCCGCCACGGCCTGCGTCCGGCGGTCGGCGGCCGCCGCTTCCTCGCCCGGCGCCGCGAAGCGGACGAGGACCTGCGTGAAGCCGACGTCGTTGAGGATCTCGACGCCATCTGCTCGGCTCAGCCGTTCGGCCATCCGGCGGGCCAGCGCGCCGTAGCGGTCGACCTGCGCGGCGACACCGGCACGGCCGAGCACCCGCAGCGCCGTGTAGACACCGAGGCCGCGCGCCGCCCGCGACGACTCGGGCACCCAGTCGTAGGCGTTGTAGGCATCGTCGCTCCCGCGCACGAGGTAGGCGGCGGTCACGTTCATGGCCGCCCGGTGAGCGTCGGGATCGGCCGTGAAGGCGATGCCGCAGTCGTAGGGCACGTTGAGCGTCTTGTGGGCATCGGTCGCCCACGAATCGGCCAGCTCAAGGCCAGCGGTCAGCGAGCGGTAGCGGTCCGAGGCCGCCGCCCAGAGCCCGAACGCCCCGTCGACGTGGAGCCAGCCGCCAGTCTCGCGCACGGCCTCGGCGATCGGCCGCAGTGGGTCGAACGCGCCGCTGTTGACGTTGCCCGCCTGGCCGCCGACGATCGTCGGCCCGGTCACGGCCGCGAGCCGCCGCTTGAGGTCGTCGGGCCGCATCCGGCCCTGGTCATCGACCGCCACCTTGATCACACGGTCGGCGCCCAAGCCGAGCATCCGGAGGGCCACGAAGATCGTCGTGTGGGCCTCCTCGCCCACCAGGACGTTGATCGGCGGCGCCCCGAAGAGACCCTTCGACTCGACGTCCCAGCCGGCATCGCGGAGCACGGCATGCCGAGCGGCCGCGAGGCCGGTGAAGTTGGCCATCGTCGCCCCGGTCACGAAGCCCACGCTGGCACCCGGCGGCAGGCCGAGCAGGTCGACCAGCCAGCCCGCGGCGACCTCCTCGACGACGGCGGCGGCGGGTGCCGCGGCATAGTTGCCGGCGTTCTGGTCCCACGCTGCTGCCAGCCAGGCCGTGGCCACGGTCACAGGCAGGCTGCCGCCGATGACGAAGCCGAAGTAGCGCGGCCCGGCGGTCGCCACGAGGCCGGGCTCGACATCGCGAGCGAGCGACTCGACCACGGCGACCGGGTCTTCGCCCGTTTCGGGCATCGGCCCGCCGAGCACGGCCCGAAGATCGCCCGGATCGATGGGCACGCCGACCGGTCGTTCCTTGACCCCCTCGAGATAGTCGCTGGCGAGCGCGGCGGCCCGCTCCAGGAGCTCGTCCACGACCGAAGCGTGGCAGCCCCTTTGGATCCGGTCAACCAGCCCCGGCGAGCGGCGGCATGGCAGCGAATCGACGCAATGGCCCCCAGCCGAGCAGCACGGCCGGCGCCAGGAGGACGACGACGATCGGCGTCGCGACGCCGATGAAGCCGCCCAGCGGCCACAGGAGCACGACCCCGTATGCGGCGGCCAGCATCCAGCGATCCAGCCACGGCCAGCCCCGCCGGCCGGCCGCGACGGCGAAAATGCCGACCGCCGGCAGCAGCAGCGTCGCGTCGTAGATCCAGGCGTGCGGGCTGATGACGAGCCCCACGGCGGCGGCCAGGGCAAGGGCAGCGACCACGGCCCACGCCCGCAGCGCGCGCAGGCTGGCGATGACGTAGACGAGCCCGATGGCGACGCCGACGACGGCTGGCAGCGAAAACGCACCCGACGCCTCGGCACCACCGAGGATGGCCGCCACGTGCCCCCCGAGGGCGGGCAGCGAGATCGCCTG
>DATBSD010000126.1:0-16041 GCA_036559965.1 Candidatus Limnocylindrales bacterium
GTTCTCGAGCATGATGACGCCGCGCATCTCCGCATCCCTGCCGATACGTGCGCTGGAACGGCATCCTCGAGGTCGGCACCCGCTAGTCGCGACCGGATCGCCGCCTCGCTACCATCCGGCGATGGAGGACCCCGAGATCGAGCATCGGCCGGTGGTGGCTGTCTACGGGACGCTCCGCCGCGGCGAGCGCAACCACGACCTGCTGGCTACGGCCGTCTTCCTCGGCGAGGGCCGCATAAAGGGCGCCCTCCACGACGTGCCGCGCACGCCGTACCGACCGTATCCCTACCCCGCGCTCGTGGCCGATTCCGGTGGCACAGTCAAGGTCGAGCTCTACCGGCTGCCCGACACGGCCATGCTCGCGCGGCTCGACGCGCTCGAGATGTACGACCCCGACGACGAGGCGGGCTCGCAGTACGTCCGCCGCACGGTCGTCGTCGCTGACGGCCCCGTGGTGTCGGCCGTCGCCTATGCCTACGCCGGACCGATCGATGAGCTCGGCGAGCACATCGCCGATGGTGACTGGGTCGCCTTCAGCGCTCGACGCTGACCACGGCCGAGGCGTCGCACGGCGGCCACCATCGGCGAGACGTCGGACGCTACGATCGTCCCGGGGTCGAGGCAGACCGACGGAGGACGATCGATGGCTGAACCGTTTCGGACGAGCATCGAAGAGCTGCTCGATGAGCTCGACTCCATGCCGTCGGAACCCGAGGTCACGACCGCGCCGATCGACGCGGCGACGCTGGCCACGCCCGTCGCCGGCCTCGCCCCGCGTCCCGGACCCGGTCGCCGGGTCATCATCATCGGCGCCGGCATGGCCGGCCTCGTGGCCGCCTTCGAGCTCGCTCGCCAGGGTCACGACCCCGTCGTGCTCGAGGCGCAGCAGCGCGTCGGCGGGCGCGTCTACACGCTGCGCGACTTCGCGCCCGGCCTGTATGGCGAAGCGGGCGCCATGCGCATCCCGCGAGTCCACGACCTGACGCTCGGCTACTGCCGGCTGTTCGGCCTGCGCCTGCGGCCCTTCGTCATGGGCAACCCCAAGGGGCTGGTGCACATCGGCGGCAACCGTATGACCGCCGCCGAAGCCGCCGCCGATCCCGATCGACTGGGCTTCGAGGTCGCCGAACACGAACGCGGCCGGAGCTACGACGCGCTCTGGCAGGACGCCACGCGTGATCTGCGCGACCTGGTCGCCCGCGACGGTGACGCCGCGTGGCCCGAGATCGTGCGCCTCTACGACACCTACTCGCTGCGCGAGTACCTCGTCTTCAAGGGCTTCTCCGAGGGCGCCGTCGAGATGTACGGCGTCATGAACTTCGTGGAGTCGGACATGAACAACGCCGTCGTCGAGGAGCTGCGCGAAGACCTCGGCCGTGCCTTCGAGGACATGCAGGAGGTCGTCGGCGGCATGGACCTCCTGCCGCGGGCGTTCTACGGCCAGCTCCAGGATCGCATCCGCTTCGGGGCCGAGGTCCACGCCATCGAGCAGGCACCCGATTCGGTGACCGTCCATTTCAAGACCGAGGCCGGCCGCTACAGCGTGAGCGGCGACTACGCCATCTGCACGCTGCCCTTCTCGGTCCTCCGCCAGATCGAGGTCCTGACGCCGTTCTCACGCGAGAAGCAGAAGGCCATCCGGCAGCTCAACTACTCGGCCTCGACGAAGATCCTGTTCCAGGTCCGCGAGCGGATCTGGGAGCGCGACGATGGCATCGTCGGCGGCGCGACGGTGACCGACCTGCCCATCCGGCGCATCAACTACCCGACGCCCGACCCGACGACATCGCGCGCCGTGCTCCTAGCCAGCTACACCTGGTCGCAAGATGCCTCCCGCTGGGGGGCCATGGACGAGGAGACGCGGCTCGAGGAGGCGCTGACCGATGTCGAGCGCATCCATCCCGGCATCCGCGAGGTCTACGAGGTCGGCGCCTCGCATGCCTGGTACGACGACCGATTCGCCAACGGGGCCTTCGCGCTCTTCGCGCCCGAGCAGCAGACCCAGCTCCAGGCGGCGATCACCCAGCCCGAAGGTCGCATCCACTTCGCGGGCGAGCACTGCTCCCTCCACCATGCCTGGATCCAGGGCGCCCTCGAGTCGGGCATCCGAGCCGCGCGAGCCATCCACGAGGCGCCGGCGGAGGCCTGACGCACCGCCTCGAGCGAGCGGCGACGGCCTCAGGTCGGGATCGGGACGGCGGTGCCGGAGACGCGGATGCCGGCGTCGCCAGGCGTGACCTCGACGCGGATGGTGCTCGGCCGGCCCATGTCCTCGCCCTGGATGACGATCAGCTCGGCCGGCGGCTGGACGAGGCCGAAGCGACGGGTGTAGGCGCCCAGCGCCGCGGCTGCGGCTCCCGTCGCCGGATCCTCGACGACGCCACCGAAGGCGAACGGATCGCGCGCGTGCCATCGCTCGGCTGACTCACGCCAGACGACCTGGATGGTCGTCCAGCGCTCCCGGACCATGATCGTGCGCAGCGCCTCGTAGTCGTAGTCGAGCCCGGCCAGCGTGGCCCGGTCGCGCAGCGGCACGATGGGATGCCAGACGCCGGCATAGCCGATGGCCGTCGGCAGCATCTGATCAAGGGCTCCGGGCGGCATCCGCAGCGCTTCGAGCAGGACCTCGAGCAGGGCGTCGGGCAAGGCGACGACCCGCGGGGCGACCGAGGTCAGCGTCGCATCCACCAGCCCGTCCGCGCGCCGCATGGTCTCGACCTCGACCGGGCCGGCCCTGGTCGACAAGGCGAAACGGCCGGGACCGTACCGCTCTGCCAGAGCGACGGCACCGGCGATGGTCACGTGGCCACAGAAGTCGACTTCCGCGGCGGGGCTGAAGAAACGCACGTCCACCGCACGCACGCCCTCGCCGGCAGGCCCCTGCGGCATGAAGTACCCGGTCTCCGAGTAGCCGACCTCGGCCGCGAGGCGCTGCATCTCCGAGGCGTCGGGCATCGCCTCGACGATGGCGACGCCACCGGGATTGCCGCCCGCGGGGTCGCTCGTGAAGGCGGCCAGGCGCAGGATCTCGATCGTCGGCGCCACCGTCGGCCGCGAGCGCTTACCAGGGCAGCAGCTGGCGGAGCGCGAACCAGACGTTGGCCGGCCGCTCGGCCAGCCGGCGCATGTACCAGGGATACCAGGCCGTGCCGTAGGCGATGAGCGCCCGGACGTCGTAGCCGGCACGTGCCAGGCGACGCTGCTGGTCGGTCCGCACGCCGTACAGCATCTGGATCTCGATCTGACCATTGCCCAGCCCGATGGCCGAGCCGACACGCGCCATGCGCTCGATGAGCGGCACGTCGTGGGTCGCGGCGATGTACCGTCCGCGATCCTCCTTGACGGCCTCGAGGAGCTGCGCCGAGAGCGCCAGGAAGGCGCCGTCGACCTCGGGCCGCGAGCGGTAGGCGATCGACTTCGCCTCGTCGTAGGCGCCCTTGACGAGTCGGATGGCAGGCCGGATGGGCAGCAGGCGCTGGACGTCGGCGGGCGTGCGATGGAGGTATGCCTGGAGGCAGATGCCGACGTTGGCGTGGCTCGCCCGCGTCCGCTCGTAGAAGGCGATGGTCTGTTCCGTGTAGGCGCTGCCCTCCATGTCGATCCAGGCCCAGCTGTGCTGCTCGGCGGCGTGGCGAGCAAGGCCATCGAAGAGCCCGAACGCGGTCGCTTCATCGAGGTCGAGGCCGAGCTGGGTCAGCTTGAGCGAGATCTCGACGTCCAACCCGCGCTCGGCCGTCCGATCGATGAGGCCGTGATACGTGTCGGCCACGGCGCTCGCCTCGGCCAGGTCGGTGACGTTCTCGCCGAGCAGGGTGAAGACGCCGTTGACATGCCAGCCCTGGTGCGTGACGGCGGCCGCGATGGCGTCGTCGGCCGTCTCGCCGGGCATGAAGCGGCGCGTCGCGCGGCGGACACCCGGCAGTCGCGGCAGCCGCTCCTTGAGCCAGCGATTGCGAGCTGCCCAGAGCAGGATCCTGCGCATGACCGGCATTGTGGCAGTCTCGCTGGGCGCATGGACCGCCTCCGCGGTCAACCATCGTCGGCAGTGCTGCTGACGTGCCGCTGCCCGGCATCCGTGGTATGACTTGCCCATGACCCGCCGCATCCACGTCTTCGACGCGCCCGACCGATTCGTCGCCGACGCCATCGGCCAGCCTGGTCAGCGAACGTTCTACCTCCAGGCACGTGAAGGCGGGCGGCGGGTGACCGTCGCGCTCGAGAAGGTCCAGGTCGCGCTGTTGGCGCAGCGACTGGTCGATCTGCTCGATGCCATCCGCGACCGCGGCATCGAGCTGCCGTCGACCGAGTCCGGCGAGGACGACGTGGGGCCGCTCGACGAGCCGCTCGACGAGGCCTTCCGGGTGGGCACGATCGCGATGGGCTGGGACGTGGGCCGCGGCCGCGCCATGATCGAGACCAGGGCGGTCGTCGAGGACGAGGACGAGGAGCCCGAGGAGATCGGCGACGACGATCCCGATGGCCCCGACCTGGTGCGCGTGTTCCTCGAGGCGCCCGCGGTCTATGCCTTCACGCGTCGTGCGGCCCGCGCGGTCGCCGGCGGCCGCCCGCCCTGTCCGGTGTGCGGCGAACCGCTCGATCCGCAGGGTCATCTGTGCCCTCGCCGCAACGGCTACGTCCACTGACCGACTCCACCCCGGGTGGCAGCACGGACGTGCGAGCGACCACGCTGCACGACGGCGAGCTCGACATCGACGGGCGGCTCGTGGACGCCTCGAATGCCTCGTTCGTCGGCTGGGCGCGCCTCGGCGACCAGGCGCTGCGGTGCGTCTACAAGCCGACCGCCGGCGAGGCGCCGCTCTGGGACTTTCCCGACGGGACGCTCGCCCACCGCGAGGTCGCGGCCTACCTGGTGTCGGCGGCCGGCGGCTGGGACATCGTGCCGGTGACCGTGTTTCGGCCCGACGGACCCTTCGGGCCGGGCATGGCCCAGGAGTGGATCGACATCGATCCTGACTACGACCTGCTGGCCGCGCTCCAGGCGCTGGCGCCGGACCTCCGCCGCATCGCGCTCTTCGACGCGGTCGTCAATAACACCGACCGCAAAGGCGGCCACCTGCTGCCGACTCCCGACGGACGGCTGCTGGGCGTCGACCACGGTGTCTGTTTCAGCATCGAGCCCAAGCTCCGGACCATCCTCTGGGGCTGGCGCGGCTCGCCGTTGACGAGCGACGAGGTGGCGCGCCTGGCCGCGCTCCGAGCGGCGCTCAGCGGGGGCCTGTCGTCGGCGCTCGGGGAGCATCTTGCCGCCGATGAGGTGGCAGCGACGCTGGCTCGCGTGGACGCGCTGCTCGCCGACCCGCGCTTCCCGATGCCCGATCCGGACTGGCCGGCCATCCCTTGGCCGCCCATCTGACGTCGGCCACCAGGCTCCGCATGGTCGCTAGGCGGAGCACCTGACGCCGGGCACGAGCTGGCCGGCCGCCTGGAGCTTGGTCGAACCGGACTCGGCCAGGTCGAGCGCCTCCTGGATGCTGTCGTAGTCGGCGAACGGGAAGTCGGCCGCGAAGCGTTCCATGATCCCGGCCGCCTGCCCGAACTCGGCGAGGGCATCGCCGTATCCGGCATGGACATCGGCATAGCACCGTCTCGGCGGGTGGTCGTCGAGCCACGCGGACTCCGTGGCCGCCCAGTCACCCAGCTTCGCCGAAGCGGTGCCGACGGCGGGCACGTCGAGCGCCTCGGCGGCGACGCGCAGCTCCCCGAGCAGGGCGGTGCCCCGCTCGCCGGCACGTTCGACGTGCCGGCCGAACGCCGCGAAGGACGTCCGGCCGGACGCCGGCGCGGTGGTCGGCTGGGCGGGCTCCGCGGTCGGGGCCGGGACTTCGGCCGAGGGCGAGGCGGACGAGGCAGCGGTCGTCGTGGGTCTCGCACCGCTCGTCGATCCCGCCACGACCGAGGCCGGCGTCGCGGACGCCGTCGCGCTCTCCCGGCCTTGACGAGCGATGCCGGCCGCGACCGCACCGAGCAGGGCCCCAACGACGATCAGGCCGACCAGCCACAGCCAGCGCCGCCTCGTCATGGTCACGGGCCGGTGAGCTCGCGGCGGGCGTCGGCGAACAACCCGTTGAAGATGCGTGACGTCGACGGGAAGGCATGGATGGTCTCGGCCAGGACGTCGACGGGGACGCGCGCCTTGATGGCCAGCACGCACTCGTGGATGGCCGCCGAGGCATCGGGCACGGCCATGGCCGCCCCGACCAGCTCACGAGTGGACCGGTCGACCACGATGGTCACGTGCCCGAGATCGGCCTCGACCGAGTAGCCCTTCGAGCTCGACGCGAAGTCGGCCACCAGCTCGAAGGCGTCGAGACCGTCGTCCAGCGCCTGGTCGAGCGTCATGCCGACGGAGGCCATCTCGGGCTCGATGTACGTCGCCCGCGGCAGGGCGCGATAGTCGGGGCTGATGGGCTCTCCACTCGCCATCCGGACCGCCAGCTCGCCCTGGTAGTGCGCCTGGTGCGTGTGCAGCTCCGGGCCTGCCGGGTCACCGACCAACCACAGCCCGTCGGCGATCCGGAGGCGGCCGTCGCGGACGATGGCGGCTGGCTCGATGCCCAGCGACTCGAGCCCGAGACCTTCGATTGGGAACTCCCGACCGACCGCCAGGAGCGTGACGTGACCCTCGACGCTCGATCCGTCGTCGAGGTCGATGACATCGGCGCCATCGGCGCCGGCGCCCGGACGTGCAGCCATCGCACGAGCGCCGAGTCGGACGGTCACGCCGTCTCGCCGGAGCGCTTCGAGCGCGACCGCCGAGTTTCGGGGATGGTCGGTCGGTGCCAGGCGCAGGCCAGACTGGACGATGGACACGGGGACGCCGAAGCGGGCGAAGACCTGCGCCAGCTCGACCCCCGTCGGGCCGCCGCCGAGCACCATCAGACTGCGCGGCAGCTGTCGCGTCGCGGTCGCGTCGCGGTTCGTCCAGGTCGTGATGCGCTCGATGCCCGGCACCGGGGGCATCTTCGACGACGAGCCGAGCGCCAGGATGACCTGGGCACCGACGAGGTCGATGGCGTCGCTGCTGGTCGGTCGGCCTCCCGGCTCCGTTGGCTGCACACGGACCCGTCCCGGACCAGCGAGGCGAGCCGCGCCTCGCATGGTCTCGGCGCCGGCAGCCTCGAGCCGTCGGACGTGGCCGCCGTCGTCGGGGTAGGCGAGGCCGACGCGATTGATCATGTAATCGCGCCGCTCGGACGACCGCGTCCAGGGATAGTCGTCGCCCCAGGCATGGTGCAGCGCACCGTTGAGCAGCGACTTCGAAGGCACGCAGCCCCAATGTGGGCAGGAGCCGCCGAACAGGTCGCGCTCGACCACCATGACGCTGGCGCCGCGGCTGCGGGCCTCGTACGCGGCTGCTTCGCCGGCGGGCCCGGCGCCGATGATCACGAAGTCGAAGCGGCGATCGGCCACGCGGCCCTCCTGCGTCGGTCGGCCGATGATACGTGCCGACCCGGAGGAGCCGCCGCCGTCGACCGCCGTGCCGTCAGCCGTCGGCGCCGGAGGTGGGCTGGCGGATGGTGTCGTCGGGATCGACGGCGATGTCGTAGCGTGACGCGGCGGCCAGGATCCGATAGCGCGCTCGCTCGCGGGCGACAACGCTCTCGAAGGCCGTCGCCTCGAAGCCGGCGATCGATCCACGCACGCTCGCGGCGTCATCGATCGCCAGGTGGCCGACTCCGGCGGAGTCGACGTAGCTGTAGAGCGCCTGGCGCGCCGACGGGCGCCCGGTCACGGCGACCCCTCTCGGTGGTCGGCTGGCGGTCAAGACGCTCTCCTTCGACGTGTGCGGCGAGGGTCACACTGCTCGCCTGTCGACGGCGCTCCGACGGGCCCAGCTGACCATTGCGCGGAGATGCCAAACGTGCGCCCATGAGCACGACGGCCGCGACAGGCCGCGCCGCCCAACGACCCGTCATGATGCCGGCGTGACGAGGACGCACGCGACCGTCGATCGCGCTCGGCTGGCCCGCCTCATGGTGGCCGAGGAGGCACGCTTCGTGGCCGACCACCCGGTCTCGCAGGCACTCCACGACCGCGCCCGCTCGTCGCTCCTCGATGGCGTGCCCATGAACTGGATGGTCCGGTGGGCGGGGCCGTTCCCGATCTTCGCCGAGTCCGCCCAGGGCGCCCACCTCGTCGACGTGGACGGCCACGACATCGTCGATCTTTGCCTTGGCGATACGGGCGCCATGGCCGGTCACTCCCCGCCGGCGACCGTGGCGGCCGTCGAGCGGCAGCTCGCCCGGGGCATGACGACGATGCTGCCGAGCGAGGACGGCATCGCGGCCGGCGAGGAGCTGACGCGGCGCTTCGGACTGCCGCTCTGGCAGTTCACGGTCAGCGCCACGGACGCCAACCGCTTCGCCCTGCGGCTGGCCCGGGCGATCACCGGCCGTGTCATGGTCGTCGTCCATGACCACAACTACCACGGCTCGGTCGACGAGACCTTCGCCTCGCTGGCTGATGACGGCCGCGTCGAGGCGAGCCGGGGCAACCTCGGTCCGGCCGTCGACCCTGCCCGGACGACCAAGGTCGTGCCGTTCAACGACGTGCCGGCGCTCGAGCGAGCGCTCGCCCCGGGCGACGTCGCCGTGGTCATCATCGAGCCTGCGCTCACGAACATCGGCATCGTACTGCCGGAGCCCGGCTACCACGACGCCGTGCGCCGGCTGACGACCGAGACGGGCACGCTGCTGCTCATCGACGAGACGCACACCTTGTCTGCCGGTCCGGGCGGCTTCACGCGAGCCAACGGCCTCGACCCCGACCTGCTCGTCATCGGCAAGGCCATCGGCGGCGGCATCCCCGTCGGCACCTACGGCATGACCCATGCCGTCGCCGACCAGGTGCGGGCGACCGTGAGCGTCGAGGACGCCGATGTCGGCGGCATCGGCGGCACGCTGGCCGGCAACCCGCTCTCGCTGGCGGCCGTCCGGGCGACGCTGGGCGAGGTGCTGACCGATGCGGCGTTCGTGCGGATGATCGAGCTCGCCGCGCGCTGGGAGGCGGGGGTCAACGACGTCATCGCCAGCCACCGGGCGCCGTGGCACGTGACCCGCCTCGGCTGCCGCGCCGAGTACCACTTCCGGCCGACACCGCCGCGCACCGGCGCCGAGCAGTGGGCGGCGAGCGACGGCAAGCTCGAGCGCTACCTGCACCTCCACGCGCTCAATCGGGGCATCCTGCTGACGCCCTTCCACAACATGGCGCTCATGTGCCCGGCGACGACGGAGGCCGACGTCGACCGCCACACCGAGGCTTTTGACGAGGCGGTCGCCGGCCTGTTCGGCTAGAGCGGCTTCTCCATCGTCAACAGCGGCGTCCCGTGGAGATCGGTCGGACCCTCGTCGGTGCGCACGAATCCGGCGCGTACGTAGAGGCGGATGGCGGCGTCGAGGAAGGGCGTCGTGCTGAGGTAGAGGCGTGGCGCGCCCTGCGCGTTCGCGAACGCCTCGACCTGGTCGAGGAGCGCCTGCCCGACACCCGATCCGCGCGCACCGGGCAGCACGGCCATGCTCCGGACGTACACGCCGCCGGCCGTCGTTCGCGCCGCGACCGTGCCCACGATGAGGTCGTCGAGGACCGCGACCCAGGCCGGTCCTTCCGCGAAGCGGGCAGCCAGGACGTCAGCGGACGGCGTCGTGGCGGCGAAGCCCGCCGGGGTGTACTGCGCTCGGAGGGGCTCGAAGGCGGTGGCCAGCGTGGTCTCCATCGCCGCCGCGTCGTCCGGCCGGGCGCGCATGATCCGCGGAGCGTGCGATCCGGTCATGTCTTCCTCGATGCCTGGCAAGCCAGGGTCGGCGTCGGGAGGGCAGCCGTGGCCACTCTGGTCGGCTAGCCGATCAACAGCAGGACCCCGAAGGCGACCAGCCACAGCGACCAGGCGATGTACGCGACGGGCACCAGCTTCTCGGCCAACGCCCAACCATGCGGCTCGTTGGGGCCTACGCGCTCGAGGCTGCCGACAATCAGGGCGGCCCCGATGACCATCCCGACGGCCCCCAGCCACCCTGGCACGACGGCAGCGCGCAGCATCGCCGCCCCGACGAGCACGGTCCAGGCCCCCGTCAGGAGATAGCCCAGGTGCTCGCCGATGGCCACGCCGAGCAGGCGATGGAGGGTGATGAACGCGACCTCGACGGTAGCTCGTGTCGCGTCGCCAGCGGGGCCCTCGTCCGCCGCCGCATACCGCCGGGCCAGTTCCGGGACGACGAACGGCCAGCGCACGAGTCCAACGACCTGCACGATCGCGGCCGCGACACCGACGGCGACGCCGACGGCGATGAGCGCATCGGACGCCGATCCGAAGGTGACGCCAACCAGGACGGCGAGCGGAAGGAGCGCCAGCGCGATGAGCATGAAGAGCCACCAGCGCAAGACGAGGCCGCTGCCCCCGGCCTCGAACCGGGTCAGGATGACCGGCGTCGGTTGGCGCAGGATGCCGGGGTAGGCGAAGGCCCGCCCGAGCTCGATAAAAGCGAGGTTGAAGGCGATCGGCAGGGCGATGAGCAGGATCGCCGTCATGGTCGGGACTTCCATCGGCCTACCTCGGTTCGGGGCTTTCTCGCAGACGGCGGTCCAGCCACACGGCCAGGACAGATGCGCATCGGACGACCTGATCGAGCGAGACGCGCTCGTCGGCTGCATGTGCATACCGGGGATCGCCAGGTCCGTAGATGACGGTCGGCGTGGCGCCCTCGTTGACGAGCAGCCGCATGTCGGCGCCGTAGGGCACGCCGATGAAGGCCGGTGCGATGCCGTCGACGTCGGCTGCGGTCGCCCGGAGGCCCGTCGGCAGCGGTCCGTCGGGGTCGACATGGGCCGAGTCGAAGCGGCCACCGAAGACCTCCAGCCCGACCTGGTGCTGGCGCAGGAAGGGATCGGACTCCCAGGCGTCGTCGATGCATCGCTGGAGATCGGCCTCCGCCTCGTCGGCGGTCTGGCCGGCTCGGACCCCGTAGCGGCCCTCGGCGACGATGCGGTCCGGGACGGTCGAGGCCCAGTCGCCGCCCGAGACGCGACCGATGATGGTCGGGTAGGGCAACCCGATGGCACGCATCCGTGGGTCCCGCTCGGCGTCGTTGCGCGCGTGCTCGTCAGCGCGCAGCGCAGCATGGAGGACCTCGAGCTTCTCGAGCGCCGAGACGCCCTCACGCCGCATCGAGGCGTGTGCGGCGCGGCCGGGCACTGTCAGCCGGAACGTGATGGCCCCGGCCTGCGTGACGACGATCTGGAGGTCGGTCGGCTCCGTGATCACCGCCTGGTCTCCGGTGTAACCGGCGCGGATGGCAGCCAGCATGCCGGCCCCGCCGTCCTCCTCCGAGGGCACCGCCACGAAGACCGCCTCGCCGGCCAGCTCCGCCGGATCGGCCACCGCGGCCAATGCGCGCAGCGCGGCCAGGGCGGAGATCAGGCCGCCCTTCATGTCGTTGGCGCCGCGTCCGTAGAGATCACCGTCGCGGACATCGGGCTCGAAGGCCGGCGTCGTCCAGGTCGTCGGATCGCCCGGCGGCACGACATCCACATGGGCGACCACGAGCAGTCGAGGCCCCGGTCGCGCTCCGCGCAGCCGGCCGGCCACGACGGGCAAGCGATCGCGGGGGACCTCGATGCCGGGAAAGTCGGGATCTCTGGCCAGCGCCGCAGGGTCGGTCTCGACCCGCTCGAGCGCCAGGCCTGCATCGACGACCAAGGCCGCCATCAGGTCCTGGATGGGTCCTTCGTCGCCCGTCACGCTGGGTACGGCAACCACCGACCGGAGGTCGGCCTCCAGCCGGCCGGGGTCGACGGCGGCGACGAGCCGTCGTTCGCGCTCACTCAGCGCGGCGCCGGTCTGCATGGTCAGCGGGTCAGCCGCGCAGGATCGGGCGTGTCAGGCAGGTCGGGCCGCCCGAGCCGTTGCCACCGACCTCGCCAAGCTCGACCTCGTGGACATCGCATCCGGCGGCCCGCAGGCGTCCGGCCGTGACGGGATTGCAGCTCGCCATGACGACGACGCGCGGCCGGACGGCGAGCACATTGGGACCCAGCGAGTCGAACTCCGCGGGTGGCACCTCGATGAGGGCCACGCCGCGCTCGCGGAGCAGCTCCCAGAGGCCGACGGGGAGGAGCGGCAGGAAGACGACGGCCAGATCGTCGGCGACCGGCGAGATGAGGCTGAGCAGGTGGATGAGCCTGTCCGGACCGTCGCCGTAGGGCACGTCGAAGGCGTGCGAGACGCCGCCCCAGATGGCCGCCAGCTGCTCGCCTCCGGTCCGATTCGTCCGCAGGGTCCGGCCGATGCATAGGGTCTCGGGGTCGAGCCAGAACGTGTCCCCGCCGTCGACGCTGCCGGGCGCTTCGATGGCACCCAGGACGGGGATCCCGCGGGCTGCAAACCAGGCCGCGTGGGCCGCCTCCTCGCCGCGGCGATTGGGCTTGCCGGAACGCAGCAGGATCGCCCCCCGGTCGGTCACCAGCGAGGCGTCGAAGGTGTACGAGAGATCCGGGTCGTCCGTCTCGACATCGAGCTCCTGGACGGTCACGCCGAGGTCGCGCAGGACGTCGACGAAAGCGTCGTGCTCGGCCTGCGCGCGGGGCAGGTCGACCGGGCGCAGGAACCCGTGGGCCGGCTCATCGAAGGCCCGCCCGAAGGCCGTGCCTGGGCGCTTGACCAGGACCTCATGCAGGTCGGCGACCATGCCCTGGGCGCCGAACGAACGCACTGACGCGGCGCTCCGGTCCATGACGCTCATTGGACGCAGAACTCGTTGCCCTCGGGGTCGTTCATGCGCACCCAGTACTCGCCGCGCTGCTCGATGGCACCGCGCTCATCCGTCGCCCCGAGCGCCTTGAGACGGGCGACCTCGGCATCGACACGGGCCTTGCGCTCCTCGAGGGCGACGCCATGGCCGCCACTGACGTTGATATCGATGTGCAGGCGGTTCTTGGCGACCTTCGGCTCGGGCACCCTCTGGATGAAGATGCGCGGCCGGACGCCGTCGGGATCCTCGATGGCGTTGGCGTCGTTCTGGTTCGCCTCTGGGATGCCCTGGGCGGTCGCCCAGGCGTCCCAGCTGTCGAAGCCAGCCGGTGGATCCGGCGTCACGTAGCCGAGGGCCGCCTTCCAGAACTCGCCCTGGGCGCGGGGATCGGCGGCATCGAAGACGAGCTGGATCGATGTGCTCATTTGGTCACTCCTTCGACCTCGCGGGCAGCCGCGCGTCGAGCCAGGCCGTCACGTCGGCCAGGACCTGCGCTGCGTCGAGGTCGTTGTGCGGCTCGTGATAGACGCCCTCGTAGAGGCGCAGCGTGACATCCGGTGCGCCGCCTGCCCGGGCGTCGTCGGCGAAGGCGATGCTGCCGGCCGGGTCGACGATCCGATCGCCTGTGCCGTGGTAGATGAACAGCGGCAGGCGCCAGGATCCGGCATTGGCGCGAGTCCAGGTCAGGGAGGCGAGCGTCTCGGTCGTCGCCCGGGCCGACAGCCGCCGGTGGATGAGCGGGTCGTTGCGCGCCGCCTCGAGCACCTCCGGCGAGCGCGAGAGCGCCTCGTTCTCGAACGGCACGTCGATCGAGAAGCTCGGCCAGATGCGCGACATCACCCCCGCAAGAGCCTCGAGCGGGGCGTTGCGGAGGCCCGTGAGGACAAGCCCAGGGGCGCTGGCGATGACGCCGTCGAGGCCGTCCGCGCGATGGAGCCCGTACTCGAGCACGATGGCACCGCCGAGGCTGTGCCCGTAGAGGAAGGTCGGAGTGCCGTGCGTCTCGACCGAGCGGACGTGATCGACGAACGCGGCGACGTCGCCGCGATGGTCCGACCAGGCATCGATGTGTCCGCGCTGGCCCGGCGAGCGCCCGTGACCGCGACTGTCGATGGCGTGGACCGCGAGGCCGGCGCCGGTCAACGTTGCCGCGACGTGGGCATATCGCCCGGAGTGCTCTCCGAACCCATGGACGATAGCGACCGCGGCGCGCGGCGATCCGGCGGGCGCCCAGCGGCGCCACACGAGCTCCATGTCGCCGACGCCGCGAACGATGCCCTCGGTCTCCATTGGCCCCGGCGTCCGAAGCGTGTCCCCTGTGAACCAGGTCGGGTCGGTCGGCGGATGGGCGATCTCGGCCTGGGTCATGGCCGCAGGGTAGCGGCTACCATCCGCCGATGCAGGTGGGTCCCGGTGTCGAACGTGTGAACGAGTTCGTCATCAACTGCTACCTGGTCGAGGAGGCGGGCTCCCTGACCCTCGTCGACGCGGGCGTGGGCGGCAACTGGGATCTGCTCATGGCCGGCTTGGCCGGTATCGGCCGGTCGATCGGCGACATCGAGGCGATCCTCCTGACGCACGCCCACGTCGACCACATCGGCATGGCCGATCGGGTGCGCCGCGAGGCGCCGGCGACCGTCGCCATCCACGAGGGCGACCTGGCCCCGCTGCTGGCCGGCCGGCGGCCGCCCAACGCGCCCGATCACCCGGCAGGCATGGGCTCGACGCTGCTCCACGGCCACGCCTATCGCCTGCTCTGGTACCTCCTGCGCCGCGGTGGCCTGTCGATCCCATCGGTCGCCGTGGCCAGCGGGTTCGCCGACGGGCAGGTGCTCGACGTGCCGGGCCATCCGCGCGTCGTGCACGTTCCGGGTCACACGCCCGGCTCGGCGGCGCTGGCCTTCGAGGATCGCGGCGCGGTCTGCGTCGGTGACGCGCTGGTCACCCTCAACGCCGTGACCGGCTCGACCGGCCCGCGGCTGGCCCCGGCGGCCTTCTCGAGCGATCCGGCCGCCGCGCGGGCCTCGCTCGGTCGCCTGGCGGGACTCGAGGCGGACGTCGTCCTGCCGGGCCATGGCGAGCCATTCCACGGCAGCCCGGCAGCGGCCGTCGACCTGGCGCGCGACGCTGACGGAGGGCGAGCCTGAAACGCCGGTCAGCCGACGCGTGTTGCCACATCTGATGACTCGACCACCGACGACGACCGACGACGCAGCCGAGCGGACGCTCGCGGCACGCCTGGCTCACGACCTGGATGGCGGCTTCGAGGCCTTCGTCCTCGTCGAGCAGGATCTCGTCTTCGGCATCGCTCTCCGCTCGACCGGCGACGCGGCGGCAGCCGAGGATCTGGCCCAGGACGCGTTCGTGCGTGCCTACCGAGCGCTCGCGACCTACGATGCCGAGCGTATCCGGTCCCTCCAGCTGCGCGCCTGGCTGGCGCGTATCACGATGAACCTGTGTCGCAATCGAGCTCGGGCGCGACGGAGCCGGCCGAACGAGATCGCCTGGGACGCCTCGCCCATGGCGGTCGCTCCGCCGGCCGATCCGTCACCGGCCCCAGAGTCGGTCGTCCTGAGGCGCGAGGCCGACATCGAGTGGTCGGCCAGACTGGCCGCCCTGCCCGACCGCTACCGCACGGCCGTCGAGCTGCGCCACGTCCACGGCCTGAGCTACGACGAGTGCGCGGTCGCTCTCGACCGCCCCGTCAACACCGTCAAGACCCATGTCAATCGCGGCGTCGCGCTGCTGCGTGCGTCAATGCTCCAGGAGGCCCATCCATGACGCCAACCACCACCCATCCACAGGGCGAAGGCCGCCCGGCCGATGAGCCAGCGGTGCCCGAGCTCGCGGCGCTGCGGCGGAGCGCTCCGACCGACCTGGCCCCGACCATCCTCGTCCGGGTCGGCCTCGCCGACGAGTACTTCACCGCCGACGCCGGCGTCGGACCGATCTTCGTGGCCTACAACGGCCGTGGCGTGTCGGCCACCTGGCTGGCCGAGCGTCCTGACGCCGGCGATGCCTTCGAGGATGCGTTCGGCGCCCGCTTCGGGCGCGCCATCCGGGTCGCCCGGCGACCGGAGGCCGGTGTCGTCAGCCGGGTGACCAGGTCGCTCGCTGAGGGCCGGTCGCGCGGCCTGACCTTCGATCTCCGAGGCCTCACGCCCTTCGCCACCGGCGTCCTCGAGGGCGCCCGGACCATCCCGCCGGGTGAGATCCGGCCCTATGCCTGGCTGGCCCGCGAGGTCGGACGACCCAGGGCGGTCCGGGCGGTGGGGAC
>DATBSD010000127.1:0-12589 GCA_036559965.1 Candidatus Limnocylindrales bacterium
GCTACCGTCGTCGCGGTGATGTCGTTCCGGAGGGGAGCCCGCACATGTACGTGCCCGATCTCGGTGCCCTGCTCCATGAGGCGCAGAGCCGGCGCCTCGCGCTCGAGGCGAGCGGCGTCTACTTCATCTCGGAGATCGATCCGCCGCATGCCGAGGACCTCTTCCGGAGCCTCCTGCTCATGTCGCTGCCGCGCAAGGGCCAGCGGGACCAGCCCATCACGCTGTTCATCAACTCCGGCGGAGGCTCGCTCGGGGATGGCCTCGCGATGATGGAGTTCATCAACCGCATGCGGCGCGATCACGGCGTCCGCATCGATACGGCCGTGCTCGGCTACGCCTACTCGATGGGCGCCGTCGTCCTCCAGGCCGGAGATCACCGCACGATGGGCCGCTTCGGGACGCTCATGCTCCATTCGACGTCGTGGATCATCTCGGGCGACGACGAGCGCATCTTCAAGGACTTCCAGCGGCTCTCATCGCACTACCAGGACACGGTCGCCCAGCTCTTCGCCGCGCGGACAGGCCGCCGCGACGCCGGTTGGTGGCGACGCTTCATCTGGTCCGGCCGGGATCGCTTCCTGGGTCCCGATGAGTGCCTCGAGCTGGGCCTCGTCGACGAGGTCGTCGACTCGGTGCTCGCGGACGGCACTGCCCTGCACGTGCCCGAGCCCGCGACGGCGAAGGGCGACGAGTCCGCGATGCCATCGTCCGACGCCGCTGATGAAGGTGAGGCGCCGGCGGGCGCCTGACGTCGCTGCCGCCGATGGCGCTGGCGGACCGCGGGCCCGCCAGCGCTTCCGGTCCGGGCGGCCCCCTGCCCAGTGACCGATGGCACGTCAGGCGGAACGGCCACCCGACGGAGCATGACGCCAGCCGCGCCGCGGGTGCGGGCTCCCATCGGGAACCGTCATGTCATCACCAGACGTCGACGCCGACGGCACGGTCCACCTCCACCTCGTCCGCCCTGTCCGGAGCGACATCGACATGGAAGCGGCTCGTCGCCGTCTCGATCCTGCAGCACGGCTCGGTTTCGAGGTCGTGGACCCCGGGCGGCCGGTGTCGAGATCGGGGGCACCAGAGGGGTCGGCCCGTATCCGTCGCTACGAGACGGATCTCGGCCTGCCCATCCGCCCAGGGAGCCCGCGGACCGTCTTTCGCAAGGCCGCCATCGTCGATCTCGGCGCTCCTCGAGCGACCCCCACCGGCCTTCGTCTTGCCATCGGCTGGCGCTCGGCGACCCTTGCGCCACTCTTCCCGGTCTTCGCCGGCAGCCTGGACGTCGACGCCGGCGCGCTCACGCTCGACGGCTGGTACGCGCCGCCGGGCGGGGTCGCCGGGCGGACGGCCGACCGCGCGCTGCTCCACATCGCGGCGCGCGGCACTGCACGCTGGTTCCTCGACCGCATCGCCGAGGTGCTGACCGAGCCGGACTAGGGACCGCGGTAGCGGAAACAGCCGGGCAGGTGGTCGTCGACCCGGCCGACGCTCTGGAGGAAGGCGTAGACGATGGTCGGCCCGACGAACCGGAAGCTACGCGCCCGGAGATCGTCGGACAAGGCCTTGGCCGTGGGCGTGGATCCCGGCAGGTCGGTCATCGTCGCGTCGGCCGGCCGGCGGGCGGGCGGCGGCGGCAGGAAGCGGTCGAGGTAGCCGGCGAAACCGCCGACGGTCGTGGCGTCCAGAGCCAGGAACGCGCCAGCGTTGCCGATGGTCGCCTCGATCTTGGCGCGGTTGCGGACGATGCCCGCGTCGGCCATCAAGCGGGCGACATCGTCGGCGCCGTATCCGGCGACGATGGCCGGGTCGAAGCCGTCGAAGGCACGCCGGAAGGGATCCCGCTTGCGCAGGATGGTCGACCACGAGAGCCCGGCCTGGAAGCACTCCAGGACGAGGCGCTCGAACAGCTCGCCGGCATCACGGGTCTCGACGCCCCACTCCTCGTCGTGGTAGCGGGCCATGGCCGGGTCGTCTTCCGCGGCCCAGAAGCAGCGCGGCAGGTCCGCAGCCGTCGCGGAGGTCATCGCGACTCGTGGTCCCGGTCGGATCGCCTCAGTCGTCCGCCGACGGCGTCAACGCGGTGGTCGACGGGTCGATCGGTGTCAGGTCGTCGCCACTCGCGTCGGCCGGTGGCGGGGTCGGCTCGCGACGGCGGCGCAGGCTGCTGATGATGGCGATGACGCCGATGCCGATGAGCAGGACCGGCCACACGTACTGGGCGATCTCGCTCGACAGGCCGCCCAACGCGGCGACGCCGACGAAGGTCAGGATGCCGCCCGGCACGAGCGGCCAGAAGCGCGCTTCGGGCATGCGCAGGAGGCCGCCGAAGATCCAGATACCAAGGAAGCCGAGGCCCAGGCAGAGCGGCACCCATGACCCGTCGGACGACGGGAACTGGATGTCCATGAGCAAGCCGACGCCGATGCCGGTCACGATGCAGCCACCGATGAGGGCGCCCGCATTGCGCGTGAACAGGAAGATGATCAGCAGGCCGAGGCCGACGACAATCGGCGCGTAGCGCTCGATGTCCGGCACCAGCTGGCCGGCCAGCAGCCCGGCGCCGATGAGGATGAGGATGATGCCGCCGATCCAGCGGCCGTCCGCGCGATGCTGCCCCGATGGTGACGCCATGATGCCTGCCCTCCTCCGGCCGACCAGTCTGACCGACGAGCCGATGCCCTGTCGATTCCCCGTTCACGTGTTCGTTGCTATGGTGCGCACGACGCGAGGGTCGTCGTCAGAGCCAGGAGGCACCACGATGCAGTACCTGCTCCTCATCTATACCCCGGAGATCGATCCGGCCGCGGTCCCGGCAGAGGACCAGGAGGCCGAGATGACGGCCTATCGTGCCTTCTCTGCGGAGGCCGCGGAGCGCGGCTTCATGCGTGGCGGCGAAGCGCTCGAACCGACCGCGACGGCGACCACGGTGCGGGTGCGCGACGGACGGACGATCGTCAGCGACGGCCCGTTCGCCGAGACCAAGGAAGCGCTCGGCGGCTACTACCTGCTCGAGTGCCCCGATCTCGACACGGCCATCGAGATGGCGGCCAAGATCCCCGGCGCGGCTCGTGGCTCGATCGAGGTCCGCCCGATCTGGGCGCTGCCGATGTCGATGACGCCGGACGCCGCAGCCGCGACGGCCGGCTGAGCGTCGGCCTGCTCGACGAGCGCGGATGACGGAGGCACGAGCCGCCGTCGAGGCGGCCTTCCGAGCCGAATCCGGGCGCACCCTGGCAGGGCTCATCCGCGTCCTCGGCGACTTCGAGCTGGCCGAGGACGCCGTCCAGGACGCCTTCGTCGCCGCGCTCGAGCACTGGCCACGCGATGGCGTGCCCGACAATCCCGGCGCCTGGATCACGACGACCGCCCGGCGGCGAGCCATCGACCGCCTGCGGCGGGCGCGCGTGCTGGCCGACAAGCAGGCCATCCTCCAGGCCGAGGCCGACGCCGAGGCGCGCGTCGCGGCCGGCGGCCCGACGGTCGACGAGCTCGAGGCGCAGGGTGTGATCCCCGACGATCGCCTCCGACTCATCTTCACCTGCTGCCACCCCGCGCTCTCGCCGGAGGCCAGGGTCGCCCTCACCCTGCGCACGCTGGGCGGCCTGACGACCGACGAGATCGCGCGCGCCTTCCTGGTGCCCGAGGTGACCCTTGCCCAGCGCCTGGTGCGCGCCAAGCGCAAGATCCGCGACGCCGGCATCCCGTTCCGCGTCCCGCCCGATAGCCTCCTGCCCGAACGCCTCGATTCTGTCCTCGCGGTCCTCTATCTCGTGTACAACGAGGGCTACCTCGCGAGCGGCGGTGACGCGGCGCTGCGGCTCGACCTCTCGGCCGAGGCGATCCGTCTGGCCCGCCTGCTGGCAGAGCTCATGCCCGACGAGCCCGAGGCCATCGGCCTGCTCGCCCTGATGCTGCTCCACGATGCCCGACGCGCCGCCCGGATCGGGCCGGCCGGCGAGCTCGTGGTGCTCGAGGAACAGGATCGTTCGTCGTGGGACGGCGCGCTCATCGAGGAGGGGACGAGCCTGCTCGACCGCGCAGCGGCGATGCGCCGGCCAGGTCCGTACCAGGTCCAGGCCGCCATCGCCGCCGTGCACGACGGAGCGACGAGCGCCGAAGGCACCGACTGGCAGCGCATCGTGACCCTCTACGACCTGCTGCGAGAGCTGTCGCCGACCCCCGTCGTCGAGCTCAATCGAGCGGCCGCCCTGGCGATGGCCGGCGGGCCGGAGGCCGGACTCACCGAGATCGACCGCCTCGTCGCCGACGGCAGGCTGGCCGACTACTACCTGCTCCACGCTGCCCGGGCGGACCTGCTCCGTCGCGCGGGGCAGCCCGAGGCGGCGGCCATCGCCTACCGGCAGGCACTGGCAGGCACGGCCAATCGGGCCGAGGTCGCCTATCTCGAGCGGCGGCTGGCCGAGGTCGGCGGCGCACCGGCAGGGCGCGCCTGAGGGCCGAGCCCGCGCGACGCCGCGCGATGGAGCGCGCTGGCCCAGAATGGCGGGCGCCACCCACCGCCTGGAGAACTGCATGTCTGGCGCACCGACCGACCCCCAGCCGCCCGACGCCGACCGCGAGCCGCCGCCGTCCTTGTCGCCGCTGCCGGGATCGACGGTCGTGACGCCGGCGCCAGGATCGCAGGCTCCGCCGCCGACGAGCGGCGGCAAGCCCATCGTCCTGGGGCTCATCCTCATCGTCGTGCTCGCCTTCGGGGCCGGCGTGGCGGCCGACCGGAGTGGCATGTTCGGGGCCGCGACGACGGAAGAGCCGACCCCGGCCGGCCCGACGTTGGCGCCCGGCGCGACCATCGGACCGGGCGCCTCGGTGCCGCCCGACGCTCCGGCCGATGTCGGCCTGCTGTGGGAGGCCATCGAGCTCATCCGCGACAACTATGTCGATCGCTCGGTCCTCGAGCCGACCTCGAACCTGACGTACGGCATGCTCGACGGGCTCATCCGGTCGCTCGGCGACCCCGGACACTCGAGCTTCATGACGCCGGACCAGGTCAAGGCCGCCAACGAGGATCTCTCGGGCTCGTTCTCGGGCATCGGCGCCTTCCTCGGCGAGCGCGCCGGTGCACCGATCATCATCTCCGTCATCAGTGGATCGCCGGCCGACCGGGCGGGGCTGCGCAGCGGCGACAGCATCGTCGAGATCGACGGCGAGGCGGCCAGTGAGCTGTCGGTCGAGGACGTCGTCAGCCGCGTCCGTGGGCCGGCCGGCACGACCGTGCGAGTGACCGTCATCCACCCCGGTGAGGCGACGCCCATCGAGGTGCCCATCGTGCGTGACGTCATCGAGGTGCCGCCGGTCGACTGGGCCATGGTGCCCGGCACGACGACGGCGATGGTCCGGATCGTGCAATTCAGCGAGGGCACAGCAGCTGAGCTCCAGACAGCGCTGGCCGAGGCCAAGGCCGACGGCGCGACGGCCATCGTGCTCGACCTTCGGAACAACCCCGGCGGCCTCGTCGACGAAGCGGTCGGGGTCGGCAGCACCTTCATCCCCGAGGGCGTGGTGTACATCCGCCAGGATGCCGATGGGGAGCAGATCCCGGTCATGGTCAACGACCAGCCGCGAACCGACCTGCCGATGGCCGTGCTCATCGACTACGGCTCGGCGAGCTCGGCCGAGATCGTCACCGGTGCGCTCCAGGACCACGATCGCGCGCAGGCCATCGGCACGCGGACCTACGGCACGGGCACCGTGCTCAACGAGTTCTCCCTCTCCGACGGGTCGGCCATCCGGCTGGGCGTCGAGCAGTGGCTGACACCCAAGGGCCGGCACATCTTCCCCAGCGGCATCGACCCGGACATCGAGGTCACGCTCGACACGGATGTCCTGCCGCTCGAGCCGGTCGATCTCGACTCCATGACGCCGGCCGAGCTTGCGGCGAGCGGCGATGCCCAGCTCCTGCGCGCGCTCGAGGAGCTCGGCCAGGCACCCTGACGGCGCCGCGGTCTGCGGCGCGCCGCGTCAGAGTCGGCGGTCGGCGGCCGCGACGGCCTCCCGGCACCACCACGTCAGGTCGTCGAGGGCCGTCACGCCAGACGCATGGACCACGCTAGCCTCGGCATCGAGGCCCTTGCGCCAGCCGCGCAGCAGCAGGCCGACGAGGACCGCTAGATCGCCCTCGGCCGCACGGTCGGCCGCGCTCCAGCCGGCCGCGCCGGCGTAGTGGACGATCACCTCGGCCGGCGGCGCGGGCAGGTCGGTCGTGTTGCTGACCAGGAACCAGCCCAGGTCCACCGCACGCGGCGCGAGCATGACCATCTGCCAATCGATGGCCAGCGGACGGCCTGCACGATCGAAGCCCAGGTTGCCGAGCTTGAGGTCGCCGTGCAGGACGGTCGACGGGCGGCCGGCCAGCGCGGCCAGAAGCGGCGAGGGATCTGCGCTCAGGCGGTCGACCAGGTCGATGGCTGCGGGAGCCACGCCCGCGGCCACGCGCTCGAAGGCGTCCCAGCCGGCCAGGAAGCGGGTGCCGACGGCGTCGCCCGCGCGCGCGTAGCCCTCGGCCGCGGGCCGACTGAGCAGCAGCAGGCGCTCGCGGACAGGGCACCACGGAACGTCGTCCAGGGCCGCCGGTGGTCCGGTGGCGCCCGCTGCGTGGAGCTGCGCCAGGGCCGCGATGACGCGAGCGAGGGCGACCCCGTCGATAGGCCTCTCCCAGCGAAACAGCTGGCCGGTCAGGTCGGGCATCAAGAGGGCGATGCCGTCCGGCCCGTCGTGCGCGACCCCGAGGTGCGGCAGGATCCAGCCCAGGCTCGGCCGCCGGGCCACGAGCTGGCCCTCGCGGAGGGTCGCGTCAGCCGTCGCGCGGGCGATCCAGTCGCGCGCCGGCGAGTCGCGCTTGACGACGTAGCGGCTGCCGTCGGCGGCCTCGAGCGACGTGATCGCCGCCCCGGACCAGCCGTCGTGGGCGAGCGGCCGCTCGACGGCGTCGGCCAGCCCGTGTCGCGCGAGCAGCGCCTCGAGTGACGGGGCGACGGGATCGCTCATCGGCCCGCTGCTCAGCAGGGGGCAGGCACGTCGTCCTCGCCGGCCGGCCCATCGTCCATGTAGACCACGTGGGAGTCCGGGCAGTTGCGGGTCAGGACGACGACCAGCGGTGCTGTCGTCGAAGCGTTCTCCTCGACGTGGATCTCGCCCGCCGGGATGTACACGAAGTCGCCCGCCGATGCCGCCATGCCATGCTCCAGCCCGGTCGGGCCCCACGTGTAGCGGGCGTGTCCGGCCAGGATGTAGATGCTCGTCTCGCACGGGCCGTGATGGTGGACGCGCGTGGCGCCACCGGCTGCCGTCGTGACCACCGACGAATAGAGCGCGGTCGAACCGGTCGTGCTGGCCGAGACGGCGATGCCCCGCGTCATGGCGGCGTTCTGACCGGTACCCACGAGCTGATCCGCGGGCGTGACGCGGACGGCCATCCCTTCCTCCTCGGCAGGCGCCGATGATACGCGGCCGCATGCCACGGGCCGCGGGCACGGCCCTCCGGGCCGGCCGGCCGGCGGCGTACGATCGTTGCATGCCTGCCCCCGACTGGACGCCGGCCGCGCCGCGCTTCCGCCTCATCGATGCGCCCAGCCCCCTCCAGCGCCTCGACCGGCTGACCGCCGCGCTGCGCGAGGAGATCGGGTCGGCCGCGCCCGAGATCTGGTGCAAGCGCGAGGATCTGCTGCCGGTCGGCCTTGGCGGCAACAAGCTGCGCAACCTCGAGTTCCATCTCGGGGCGGCACTGGCGAACGGTGCCACGAGCGTCGTCACGGCCGGCCGGCGCTGGTCGAACCACTGCCGCCTGACAGCGGCGGCCGGTGCGATGGCTGGCCTGCGCGTCGAGCTGGTCTTGTCCGGACCTCCGCTCGACCCGCCCGGGCCGAGCGAGCAGCTCAGCGTGCATTACGGCGCGATCGTCCATCGCTGTCTGACCGATGATCGTGCTGAACGCGAGGCCAGGCTGGCGACGGTCATGGCGGCCGCCGAGTCGGCAGGCGAACGACCCTACCTCATCCCGCTCGGCGGCTCGGGGCTGTCGGGCGTCCTGGGCCAGGTCGCGGCGGCGCTGGAATGTGATCGGCAGCTCACGGCTCATGGCGTGGACCCGGCAGCCGTCGTCCTGCCCACGGCGACCGGTGGCACGCAGGCCGGGCTGTTGGCGGGCTTTCGGCTGGCGGGGCGCACCGTACCGGTCATCGGCATCGCCGTCGGGGCGTCGGGTCGCGATCTTGGCCCGGTCGTGGCCGGCCTGGCCCGCGAGATCGCCGCGTTCATCGCCGGTCAGTCGGGCGGGGAGGCCATCGGCGATCGGGACCCGGGACCGGCGGTGACCATCGAGGACGCCTGGATCGGTGATGGCTACGGACGCCGCTCCGCAGATGCCGAAGCCGCCGCGCGCCTCATCGCGCGAACCGAGGGCATCATCGTCGACCCGATCTACACGGCCAAGGCCATGGCCGGGACGCTGGCGCTGATCGCCCGTGGAGCGATCGGGACCGGCGGACCGGTCGTCTTCTGGCATGCCGGCGGCACGCTCGGCGTGCTCGAGCCGCTCGTCGGGGAGGACTGATCCGGGCGGGGTCTGGCGCGGGCTGGTAGAATCGTAAGCGTCCCCAGTCCCGCCGCCGAGGTGCCCGCCCTTGAATCCCCGTCTGTCGCCGAAGCCCGTCGATGCCGACGCCCCGCTCAAGCACGTCATCGATGTGTACAAGCATCGCGACCAGACGGTGACCTGCGTCTGTGGCTGGCACGGCAGCTCGGCAGCGACCGACGGCACGACGACCTCGCCCTGGACGGCCCACCTCGTCGAGGTGCGCGGCAAGAAGCGCTGAGGCGGCTCGAGCCGGAGTCATGGGCGTCCGAACCGCCGGACTGCCGCCCACCGACCCGACGCTCGAGCGACCCTCGTCGGTCTTCGGGCCGCCAGAGGCTCACCGCCGCCGGGCATCCGGCGCCTGGTCCGGGACGGCCAGTGGTCCGAATCGGTCATGGCCCCGAAACCCCCATCCGTGTCAGGCTTTGCCGTGAGCAGCACACGGAGACCGACCATGCCCCGTCCCCGGCGCGCGCGCGTCGCCGTCCTCCTCGCGCTCCTGCTCGTGGCCACGGTGCTGCCCGCCGGCGCACAAGCCGCTCCCCCGCCTGAAGCCCCGCCGTCGCTGCCGGTGCCGGGCGCCGAGCCGTCGCCCGAGGTCGAGCCAGCCGTCGACGCCGAGCCGACGCCGGTCGTCGATCTGCCGGCGGCTATGGATCCGACGGCGGAGCCATCGCCGGCCGCCGCCCCCGGCCCGACCGACGTGGAGGCGGCCGCCGCGGGCGATCGAGTCATCGTCATGCTCAAGGACGGCACGACGGTGTCCAAGGCCCTCGGCCGCCTCGAGCGTGCTGCTGCGTTCCGTGCCGATCGGGCGTTCCGTCACGCGTTCAAGGGCTTTGCCGCGCGGCTGAGCAAGGCCCAGCGCAAGCAGCTCGCTGCCGACCCGGCCGTGCTTGCGATCGTGCCCGACGAACGGATCGAGCTGGCGGCACAGTCCCTGCCGACCGGCGTCTCCCGCGTCTACGGTCACCAGTCGCCGTTGGCTGACATCGACGGCGTGGACGAGCGCGTCGACGCCGATGTGGCCATCGTCGACACGGGCATCGCGTTGCACCCCGACCTCAACGTCGTCGGTGGCTACGACTGCTCGACGAGCGACCCCGGCGCGTGGCGCGACCGGCAGTCGCACGGCACGCACGTGGCCGGCATCGTGGGCGCGCTCGACAACGGCACCGGCGTCGTGGGCGTGGCGCCCGGCGTCCGGCTGTGGGCGGTCAAGATCCTCAATGACGATGGCTTCGGCTTCATCTCCTGGTACGTCTGCGGCCTCGATTGGATCCTCGCTCAGCGTGACCCGAACGACTCGTCGCGACCGCTCATCGAGGCCGTCAACATGAGCGTCGGCAAGTCCGGCCAGGACGACCACGACTGCGGCAACACCATCCCCTCGGCGATGCATCAGGCGGTCTGCCGCGTGGTCGCCGGCGGCATCCCCATCGCCGTCGCGGCCATGAACGCCTCGACCTTCGCGAGCAACTACGAGCCTGCCGCGTACAACGAGGTCATGACCGTGAGCGCGCTGGCCGACACGGATGGGGCGCCGGGCGGCAACGGCGGCTCGGCCTGCTACTCGTGGGGCGGCTATGACAGCGACGACACCTTCGCGAACTTCTCGAACTTCGGCGCCGACGTCGACCTCATCGCACCCGGCAAGTGCATCCGCTCGACGGTGCCCGGCGGCTACGGCCTCATGTCGGGGACCTCGATGGCGACGCCGCTCGTGACCGGTGCCACGGCCCTCTACCGCTCGACGCACCCGGACGCCACGCCGTCGCAGGTCCGGACCGTCCTGCGCGCGCTCGGCAGCCAGAGCTGGAAGACGGGCACCGATCCCGACAACGAGCACGAGCCGCTGCTCGACGTGCGACGCATCGCCGGCCGCGGCGACTTCGGCATCAGCCTGCCCGGCGGGACGCTCGCGCTGAACGAATCCGGCGGCCCCATCCCGATCACCATCTCGCGCACGGCGGAAGCCTTCGAACCCGTTGTGTTCTCGGTCAGCGGCCTGCCCTCGGGCGCCACGGCCACCATCACCCCGAGCGTCTCGGGCGGCTTCGATGCCAAGTCGGCGACCATGCGCGTCAACCTGCCTTCGACCGTGCCCGGGGGCACCTGGCACCTGACCGTGACCGGAACCATCCAGGGCCGCACCAGGAGTGACAGCGTGACCGTGACCTTCACCGATCAGGCGCCCTCGATGGGCGCCGTGACGACGCGGCTCGGCGGCGAGCCCCGCCCGACGTCGTCGACGACGCCGATGCGGGTGCGCTGGCCGGCCGCGTCCGACCCGTCGGGGGTCATCGCCTCGTTCCGGGTCGAGCAGTCGACCGATGGCGGCGCCTGGTCGACGATCACGACCGTGGGCGGTCAGACGCGCGAGATCTACCGCACCTTGGCGTACGGCCATTCCTATCGCTTCCGGGTCTCCGCGACCGACGGCCGCGGCTTGACCAGCGGCCCGACGATGACGACATCGGTCACGCCGACGCTCGTCAGCCAGTCGGCGGCCAGCTATTCCGGCTCCTGGTATACGCACACGTCGAGCCATGCCATCGGCGGCTCGACGCGGCGCTCCAAGAACGCCGGCGCCTGGGCGGTGCTCTCGTTCACGGGCCGGCAGATCGCATGGATCGGCCCGATGGGCAAGAATCGAAGCCGTGTGCGGGTCTACATCGACGGCGACTACGTCGCCACCGTCGATCAGCGGCAGAGCTCGTTCGACAGCCGCCGCGTGCTCTTGACGCACATCTTCTCCACGTCGGGGCGGCATTCCATCCGCCTCGTCAACGAGTCGACGCCCAAGCGGCCCGTGGCCGAGGTCGACGCCTTCGTGGTCGTGCCCTGATGCGCCGGCAGCGGTCCTGGCGTCGTCGGCTGGCCCTCGTCGTCGTCGGAACATTCGTGCTCGGCGCCGCCAGCGCGCCGGCGCCGGCACCAGCCGCCGCGGCCGACTTCCCGAGCTATGACCAGGGCTACCACACGTACAACGAGATGGCCGCCGATGTCCACGCCGTGGAGGACGCCCATCCCGACATCGTCGACGTCTTCAGCATCGGCAAGACGTACGCCGGTCGCGAGATCTGGACGGCCAAGATCAGCGACAACGTGGGCGACGACGAGGCCGAGCCGGAGGTCCTGTTCGACGGCCTGCACCACGCGCGCGAGCACATCACGCTCGAGCAGACGCTCGATCTGCTGCACTACCTGGCCGAGGGCTACGGCGACGTGGCCAACGTGACCGAGCAGGTCGACAGCCGCGAGATCTTCATCATCTTCGCGCTCAACCCTGACGGCGCCCAGTTCGACCTGACCGGCGATCCGTATCGCGCCTGGCGCAAGAACCGCCAGCCGACCCCGAACTCATCGAAGGTCGGCACGGACCTCAACCGCAACTACGACTATCGCTGGGGCTGCTGCGGCGGCTCGAGCGGCAGCCCGGGCAGCCTGACGTATCGCGGCTGGAAGCCCTTCTCGGCACCCGAGACCCGGGCACTGCGCAACTTCGTCGAGAGTCGCGTGATCGACGATCGGCAGCAGATCCGGGCACACATCACGTTCCACTCCAACGGTCAGCTCATCCTCTGGCCGTACGGCTATACGAAGGCGGACATCCCCTCGGACATGGCGGCCGCCGATCATGCCGCGTTCGTGGCCATGGGCAAGAAGATGGCCTCGCTCAACGGCTACACGGCCAAGCAGTCATCGGGCCTCTACATCACCGATGGCGACCAGATCGACTGGCTCTACGGACGACACCGCATCTTCAGCTACACCTTCGAGCTCTATCCCACCGAGCACTACCGCATCTCCGACTTCTACCCGCCCGACGAGGTGCTCGGTCGTGAGACGGCCCAGAATCGCTCGGCCATCCTCTACCTCATCGACCAGGCCGGCTGTCCCTGGCGGGCGAGCGGCGCTGCCGATGCCAACTGCGGCGCCCTGTACGACGACTTCGAGACCTTCCGCGGCTGGCGCGCGAACGCCCAGGGCACCGAT
>DATBSD010000128.1:0-4481 GCA_036559965.1 Candidatus Limnocylindrales bacterium
GACCTGATGGCCCATCCGGACCCGGAGCGGTGGAGTCGGGAGGTCGTGGCCAGCCTCCTGCCATGGCAGCCAGTCATCGACGGCGACCTCGTGCCCGGCCGGCCGGCCGACCTCGCGGCCGCCGGGGCCAGCGCGGACGTCGACGTCATCGTCGGCTCGAACGCCGACGACTGGCGGCTGTTCGTCGTCCTCAACGGCTCCCTGTCGCGCGTCACCGACGACGTGCTGGCGGGCCCCGTGAGCCAGTTCGGCTTCGAGTCGGCCGCAGCCTACGGACTGCCCGATGGCGGCCTCGACGCGTATCGAGCCGCGAATCCGGGTGCCAGTCCGGGCGACCTGCTGGCGATCATCGAGACCGACTGGTGGTGCCGGATCCCGGCGCTGCGCCTGGCCGAGGCCCATGCACCGGCCCGCTCGGCGACCTTCATGTACGAGTTCGCCTGGGGCTCACCCGTCTTCGGCGGCATGTTCGGCGCTTGCCACGCGCTCGAGATCCCGTTCGTGTTCGACACGCTCGACCTCGGTCCGGCACAGATGCAGGGCTCGCTCCTGGGCGACGCCCCGCCGCAGGCGATCGCAGACGCGATGCACCGGGCATGGGTCGCCTTCGCCGCCACGGGCGATCCCGGCTGGCCGTGCTACGACGCGGATCGACGCGCGACCATGCGGTTCGACACCGTCTCGGGCGTCGTCGACGATCCGCGAGCGTTCGAACGCGAGCTATGGGCCGACACGCTCCGGTGGTGAGCGCCGGTCGGTCCCGCCGACTTGGCCCCTACGACGTAGCGCCACGCCGCAAGTGCCCATCGCGGTCGGAACGGCCAGTCGACCTGTAACGAATCCTCAACCCGGGTCACGCTCGGCGGTCGCGATCCGAACGACCCGATCGGTCGTAGGTTCAGGGGACGGCGCAGTCCGCTGCGCCCCGCGATGGTCCGCGCGGCGATGCCCCCCACATGCCCGCGGACCGCCACTCCCACGAGGTCCCATGATCCGCCGACCAACCATCCGCCGATCCTTGACCGCCATCGTCGCCTTGGCCATGGCGCTCTGCCTGGTTGCGGCACCCGTCGCCGCCGGCCATCGCTTCCCAGATCGCATCGACCTGCCGGCGAGCTGGATGCCAGAAGGCATCACGGCCGGCCGAGGGACCACGGTCTACGTCGGTTCGCTCAACGGCGGCGGCATCTGGAAGGCCGATGTCCGCACCGGCGAGGGCGAGCAGCTCGTGCCCGCCTGGGGTGGTCCGGCGGTCGGTGTCGACTACGAGAAGCGCGCCGACCGACTGTGGGTCGCCGGCGGCCCGACCGGCACCGTCCGCGTCTACGACGCCTCCGACGGCAGCCTGCTCGAGCAGTACGACTTCTCGCCGGTCGGCTTCCTCAACGACCTCGTGGTCACGCGGGACGCCGTCTACGTGACCGACTCCGGCCACGACTGGCTGGACGTCATCCCCCTCGGCAAGGGTGGCGCGCTGCCCGATCCGGCCGACGTCACGACCCTGCCGCTGACCGGCATCCCGGTCGAGGCCGACCAGTTCAACCTCAACGGCATCGTCGCGGCGCGCGGCTGGCTCATCGTCGTCGACTCGTTCGAGGGCGGCCTATACCGCGTCGACCCCGCAACGGGTGAGGGGACTCAGATCTCGACCGGTGACGCGAGCGTGGCGAACGGCGACGGCCTGGAGCGCGTCGGTAGCATGCTCTTCGTCGTCCGCAACTTCGATCAGGTCATCGAGGTCTTCCTGCTCGGGCCCCAGCTGCGCCACGCCCGGCATCTCGTGACGCTCGACGAGGACAACGCTCCGGCTGGCCTGAGCGTGCCCACGACCGTCGCCGCCCAAGCCGGTCGGTTGTGGGTGGTCAACGCCCGCTTCGGCGTCCCGACCACGGAGTACTGGGTCAGCCGCATCCCGTAAGGGTCGGCTGACGAGACCATCGACGCCTGGGTCAGGCCGCGACGGCTCGTTGCGCCTGCCTGGCAAGCGCCTGCGCCAACGAGGCACCCCACTCACGAGCTCGCTCCAGCTCCCCGTCGCGCAGCGGACCGTACGCCCCGGCCACGAGGAAGCGCTCGGCCTTGGCCAGCCGTCGGTAACCGGCTCGCTTGAGCTTGGCCTCGATCGTGCCGGTCGCGCCACGCGGCGACCACCAGATGCGGGTCTCGAACGCGGCGCACCATCCGACTCCCGCCGGCAGGGCATCCAGCCACGAGCGCATCAGGGGGTGGGACACGTCGGGCGGAGTCGGCGCCTTGACGTCACCCGCGATCTGGCTCCGCATGCCCTCGCGCGGCAGCGAGAACGCCATGACCGGTGCGCCGGCGACGATGAGGTCCGCGCCCGCCATCGCCGGGACCGTCGCGTCGTCCGTGTGCATCACCCGTGTGTCGGGGCCGATGCCCTCGGCGATGGCGCGTGCGACGGCCTCGGTATTGCCCCAATGCGACTCGTAGACAACGACGGCTTTCATGACGTTCTCCTTCCGCCCGTTCGGAACCCCATGGTCTGCCTGCGTCCTGCCAGCCGGTAGGGCCATCGGGCCTATCGATCCGCGTGGTCCTGGCCCGAGCCGCGGTGCGGATGTCGGTCAGGTGGGCTCGAGTCCCTGGAGCTTGGCCGGGTCGCCGATGATGTCGATCTCGCGGATCCGGCCATGGACGACGGTGAAGCCGACGACGGCGAAGACGCGATCGGGTGGCCCGACGATGACGCCTGGGCCGCCGTTGACGATCGCCGGCCGGCCCAGCGGCGCGAAGGTGCCTGCCCGCTCGCGCAGCACCTGGGCGACCGCGGTGACGCCGACGACCGGCGGCCTGGCCAGCGGGCCTGTGCCGCCGCCATCCGTGTGGAGCACGACGTCCGGGTCGAGCACCGTCAGGAGCGCCTCGAAGTCCCCGCCGCGGGCGGCCGCCAGGAAGGCATCGACGACGCGCCGCTGGACACGCAGGTCGGCATCGGGCTCTGGCGCGGAGGCCCGGATGCGACGGCGGGCCCGACTGGCCAGCTGCCGGGCGGCGTCGGGCGAGCGATCCACGACCATGCCGATCTCGTCGAACGGCAACGCGAAGACGTCGTGGAGCACGAACGCCAGCCGTTCGGCAGGCGTGAGCGTCTCGAGCACGATGAGCAGCGCCAGGCCCACGGAGTCCGCCAGCATGGCCTCGTCCTCGGGTGAGTCGGTCGCTGCGACGATCGGCTCCGGCAGCCAGGATCCGGCGTAGTCCTCGCGCCGCGTCCGGCGCGATCGCAGGGTGTCGATGCAGATGCGGCTGATGACCGTCGTCAGCCACGGGCGCAGGTCCGACGTGTCGTCGGGTGGCCGGCGGTCGAGGCGCAGCCATGTCTCCTGGAGCGCGTCGTCCGCCTCGACGAGCGAACCGAGCATCCGGTAGGCGACCGCCCGGAGGTACGGCCGGTGGCGCTCGAACTCGCGCGCCAGCTGGGCGCGCCGCTCCGCGGGATCCGAGTCGTGGGTCATGTACACGAGGCACGATCTGCGGGGCACGAACGTGACCGCGTCGTCACATCCGCAGCCCCGATCCCGTGTCCCTGGTACGACCGGCTGCCATGGCCGGCGCCATCACCAGGAGCCACGACTGACCATGTCGAACAGTCAGGCGATGGGGACGCCGAGCGTCCCGTCGCTCATCCCACTGCTCAATCCCCTCATCCGGCGCCTCATCGGGGCGGGCCTGCCCTTCGGGCCGAACGTGCTGCTCACCGTCCGTGGGCGGACGAGCGGTCTGCCGCGCACGTTCCCCATCGCCCTGCTCGAGCTCGGCGGGCGCCGCTACATCCAGTCGCCCTTCGGCGAGGTGGACTGGGTGCGCAACCTGCGCGCCGACCCGGCGGCCGTCGTGTCCCGCGGCGAACGGCGCGAGGTCGTGCTCGCGGTCGAGGTCCCGCCGCAGACCGCCGGTCCGCTCTTCCGCGATGCGTTGGCGCCGTACGTGCGCTGGCGCATCGGCGCCGCGATGGTCGGGCGGTTCTTCCACGTGGATCGCGACGCGACCATCGACGACTACATCGTCGAGGCGCAGCGCCATCCGATGTTCGAGCTGCTGGCGGCTCCCGGCGCTATGGCGCCATCGGGCTCATGAGCTGGAAGTAGTTGTCGTCGGGGTCGGCCAGCGTGGCGATCGAGTCGGGCGCGCCTGCCCCTTCGGCCGGTGCGTCCGGCATCTCGAAGCGGTACGGCTCGCGGATGACGATGGCGCCGGCTGCCTTGAAGCGCTCGAAGTCGCCCTTCACGTCGGCGCTCTCGATGTTCCAGATGATGCGGCCGGGCTGGGCGCTCTTGCCGTGGACCTCGCTGTGCGGTCCGACGGTCAGGAAGCCGCTGCCGATGAGCCAGCCGGTGTAGCCGCCCTCGGCCATCGTCGGCTCGCCGAACAGCTTCGTGTAGTAGGCGGCCAGGCGCTCCGGGTCCTCCGACCCGATGAGGATGCTGTTGAAGTTCATGCCTTCTCCTTCGCGGTCA
>DATBSD010000129.1:0-25513 GCA_036559965.1 Candidatus Limnocylindrales bacterium
GCCGGCATCGTGGCGGTCAGGTCGAGCGCGGCCAGGTGCGCGTCGGCGAGGTCGAGGACGTGCACGTAGTCGCGCACCGCCGTCCCATCCGGCGTCGGGTAGTCGTCGCCGAAGAGGGTCACCGGCGTGCCCGTCTCGACGGCGCGCAGGAGGTTCGGGACGAGGTGAGTCTCGGGATCGTGGACCTCGCCGTTCGCGCTGCTCGCGCCGGCCACGTTGAAGTAGCGCAGCGCGACCGCGCGCAGCCCGGCCGCCGTGGCGGCCTCGGCGAGCGCCCCTTCGAGGCGCAGCTTCGTGGCACCGTACGGGTTGATGGGGCGCGTCGGGGTGGCCTCTGTGATGGGCATCTGGTCGGGCATGCCGTAGACGGCCGCCGTCGAGCTGAACACGAAGCGATCCACGCCGGCGGCGGCCAGCTCGGCCAGCAGGGCGCGGCCGCCGACGACGTTCTCCTGCTCGTAGAGCGCGGGCTCGCGGACGCTCTCGGCGACGAGCGAGCGGGCGGCGCAGTGGAGCACGGCCTCGATGCGCTTGCGCCGGAGGAGGGGACCGACGATCGACGGGTCGCCGACGCTGCCGACCACGAGCTCGGCTTGGGGGCCGACCGCGCCGCGGTGGCCGGTCACCAGGCTGTCGAGCACGGTCACCTCGTGGCCGGTTGCGATGAGCCGCTCGACCGACACCGATCCGACATAGCCGGCGCCACCGGTCACGAGCACGCGCATCAGCGGCCCATCAGGCGCGCCAGCCAGCCGCGCTTGGCGGCCGGTTCGGCGGGCGTTCCAGCCGCAGTCGGTGCCTCGACCGCGGTCGGTGCCTCGACCACGGTCGGTGCCCCGGCGGCGGTCGCTGGCATGGCTGCCGGCGCCGGTGGATCGGCCGGATAGACCGCCCGGGGCGGTGCCGGCCGGGGCATGCCCGCCGCGCGGGCCGAGAGGTCGTCCGTCGCCCGACGGCGCCAGGCGAGCTCATTGGCGACGATCCAGTCCGGGCGCTCGACGGGTTCGCCACGGGCGGCCAGGATCTCGGCCGTGCGCGCCTCCAGCCGGATGGCCGTGCCGTCCTCCCGGTCGAGCTCGAGCGCCCGAACGGCGAGCGTCCACGCCGCGCGGTCGTCGCCGCGCTCGATGGCCACCTTGGCCAGGCCGACCACGGCCATGGCATTGAGCGGATCGGCATCAGCCGCCTGTCGATAGAGGCGCTCAGCCTGATCGACCAGGCCCATCGTGAGCGTCCGGTCCGCCTGGAGCAGGAGCTCGATCATCGGTCACCGGATCCAGCCTGGGTGCCGCTGGAGTCGGCGTCGACGGCGAGCCAGCTGCGCACATCCGCAAGGAGCGTCTCGCGTTCGTTGCGCGCCGGATCGGCGATGACCGCCTCGAGCAGGCGGTCGAGGAGGCTGCCCATGAGCGGGCCGGGTGCCACGCCGCAGGACTCCTGGAGGTCGTCCCCGTCGACCGCAAGATCACGCAGCGTGAGCGGCACGCCCCGCTCGAGCTCGGCCGCGATGCGCGCTCGGAGCTCGTCGATGCCGCCGCTGTCCCCGGGCTTGCCACTGCCGATGTTGTCGGCTTCGCAGAGGGTCAGCAGGCGCGGCAGCGTGTCCCGACCGACCTTCTGGATGAGCCGCCGAACGGCGGCATCGGTCCACTGCGAGCGATAGCCGACCATGTGCCAGCGCACGAGGTCGACGACGGCGTCGGCTTCGCGCCGGGGCACCGCCATCCGGCGCAGCAGTCCCGCCGCGCGGTGCGCCCCGACCACGTCGTGGCCGATGAAATGACCATCGCCGGCGGTCTCGGGCTTGCCCACGTCGTGCAGCAACGCCGCCAGCGCAAGGGTGATGTCGCCGGGTGCCAGGCGGGCGGCCGCGTCGAGCGTCCGCAGCGTGTGCTCCCAGAGATCGACGCCCGGGCCCTTGCGCTGCTCCAGCCCGATCTGCTGCGCGAGCAGCGGGAAGATCGGCGCCAGGAGCCCCGTCTCGGCGAGCATCCGAAAGCCGCCTGACGGCTCCGGCACGGCGAGCATCTTGCGCAGCTCCTGGCCGACACGCTCGGGCGAGATGGTCGTCGCGTGCGGTGCGGCGGACCGCATCGCCGTGAGTGTCATCGGATCGATGACGAACCCCAGCTGGGTCGCCAGCCGGACCGCGCGCAGGAGGCGCAGGGCATCCTCCTCGAAGCGCTCCTCGGGCACCCCGACCGCCCGCAGCCGCCGCGCCGTGAGGTCGGCTCGGCCGTCGAACGGATCGACCAGCTCGAGCAGCGCCGCCGGAGCCTCCGCAGTCCGCCCGAGGGCGATGGCGTTGACCGTGAAGTCGCGCCGCGCAAGGTCCTCGGCGATGGAGTCGCTGAACTCGACGTGATCGGGACGCCGATGGTCGCGATAGGCCATGTCGCGTCGGAAGGTCGTCACCTCGACGATCTCGCGGTCCCCGGCTGGGACCTGCACCGTGCCGAAGCGGTTCTCGTAGTGGGCGTCGGGGAAGAGGGCCAGGAGCCGGTCCGGCCGTGCGTCGGTGGCGACGTCCCAATCGGTCGCCGGCCGACCGATGAACGCGTCCCGCAGCGCCCCGCCGACGACGTAGGCGGCGTGACCGGACGACCAGAGCCGGGCCAGGATGGGCGTCACGTGCTCGGGGATCGACGGAGCCACGATCCCGTCCTGCGGGCTGGCCGCATCGACGCCGCCGCCCATCGCGCCGGACCGCTCAGCCGTGGCCCAGGAAGAGGTACGTCCGCCAGGCCTCGTTGCGTGGATCGGCGAGGTAGGGCGAGAAGAGCGAGTAGATGTCGCTGCGTGGCTCACGGGGTGGCCGCATCAGCCGCATCCGCGCCTCCTTGGGATGACGGCCGCCCTTGCGATGGTTGCACGTCTTGCAGGCCGCCACGAGGTTGTCCCAGGTGTGTCCGCCGCCGCGGTGGCGGGGCACGACGTGGTCGAGCGTCAGGTCGTGTGTCTGTCGGCCGCAGTACTGACACGTGTGCCCGTCACGCGCGAAGATCTCGCGCCGCGATAGCCGGACCCGCGGTCGAGGCCGCTTGATGAGGTACTGGAGGCGGATGACGCTCGGAGCGCGGAAGACCTCGCGGGCGGTGCGGATCTCGTGGTGGTCGTACTCGATGACCTCGGCCTTTTCGCCGAAGAGCAGCCGGAATGCGCGCCTGACGTCGCAGACGTTGAGCGGCTCGTAATTCGAATTGAGCAAGAGGACGACGCTATCCATCGCTCCCTGTGGCCGGCCGGGACTCGGCCGCGCGACCGGCGCATCGTAGCAAAGGGTCGATAGGCTGGCGCCGACACCAGCGGCACGCTGGGCGGACGCTCGATCACGTGTGACGCACCCGGATCAGCCTTCGGCGGCGATGTCCGACGGCACGAGCGAGAAGACGACGCCGTCGACCGGCCCGTCGCGGCTCATCACGAAGTTGCGCATGATGCCTTCGCGCTGGAAGCCTGCCCGCTCGGCGACGCGGAGCGAGGCCACGTTGCCTGGCTCGGCGTGGAGCTCCAACCGCGTGACGTGCAATTCGCGGAGCGCCCAGCGACTGGCGAGGACGGTGGCCCGCGTGGCGACGCCGCGGCCGCGGGCCCAGGGCGCGACCCAGTAGCCGATGAACGGATGCCGCCCGAGCGCCTCCTGGATAGCCACCGCGCCGAGGAGGGTCGACGTGCTCGCGTCGGCGATGGCGAAGACCGCCGCTCGACCCGTCGTCCAATCAGTCGCCGCCAAGGCGATGAACGCCTGGGCGTGCGCGATGAGGTACGGCCGCGGCAGGAAGTCGAGCCAGCGTTGGGTCTCGGAGTCGGCGCAGGCGCGGGCAACGGCCTCGTCGTCGGCCGCGACCAACCGACGCAGGGTGACCACGCCGTCGGTCAGCGGCGGGTCGGGGAACGTCAGCTCGGCCGGCGAAAGCGAGGCGGACTCGGTCACCGCCCAGCGCCGCCCTGGCCGGCCTCGAGTGTCGCGCCGGCCGGATCCCAGCCGCCCGCCTGTCCGACCTTGGAGGCCAGCGGTCGGCCGATGGCCGCGGCCACGAAACGCGCCGCCTCGAGCACGCCCGAGAGCCGCACGCCATGCTCGATGCCGAGGCCGTCGAGCAGGTAGACCAGGTCCTCGGTCGCCAGGTTGCCGGCGGCCCCCGGCGCGTATGGACAGCCGCCCGTGCCGCCGGTCGAGGCGTCGAAGCAGGCCACGCCGTCCGCGAGCCCGGCCATCACATTGGCCAGCGCCGTGCCGCGCGTGTCATGGAAGTGGTAGGCCAGCCGCTCGAGCGGGATGCCGGCCGCCAGCGCGCCGCCAGTCACGTCGCGGACCTGGCTCGGGACGGCCACGCCGATGGTGTCGCCGAAGCAGATCTCGTCGGCGCCGAGCTCCAGGAGCGCGAGGCCGACGGCCACTGCCCAGGCAGGATCGACGACGCCGGAATAGGGGCAGCCGAAGGCGGTCGAGACGTACGCCCGTCGCCACCAGCCACGGTGCTCGGCTTCGTGGAGCAGCGGCGCGAAGGCCGCCAGGGACTCGGCCACCGTCATGCCGATGTTGGCGGTCGTGAAGGCGTCGCTGGCGGCCGTGAACACGGCCATGGCTTGTGCGCCCGCCGCGACCGCCCGGTCGAACCCGCGCTGGTTGGCGATCAGGACGGGATAGCGGACGCCCTCCGCCGCGCCGCCGTGTGGCAGCGACGGCAGCAGCGCGTCGGCGTCAGCCAGCTGCGGCACGGCACGCGGCGAGACGAAGCTCGTGGCCTCGATCTCGCGCAGGCCGGCGTCCACGAGCAGCTCGATGAAACGGCGCTTGTCCGTCAGGGAGATCGGCGCTGCCTCGTTCTGGAGCCCATCGCGCGGCCCGACCTCGTAAACGCGGACGCGGGCGGGCGGGACCATCCACGGAGTGTAGGCGCGCCCTCGCAAGGGACGCCGGGTCAGTCCCGCAGCTCGACCAGCACCTCGCCACGCTGCACCTGCTGGCCCGGGCGAGCCAGCACCCGCTCGACGGTGCCTGGTCCGGGGGCGGTCACCGCGTTCTCCATCTTCATGGCCTCGAGCAGCACGAGCGCCTGGTGGGCTTCGACCGCCTGCCCCGACTCGACCAGGACGTCGATGACCACACCGGGCATGGGGGCCGTCACGACCGCCGCTCCGCCACCGGCCTGGTGGGCCGAGCGGACCGAGGCGTCGACGCTCGGCGCGGATGCCAGCCGCGCACGCACTGCTCGACCGTCGATGTCCATGACGATGGTGTCACCTTCGCTGGCGGCGTCAGCTCCAGCCAGGGCGTCGTCAGCCGGCGCCCGGGTCGTGGCGCCGGCGTCGAGATCCACCATCCGACGTTGCCCGTCGATCTCGATGGCCAGCCGTCGCGGCCCGTTGAGGCGGAAGCCCCGGTCCCGCGGCCCAGCCAGGAGCGCGGCGGCTCGGGGCCAGGCCCGGTCTGGCAGTGCGGGATCGGGCTGCCAGCGCGTTTCGATCGACTCCGTCGTCGCAGCGCCATCGGCGACCTCCGGCAGCGCGAGCAGCCATGCCAGGAAGCCGCGGTTCGTGGTCACACCCAGGACGCTCGTGCCAGATAGCGCCGCGCGCACGCGCGCGATCGCCTCGTCGCGATCGCTCCCGCTGGCGACGACCTTGGCCAGCAGCGGGTCGTAGCGCGTGCCCACCTCGTCGCCGGTGCCCACGCCGGCGTCGACACGGATGCCGGGCTGCTCGTCCGATGGCCAGCGGACGGCAACGATCCGACCGACGGCGGGCAGGAATCCGTTCCAGGGATCTTCGGCATAGAGACGGCCTTCGATGGCGTGGCCGGTCATCCGGACGTCGGTCTGCGTCAGCCAGAGGGTTTCGCCGCCCGCGATGCGCAGCTGGGCGGCGACGAGGTCGATGCCCGTCACGGCCTCGGTCACGGGATGCTCGACCTGGAGGCGGGCATTCATCTCGAGGAACACGAACGCTCCGTCGTCGGCCAGCAGGAACTCGGCCGTGCCGGCGCCGACGTAGCCGGCCGCTTTCGCCAGGCGCAGGGCCGCCTCGCCCATCCGAGCTCGCAGCTCCGGACCGACGCCTGGAGCCGGTGCCTCTTCGACGACCTTCTGGTGTCGACGCTGGAGCGAGCAGTCGCGCTCGCCGAGATGGATGCCCTGGCCGTGGGCGTCGAGCAGAAGCTGGACCTCGACGTGCCGTGACTGCTCGAGATAGCGCTCGAGGATCAGGCGGGCATCGCCGAACGCCGACCCGGCCTCGCGCCGGGCGGTGGTCAACGCCGACCGAAGCGCACGTGGATCGCGCACGACATGCATGCCCTTGCCGCCGCCGCCGGCGCTCGGCTTGACGAGCAACGGGAACCCGACGCGGGCCGCCTCGCGCGAAAGCACCGTGTCGGACTGGGCGCGACCGTCGTAGCCGGGCAGGACGGGCACGTCGAGGCCGGCAGCCAGTCGTCGGGCGGCCGCCTTGTCGCCCAGGGCGCGCATCGCGGACGGCGGTGGCCCGACCCAGAGCAGCCCGGCCGCGATGACCGCCTCGGCGAACTCCGGGCGCTCGGCCAGGAAGCCGTAGCCCGGGTGGACGGCGTCCACGCCCGCCGCCACCGCCGCCGCCACGACGCCGGCCACGTCGAGATAGTCGGACGCGAGGGGGACGACCTCATCGGCCGACGTCGTCCACCACGCGTCGCGCTGATCGTCGGTCGCCAGTGCCACCGAGGTGATGCCCATCGCTCGACACGTACGGGCGATCCGGACGACGAGCTCGCCACGGTTGGCCACCATGAGGCGCCCGAGTGGTCGTGCCGTCGTGCGGCGGTCGGGCGATCGTGCGTCAGACTCGACGTGCGTCAAATGCGACAAAGACGACATCGACACCTTGATCCGAGAGCCTACCCGGACGCCGTCGAGCCGGCCGTCGCGCAGCCAGCGCTGGACCGTACGCGTCGAGACCCCCAGCTGTCGCGCCGCCTCGCTTGGGCCGATGAGGTCGCTCACACGTGGACTGTCGTGTTTGGCGCGTCGTGTGTCAACGGCTAGTCGATGGCGTCGTCCCCACGGATCCAGGCCGGTGGACGCTTCTCGAGGAACGCCCGCAGCCCTTCCTGGCCCTCGGCGCTGGTCCGCTGACGGGCGATGACGCGGGCGGTGTGCCAGCGAGTCGAGGCGTGCGGCAGGCCTCGGACCTCGCGCACGATCCCCTTCGCTGCGCGAGCAGCCGTCGGTCCGGCGGCCAGCACGTCGCCGACGGCCGCATCGATGGCGACGTCGAGGGCCGCCTCGCCTTCGACGACCTCGTGCACGAGCCCGATCCGGAGCGCTCGCGTGGCATCGAAGCGTCGGCCACCGGGAATTAGGGCACGGGCGTGGGTCTCGCCGATCTTGGCGATGACGAAGGGCGAGATGACCGCCGGCAGGATGCCCAGGCGCGTCTCGGTGAAGCCGAACTTCGCCCCGGCCTCGGCGACGACGAGGTCGCTCACCGCGCAGAGGCCCATGCCCCCACCGAGCGCCGCGCCCTGGACCCGAGTGACGACGGGCACGGGGCAACGGTCGATGGCATCGAACATCTCGGCCATGGCCATGGCGTCCTGTTCGTTCTGCTCGACCGAGAGGCCGACGCTCGCCCGCATCCAGGCCACGTCCGCCCCGGCGCAGAAGGTCGGTCCCTCGCCCATGAGCACGACAGCCCGGAGTCGGTCGGCCGGTTCCTCGGCCAGTCGCTCGAACGTCCGCCGCAGGTCACTGATGAGCTCGGCGTCAAAAGCATTGTGGCGCTCGGGTCGATCGAGGATGACGCGGACCACGACATCGTCGGGTCCTTCGCGCTCGACACGCAGCCCGGTTGTCACGTGGCCGCCGCGGTGGGTGCCGGGTAGGTGCCGCGGAGGTGGACGCGGACCAGCCCCATGGTGGCCATGTTCCGCTCCGACACGCCGTCCGCCGAGGCCTGCGAGGTGATCAACTCGCAGTGCATCGATTCGGCACGGCGCGCCCGATCGGCGATCAGCGCCCGATGGATGCCCCGACCGCGAAACTCGGGCAACACGGCCGCAGGGATAAGGCCGCCGACCCGTGCCCGGGTGTACAGGCCGGCTGCGCCCGCGGGTCGCCCGTCGATCTCGGCCACCAGGCACTGCATGCCCGGCAGCGCCTCGATGTGCGCCGCCGCCGCCAGCCAGGCCTCACGCTCGGGCCCGACCATGCCGAAGGCGTCGCAGAGCAGCGACTGCCACGCCACTGCCTCGTCCGGCCCGATGCGCCGGATCGTCAGCCCGGGCACGTCGGGCGCGCTCGGCACCCGGTCGGGCTCGATGGCCAGGACGGCGACCTGCTCGGACGCCTCGATGCCCGGGGCGGGCGGTTCGACGTCGATCAGCCAGCCCTCGACGCCGTTGGCACGGAAGTGCTCGAGGATCACCGGCCGCAGGTTCGGGACCATGCGCAGGCCGAAGGCGCGGTTGAAGATGAGGCCCGGGATGGCCGGTGCCGCGCAGGCGTAGGCATCGCCCAGGTCGAGCAGTCGGAGATCCGCACCGCCGGCCGCGACCGTCGCCCAGGTCGCCTCCCAGAAGCGAACCTCGTGGCGCTCGAGCCGCTCGAGCAGGAGATGCCGCCCGGCGGTCGAGTCGGGCAGTGGCGGCAGGACCGTGAACTTCTCGCCGAGCCTGACCTCGCCCTCGCTGCGCACCCGGGCATAGACGCGCGAGTCGGTCGGGAAGCGGATGATCGAGATGCGACCCGACTTGCCGTCACGGAAGCTGTCGGTGATGAGGTTGCAGGGATTGGCCGGCGCCGAGATCTCGAGCTCCAGCCCGCCCGCGAACTGGAGCCTTGTGCCGGGAGGGAGGAGGGCCAGCTCGACGCCCTCGGTCGTCAGGTTCTCGCCGACCGACCCCGGTCGGATGGGGTGGCCCTCCGCGGCCACGCGTCGGATGACCTCGACGGCCAGCAGGCAGACGGCGCGATGCGGTCCGCCGTGGACGCCACGATGGGCCTGAGCATCGCCGACCAGCCCGAACCGCCCGACGTGCGCCGACGTCACCGGGTGCTTGGGCACGCCGCCAGGCGAGACGTTGACCTGCACGACACGCCCGGCGCCGAGCGGCGCTTCGAACGTGGTCTCGGTGCGCGGGCGGCTGGCCTCGTGGGTCTCGACCATGTGACCGATGCTACACGGGGCCGAGCGCTCCGGGTCCGTCGGGGCCTGGCAGGTCGAGGCATTCGGCGGCCCACGCCAGCGCGTGGCGCAGATCCACGAGCTGCTCGAGCCGGAGAGTCGAGTCCGGGCGTGCCCAGTCCGGCAGCGGGGCTGCCGCCTCGAGCGCGTTGTGGCCGGCAAGCAGGGCCGCGAAGCCGCATTCGTCGGGGAATCCCAGCCGCACGGGCGGGCCACCCTCCGATCGCAGGCTGAGGGCCGCCATCGCCGTGTCAAGCCAGGCGTTGCCGACGGCCGCGGTCGCCCAATCGATCAGGATCGCCCGACCGCCGACGAAGGTCATGTTGCCGCTGAAGACGTCGTTGTGGACGAGCTGGGCGCCAGCCAGCGAGACGCGCTCCTCCGCGACGATGAGGTCCTCGAGGTGGGTCCTCAGCCATGCCTCAGACACGACGCCGAGGTCGAGGAACGGCTCTGGATGCTCGCCGACGCGGCGCCATCGGTGCTTCGACCCGGCCCAGTCCTCGAGGCGTGGCAGCCCGGCGGGTGACTCGACCGCCGCCTTCGCCTCGAGGGCCGCCCAGAGTGGCCCGATGTCGGCCGGGTATGGCGGTGGCCAAACGCCCGCCGAGAGGTCCTCCATGATCACGACGGCCGGATCGACGGACCAGCCCACGACGAGCGGCAGGAACGAGCCGCGCACGACGCGGAGAACACGGAGCTCGTCGAGGAGCGCCGCACTCCGGTCGTCCTCCGCCCACTTGACGAAGACGCTGGTGTCGTCGGGCAGGAAGGCACGTGCCTTACCCGCACGGGTATGTCCGCCAGAGCGAAGGTCCCACTGGCGGGGAGCCACGCTGAGGATGTCCGTCACGGCCGTCACGACAGCGGCCGGCGGTTCGCTGCGCCCGCGATCGTCCATCGGGCGATGCTACACAGGTGGCTCACGACGGTTCCGGTCAGCGGTCCCTCGGTGAGTTCCAGGCGGACTACGGCAAGGTCCTCGCATGGCAGCCGCTGCCCTGATCGTGGGCGACGGGCCGGCGACGCTCGGCTACATGCGGAAGACGCCGAAGCGGGTTTCCCCGATCGGTGCGTTGAGCGCCGCGGAGATAGCCAGGGCGAGGACGTCGCGCGTTTGGGCGGGGTCGATGACCCCGTCATCCCACAGTCGGGCGGTGGCGTAGTAGGGGTTGCCCTGCGCCTCGTACTGGTCGAGGATCGGCGCTTCGAATGCCGCTTGCTCGTCGACCGAGGCCCAGGCGCCGCCGGGCAGCGACGCCTCGCGCACGGTAGAGAGGACCCGGGCCGCCTGTGCGCCGCCCATGACGCTGATGCGCGAGTTGGGCCATGACCAGAGCCCGCGCGAGCCGTACGCGCGGCCGGCCATGCCGTAGTTCCCGGCCCCGAACGAGCCGCCGATGATGACCGTGAACTTGGGCACGGCCGTCGTCGCCACGGCGGTCACGAGCTTCGCGCCATCCTTGGCGATGCCGCCCGCCTCGTACTCCTTGCCGACCATGAAGCCGGTGATGTTCTGGAGGAAGACGAGCGGCACGCGGCGCTGACTGGCGAGCTCGACGAAGTGGGCCCCTTTGAGCGCCGACTGGCTGAAGAGCACGCCGTTGTTGGCGAGGATGCCGACGGGCCAGCCGTCGAGGTGGGCGAAGCCGCAGACGAGCGTCTGGCCGTAAGCCGGCTTGAACTCGTGGAATTCGGAGCCATCGACCAGCCGCGCGATGACCTCACGCACGTCGTAGCCGACGCGCAGGTCGGCCGAGACGACGCCGTACAGGCCCGTGGGGTCGTCCGGATCCGGAGCGTCGGTGGTCGGGTCGGTCGGGCCCTCGATGGCAGGCGGTCGGGCGGTCTCCCTGGCCCATGGGGGGTCGGGCTTTCGCCAGGCGAGGCTGGCCACGATCTCGCGGGCAAGCGCCAGCGCGTGCTCGTCGTCCAGCGCCTCGTGGTCGGCGACACCCGAGATACGGGCGTGGACGGCGGCCCCGCCGAGCTCCTCGGCCGTGACGACCTCGCCGGTCGCCGCCTGGACGAGCGGCGGCCCGCCAAGGAAGATCGTCCCCGTCCCGCGCACGATGACCGTCTCGTCGCTCATGGCCGGGACGTACGCGCCGCCGGCGGTGCATGAGCCCATGACGAGGGCGATCTGCGGGATGCCTTCCGCGCTCATCCGAGCCTGGTTGTAGAAGATGCGCCCGAAGTGGTCGCGATCCGGGAAGACCTCGTCCTGGAGCGGCAGGAATGCGCCTCCCGAGTCGACGAGGTAGAGGCAGGGCAGGCGGTTCTCGAGTGCGATCTCCTGCGCCCGGAGGTGCTTCTTGACGGTCAGCGGGTAGTACGTGCCGCCCTTGACGGTGGCGTCGTTGGCGACGATGACGCACTCGGCGCCGCTCACCCGCCCGATGCCGGTCACGACGCCGGCGCCGGGCGCGTCGCCGTCATAGAGTCCGTCGGCGGCCAGGGCGCTGAGCTCGAGGAACGCCGCGCCAGGGTCGACCAGGCGGTCGATGCGCTCACGGACGGGCAGCTTGCCGCGCTCCCGATGGCGAGCGATGGATCGCTCGTCACCGGCCGCCCCTCGGTCGGTCAGGGCAGCGGTCTTGGCCCGCAACTCCCGGACGAGGTCCCGCATCGCGCCGTCGTTGGCGCGCCAGGTCTCCGAGGTCGGATCGGTATGGGTCCGCAGGCGTGCCATCGCAGGCGATGATAGGCGGCTGGCTCGCGCTGGCCATGCCGGCGGCGATCATCGCCTCGCCCGCACCGATGTCGCCCAGCCGGGTCCTCTGAGCGCGGTCCTACGGGCAGGCCGCTCCCGGTGCCGGAGAGCACGACCAGCTTGGTTCCCCGTTCGCATCCACTTGGATCCCGAGGTCGAGACGACCTCGACCGTTCACGTCACGGCTTCCCATCAGCTCGCCGCCGTTGGCATAGATCGACCAGTCGCCCGACGGCGGCACGAAGAAGGTCACCGGCTGCGTGGCACCGGACGGTACCGTGGCCGGCTGGGCAACCCCGACCCAGTTCGCCTGGCCGACCGGGTGCGCCTGCCCTCCCAGGCCACCCCGGCCGACTTCGAGCACGGCCGGCCAGGCGGCACTATTCGAGACGGTGATGACGTGGCGGGACGAGCCGGCGGGGATGCCTGGGTTCGACAAGCAGCCGGCCGCGACGCCTGCGACGAGCAGCGGTCCGACGAGCAGCGACATCGCTGCGGTCCACCGAGCAGGCCGTGGATGGCTCGTCCCCATGACCGGCATCCTATGCGGCCTGGTGGCTACAGGTAGCCGAGGTCCTCGAGGCGCTTCTTGACCGTCTCGATGTCGTGCGCCTCGTCGCCCACGAGGTCTCGCAGGACATAGAGCACGAACTCGGTCACCGAGCGGAAGCCGGTGCCCTCGATGACCTTCTGCAGGCGGTCATAGAGCGGACGCGGGATCTTGAGGGTCACGGTGTCGACCTTGGTCACCGCACGAGTGTAGCCGTGTGTGGGTCGCTTGACCACTCCTGTGGGAGTGTCGTATGGTGCCGCAGCCGCACTCCCAGGGGAGTGTCGCGACGACGTACCGGAGGATCGCACCTTGCCCTCGCCCGTCCGCCGCCTCGCTGTCATCGCGTTCATCGCCGCCCTGGTTGCCGCGTGTTCGCCATCCGGCACGGGTGGCTCGCCTGTTGGAGCGACCGACGCCGGGGGGTCGGCGTCGAGCGGCGGCCAGCCGGTCACCTTGCGGCTGGGCTACTTCCCCAACCTGACCCACGCGACGGCCATCGCCGGTATCCGGGAGGGCATCTTCGCCGACGCGCTGGGTCCCGACGTGACCCTCGAGACGAAACCCTTCAACGCCGGCCCAGAGGCGGTCGAGGCGATCTTCTCAGGCGCACTCGACGCCAGCTTCATCGGGCCGAATCCGGCCATCAACGCCTACGCGAAGTCGAACGGCGAGGCCATCCGGATCGTTTCGGGCGCGACGTCCGGCGGTGCCTACCTCGTCGTCAGACCGGACATCTCTTCTGCCGAGGACCTGCGTGGCAAGAAGCTCGCCACGCCGCAGCTCGGCAACACGCAGGACGTCGCGTTGCGTGCTTGGCTCAAAGAGCAGGGCCTGACGACCGACGTGCAGGGCGGCGGCGATGTGAGCATCCTGCCGCAGCCCAACGCGCAGACGCTCGAGACGTTCCGGTCGGGCGAGATCGACGGCGCCTGGGTCCCGGAGCCATGGGCGACGCGCCTCATCCAGGAGGGCGGTGGCAAGGTCCTCGTCGACGAGCGCGAGCTGTGGCCGGACGGCCAGTACGTGACGACGCACCTCGTCGTCACTCCGGCCTTCCTCGATGCGCACCCGGGCATCGTCAAGGACCTCCTGGCGGGCGTCGTCGAGGCGACCGACTTCGTGAACGCCGACGCGGCGACCGCGCAGGCCGTCGTCAACGAGGGCATCAAGGCCGTGACCGACAAGCCGCTGGCGGAGCCCGTCATCGCGGCCGCCTGGCCCAACCTGACCTTCACCGTGGATCCCATCACGGCCTCGCTCGAGACCTCGGCGACCGAGGCGACCGAGCTCGAGCTGCTCGACCCGACCGACCTGACGGGCATCTACGACCTGTCGCTGCTCAACGAGGTGCTGCGCGAGGCCGGCCGGCCGGAGATCCCGCAGCCGTGATCGGTCCGTGATCGGCACCCGCCGTGTCGGGTCGCCGACCGACGCGCCCGAAGCAGGTATCCTGCCGCCGATGCAGACGGCGACCCAGGCGGGCGAGCCGGCCGCGACGTCGAGCGACGTCGCCGGCGCCGCGTCCCCCGCGGGAAGGGCGGTCGGCCCGGGGGGAGCAGGGACGACGGCGCGCGACCTGGCCATCGAGATCGCCGGCGTCAGCAAGCGCTATGGACCGACCGGCAACAGCGTCTTCGCCCTCGACGGCATCACGCTCGACGTCTATCGCGGTGAGTTCCTGTGTATGGTCGGTGCGTCGGGCTGCGGCAAGACGACGCTCCTCAACATCGTCGCCGGCCTCGATCGACCGGGCACCGGTACGGTCAAGCTCGACGCGGGTCGGCCGGCCGTGATGTTCCAGGAGGCCGCCCTGTTCCCGTGGCTGACGGCGGCCGAGAACATCGAGCTGCCGCTCCGCTTTGGCCACGTCCCGGCGTCGGAGCGACGCGACGAGGTCGACGCCCTGCTCGAGCTCGTGCATCTTGAGGGCTTCGGACAGAAGCGGCCCCACGAACTGTCGGGCGGCATGCGTCAGCGCGTCGCGCTCGCCAGAGCGCTCGCGCAGCGGGCCGAGATCGTGCTCATGGACGAGCCGTTCGGGTCGCTCGACGCCATGACGCGCGACTTGCTGCACGACGAATTGGAGCGACTCTGGGAGGAGCGCGGTCTGACCATCGTCTTCGTCACTCACGACGTCCGCGAGGCCGTCCGGCTGGGCGATCGGATCGTCCTCTTGACGAGTCGACCGGGTCGCGTGGCCGATGAGTTCGACGTGCCACTCGAGCGACCGCGGCACATCGGCACCAGCGAGGTCGGCGAGGTTGCCGGCACGGTGCTCGACCGCCTGCGTCAGGAGGTCCGCCGGCACGCCGGCGAGTGATGCCGAACCTCGACGGGCTCCGGGCTCGACGGGCGCGCCGCGGCGCCGACGGCACCGACGCGCAGGCCGCCGATGCGACGCTCGAGTCGGAGTTCTCGGGCCTTGATGCGCTCGATCGCCCGGTCGCCGCTCACCCCACGACCATCGGTCGCGTATGGCGCTCGCTGTGGCCCAAGCTGGCCGCCATCGCCATCGCCATCCTCGCCTGGCAGGTCATCGTCTGGTCCGGCTGGAAGCCCGAGTACGCCCTGCCCGGGCCGGGTCCGGTCTTCGGGACGCTCATTCGCGAGGTCAGCGAGGAGGGCCTCCAGCAGGCCATCCTCATCACCCTCCGTCGCGGCCTGGTCGGCTTCCTGCTGGCCTGCGTCATCGGTGTCCTCCTGGCGCTGGCCGTTGTCCGCTTCAAGACGCTTCGGACCGCCATCGGGTCGCTCATCTCGGGCATCCAGACCATGCCCTCGATCGCCTGGTTCCCGCTCGCCATCCTGCTCTTCCAGCTGACCGAGCAGGCCATCCTCTTCGTCGTCATCCTGGGCGCCGCGCCGTCGATCGCGAATGGCCTCATCTCGGGGGTCGACCACATCCCGCGCGTGCTCCTGCGGGCGGCCACCGTCATGGGCGCCCGCGGCACCGACTACTACCGCCACGTCCTCTTGCCGGCGGCGCTGCCGTCCTTCGTGGCCGGGCTCAAGCAGGGCTGGGCATTCGCCTGGCGGAGCCTCATGGCCGGCGAGCTGCTGGTCATCATCGCCGGGCAGTCGTCGATCGGCCAGCGCCTGATCTTCTCGCGTGACACGTCGGACGCGCAGGGCCTGCTGGTCATGATGATCGTCATCCTCGTCATCGGCATCGTCATCGACGCGGCCTTCTTCGGGACCATCGATCGCTCCGTCCGTCGCCGCTGGGGTCTGGTCGAGGAGTCGGCGTAGAGGGACAGCGGTGGGGCTCGACGGGTCCTGTCGCCGACGCGCGAGCGCAGCCCGCCAGACCCTGGCGTGGAACAGCCCATCAGCCGAGGCGCGCCGGTACCAGACGATCGCCCGCGACCGTGATCCAGACGAGCGCCGGCTCCTTCGGCATCGGGCGATCCGCGCGCTCGAGCGCGGCCAGCCAGGCGGCCGCCGAGCCGGGAAAGCGTGCGCGGAAGACGGCGCGATGAGCCGCCACAAGCCGCCGATTCGTGCGTGTCGCCCTCAGGATCCAGATGCCGCAGGTACAGACCTCGGTGGCACCGTCAACGGCAGGCGCGAGGGCGATCGCTCGGCGTTCGACCGACGCCAGCTTTCGGTCCCAGCTCCGGAACGCGTCGCCGACATCGGGCAGCCAGTCGTAGACCTCGACGAGGACGACCTTGATGCCTCTCGTGAGCACGAGATCCGCTGCCCGTGATCGACCAGGGTCGAGGTCGATCGCCCGCTCTGGGTGTGCCTGCCAGCCGCCTGCGGTTGCCGACCTCGCGATGAGCTCCTGGGCGCGCAGATGGACAGCGTCCCGTGGCCCGTCTGTCGCCGTCGCGCCCGCGACGTAGGCGCGCACGTCGACGCCGATCGCCTGCGCCGTGCGTGCCCAGGTCGTCAGCGAGGCATCAGCAGCGAGGCCGCGCTCGATCTTGCTGACGAGCGACCGCGAGATCGCCGCAGCGCGCGCCACGTCGGCCTGCGTGGCACCGACCGACCGACGAGCATCGCGAAGGCCTCGACCGAGGTAGCGCGCGAGCTCGTCGGCTCGGCGATCCGCGGCCGCCTGGGTGGGCGTGCGTCGTTGGCGGGAGCGGATGCGGGCCGGCATGTCACCCGGAGTGTCGCCGGGGACGCTTCACGGAGACATGGCGTGACCTTGGCGTTGCCTCACACGTGGATCGGCCGGCGGCGAGCGACTTGACGCGCGCGCCGCCACCTCCAGTGCCAGGTCGGGCACCTATTGCCCGGCCCGGTGGGTCGACACGTCCGCCCGCGCGCCCGGCCCCGCGCTTGCCGGCACGGCGGCACTGGAGGTGACACGCTGGCCGTCTTCGGCGCGAGGCGTCTGCGGTCTTGCGCGCGAGCCGCGTTCGGCGGGCGCGATCAGCGTTCGGTGCTTGGGAACGACGCGGGTCGACGACCCGCACGGCGAGCCCGCGGGGTCGTGCGATAATCCGGGCGCGCGAGCGGCGCCAGCGGACGGCTCGAACGGGCGACGACCCCGGGGCCAGCCGGACGCACCGGCCGGCACGACACGACGTGGTCGCGGCGGTCGCCAACGCCGAAGGGCGCGGAAGACCGGAGAGTCAGCGAGCATGAGCGTCGAGACATCGACCTGGGCAACCAAGAAGGGCCTCGCCCAGATGCTGAAGGGCGGCGTCATCATGGACGTCGTCACCGCCGAGCAGGCCAAGATCGCCGAGGAAGCCGGAGCGGTCGCGGTCATGGCGCTCGAGCGCGTGCCGGCCGACATCCGCGCCGCGGGCGGCGTGGCACGCATGAGCGACCCGTCCCTCATCGAGGGCATCATGTCGGCCGTGACCATCCCGGTCATGGCCAAGGCGCGCATCGGCCACTTCGTCGAGGCGCAGGTGCTCGAAGCGCTGGGCGTCGACTACATCGACGAGTCCGAGGTGCTGACGCCGGCCGACGAGACGAACCACATCGACAAGCACGCCTTCAAGGTGCCCTTCGTGTGCGGCTGCCGCAACCTCGGCGAGGCGCTCCGTCGCATCAACGAGGGCGCGGCCATGATGCGCACGAAGGGCGAGGCCGGGACCGGCAACATCGTCGAGGCGGTCCGCCAGCTGCGCGACGTCCTGTCGGGCATCCGGCGCCTCCAGTCGATGCGCGAGGACGAGCTCTTCGTGGCCGCCAAGGAGCTCGGCGCGCCCTATGAGCTGGTCAAGGACGTGGCCGCCGGGGGCAAGCTGCCGGTCGTCAACTTCGTGGCCGGCGGCATCTCCACCCCGTCCGACGCGGCGCTCGTGATGCAGCTCGGCGCCGAAGGCGTCTTCGTGGGGTCGGGCATCTTCAAGAGCGACGACCCGGCGCGCATGGCCAACGCCATCGTCCAGGCGACGACGCACTTCGACGACCCGAAGATCATCGCCGAGGTGTCCAAGGGCCTCGGTGCTCCGATGCGTGGCATCGAGCTATCGGCCATCCCTGAGGGCGAGCGGCTGGCGGTCCGAGGCTGGTAGGCAGGCCGGTCGAGCAGGCCGGGCTGACCTGGGGCCGGACGATGCCCCACCCGGAGCCGCACCCATGACCCGCGCCACGCGCATCGGCGTGCTCGCCGTCCAGGGTGCCTTCGCCGAGCACGTCGCGGTGCTCAGGCAGATCGGCGTCGACGCGGTCGAGGTCAGGCTGCCGGCCGACATGGACGGCATCAGCGGGCTGATCCTGCCCGGGGGTGAGAGCACGACGCAGCGCAAGCTCATCGACCGCTGGGGCCTGCGTCGCCCGATCGAGGCGCTGGCCGAGGCCGGGGCACCCATCTTCGGGACCTGCGCAGGCATGATCCTGCTCGCCCGTCACATCGTGGACGGTGACGAGCCGGTCTTCCCGCTGCTCGACGTCGACGTCAAGCGCAACGCCTTCGGCCGTCAGCTCGACTCGTTCGAGGGCCAGGTGGCCGTGCCCGTGCTCGGCGACACGCCCGTCCACGGCGTCTTCATCCGAGCGCCCGTCATCGAACGTGTCGGCCCGGACGTCGATGTCCTGGCGCGGCTCGAGGACGATCGCATCGTGGCCGTCCGACAGCGCAACGTGCTGGCCACGGCCTTCCACCCGGAGCTGGCCGGGGAGCTGCGCTTCCATCGGCTGGTGGCCATGATGGCCGACGAGTTCGACGATCCGGGCGAAGGTGCCGGACGCCGTCGCCACCCGACCCGGCGGGCCGCCCGATGAACGGCCGATCGCCGAAGGCTGCGCGCCCGGGCAAGGTCCGCGCCGCCCGGCTGACGGACCTGGCGGCGCTCGGCGACCTCTCGCGCCTCTCCCAGCACGACGCGTCGGATGCCGGCGCGGTGCGCTCGCTCGGGCTGCCGCTCTCGGGCAGCGCGGTCAGCGTCTTCAGCCTCTTCCGCATGCCACTCGGCGCCTTCCAGCCACACGATCAGCTCTATGTCTTCGAGGAGGACCGCCACCTCGGCGGACTGTTGCGTGTCGAGCGTGACGGGCACCGCGACGAATGGACCATCGTCGAGCTCGACGCCATCGGCCAGGGCGAGGCCGGCGACATCCGCTACCGCCTCGTCCAGCATCTCTTGCGCGACGGCGCCAAGCGGGGAGCCGTTCGCTTCCACGTCGCGTGCGCCGACATCGGCGGCAACGTCGAGCTGTTCATGCAGCACGGCTTCGCGCGCTACGGCGAGGAGTGGCTCTACGTCCGTCCGCTGGAGACCGATCTGCCGGCCCCGATGGCCATCGATGACGCGGCCGGCCTGGGCATCCGACCGGCAGCGCCCATCGATGCACTGCGCCTCAGCCAGCTCTACGCCGCCGCCACGCCGGCGCCGGTCGTGCGCCTGGAGTCGTACCGACTGCCCGATTGGGAGCGCCAGGGCTCGCAGTGGCGCATCCCGCGCAGCAGCCTGACGCCCATCCTGCGCTTCGCCGACGTGAGCGCGTTCGTCCAGGAAGCCGGCGGCCCGGCTGGCGTGGCCGGCCCGGGCGGTCAGGATGTCGCCTTCGGGGCCTTCGCTCAGCTTGGCGTCTCCAAGGAAGCCCAGCCGCACTACCTGCGCATCATCGCCCGACCGGACTTCGACACGAGCGACCTCATCCGTTTCGGACTCGGGCACATCGCTGAACAGGCCGCCATCCATCGCAGCGGCAGCCGCGACCACGGTCACGATCACGGGGTCGTCGCGCCCGTGCGAACCTACGAGTCGCCGATCGACGGGCGCCTGGAGGACGCCGGCTTCGATCGCACCGCGACGGTCACGTTGCTGATGAAGGAGACGGTCGTGCGCGTCGCGGAAGCGGCCCTCGTCCCGGCCGTTCGATGAGCGACGCAGGCGAGCCCGGACGCCCGACGGCGCCCGGCGAGGAAGGAGCAGCCGTGCCCAGCCACGAGCCCCGCGAGATGACCGACGACCTCCACGCCCTGCTGGCCGCCCTGCCGCCCGAGATCATCGCCGCCCTCGAGGCCCTGCCGCCGGAGCGCGACCTCATCGAGGTCGTCATGGATCTCGGCCGCCGGCCGGAGGCCCGCTTCGGGGGTGGCGGCGAGGCGGTCCTGCTCGAGCGCGAGATCGTCGAGGCCGACCTGACCTACGTCGTGGAGCACATCGGCGAGTTCGGCGACGACAACCGCGCCGGCATCGAGCGGACGCTCCACCGCATCAGCGCCATCCGCAATCGGAGCGGCAAGATCGTCGGGCTGACCTGCCGCATCGGGCGCGCCGTGTTCGGGACCATCGAGATCATCGACGACTTCGTCGAGACCGGGAAGTCGATCCTCATCATGGGCCGGCCGGGCATCGGCAAGACGACGATGTTGCGGGAGGCCGCGCGCGTGCTCGCCGACGATCTCGACAAGCGCGTCGTCGTCGTCGACACCTCGAACGAGATCGCCGGTGACGGCGACATCCCGCATCCCGGCATCGGCCGCGCGCGCCGGATGCAGGTGCCGACCCCAGCCCTCCAGCACCACGTGATGATCGAGGCCGTCGAGAATCACATGCCCGAGGTCATCGTCATCGACGAGATCGGCACCGAGCTCGAGGCGGCCGCGGCACGGACGATCGCCGAGCGCGGCGTCCAGCTCATCGGCACGGCGCACGGCAACAACCTCGACAACCTGATGCTCAACCCGACGCTCTCCGACCTCATCGGCGGCATCCAGAGCGTGACGCTGGGCGACGAGGAGGCGCGCCGCCGCCGGACACAGAAGAGCGTCCTCGAGCGCAAGGCACCGCCGACGTTCGACGTCATCATCGAGATCCAGGACCGCGACCGCGTGACCGTGCACGCCGACGTGGCGGAGACGATCGATGCCTTGCTGCGCGGCGACCAGGTCGCCCCGGAGCTGCGCTGGCGCGACGAGGGCGGCGTCCACCGCACGCAGTCGCGGCCGCGACCGTCGCCCAATCCGGCCCTCGGGCCGGGCGAGCGATTCGGTGGCCTCGTCGGCGCCGGCCTGGGGTGGCGGGTCGAGCCCGGCTGGCGGCCGGACGCGCAGCCAGGCTACGCGGGTGGGCGCGAGCATGGTCGGTCGGCGCCGTTCCGCAGCGGTGGCGGCGGCTGGCGGGCGCCTCGTGGCCGGACGTCGTCCGGCCAGAGCGGTCCCCGCCGGGGTGGGGCGTCGCCCACTCCCGACGCGCGCGACCCCGAACCCGGCGGTGCTGGTCCCGACGCCTGGCCCGGAGACGATGCCTTCGCCCTGGACGCGACGCTGGCGGCCGACGCGCCGTTCAGGACCGGCGAGCTTGCCGATCGCGGGCCGCTCGAGCGCGGTTCCGCGCCGGTGCCCGAGCCCCGTGCCCGCGATGCCCGCGAGCTCGAGCGCCAGCGCGCGTGGCGCGACTCGGCCCGTTCGGCGCTCCAGGCGCTCGACGCCGAACCCGGCTCGGGCGGGCTGGCGACCGACGACGAGGCCGACGCGGACGACGAGGGGCCGCTCGACGGGCCGGATGCCGACGAGCTGCTCTACGACCCCCTGGGTGCGACCGCGCCCGACGGCTATGCGACGTCGCTGCCGACCATCCGGATCGTCGGCTTCGGCATCAGCCGCAAGCGCCTCGAGCAGGCCATCCGGGAGCTGCAGCTGCCGGTCATCGTCGTCCGCGACCTCGAGGAGGCGGACGTGGTCATGACCCTCCGGAGCGCCTACCGCCAGAAGCCCCCGGCGCTGCGCGAGGCCGAGGAGCTGGCCAAGCCGATCTACGTCCTGAAGTCGAACACGATCCTCCAGATGCAGGCATGTTTGACGTCGCTCTACTCGGTCGAGGTCGATCCTCGCGAGGCGGCCCTGCGGGAGACCGAGGAAGCCATCGGGCTCGTCATGCGGGCGGCCAAGCCGGTCGAGCTGTCGCCGCAGAACGCCTACATCCGACGGCTCCAGCATCAGATGGCCGAGCGCGCCAACCTCGTCTCGCGCTCGCGGGGACGCGAGCCCTACCGCCGCGTCCGCCTCTACCCCGACCAGGTCAGAGTCTGGCGCTAGCTCCGCTCGGGCGCACGAGTCGGGTCGGCGACCGCGATTCATCCGTCGTCGGCGCGCCTGCGCAACACGGCTCAGACGCCACGTGCTCGCGACACGGGCGCTCCCAGCCATGTCGGACCGTCAAGCGCGCGCCTTGTCGGCCGAGACGCAGACATCCCGAAAGGATGACCCCGACCCATGCGCAAGCCTTTTGCCCTGGCGACCATCGGCACGGCCCTCGTCGTGTTGACCGTCGGCGCGGCACCCCTGCTCACGTCGGCCGCCGACCACCTCGACGCGCCGGCACTCAAGAACGACACCGATCACTCGCTCGACATCACGGACGTCTACGCCTTCAACGCCGCCAACAACGGCAAGACCGTGCTGGTCATGAACGTCAACCCGCTGGCCGGCGTGGTCTCGGGCAAGCGCTTCTCGACGAGCGGCGTCTATCGCTTCAACCTCAGCCGCGGCTCGTCGCCCGACGCCGACCTGAACGACGCCAAGGATCGGGTCTACAAGGTCCGCTTCGATCGCGCCAACGCCAACGGACGGCAGCCCTTCAAGGTCTATCGCAACGGTGACCTCATCGGGACCGGCAAGACCGGCCTGACGAGCAACCTCGGCGGTGGTGCCCGCATCTGGGCCGGCGTTCGAGACGACCCCTTCTTCTTCGATCTGGCCGGCTACAACCAGCTCAGGGACTCGACCTACACGGACGCCTCCGGCCTGACCGACATGCCCGGCGACGACTTCTTCGCCGGCACCAACATCTCGACCATCGTCCTGGAGATCCCGGACAGCTGGGTCGGGGCCAAGGCCAACTTCTGGGCGACGACCCGGCGCGATGGCGATCGCATCGACCGGATGGGCAAGCCCGCGCTCAACACGGTCTTCGTCGATCCCTTCAAGGCCGATCCGACCGACAAGGACCGCTACAACCGGACGCGGGTCGCCAACGATCCCGCCAAGTGGGGCGGTCTGTTTGAGACGGTCCTCGAGTACTTCGGCAACTCGCCGGCGACAGCGGATGCCATCCGCGGCCTGCTGCTGCCGGACATGTTCAAGCTCACCACGGCTGACCTGGGCAAGGCCAACGGGACCTCGTTCACGGGCGACAAGGCCGGCAACATCCTCAACGGGCGCACGCTCGCCGAGGACGTCATCGACTTCGAGCTCTTTGTGGTCACCGGAGGTCTGGATGGTCACGCCATCCTGACGACCGACAACGTCGGCGCCAACGATGCGTCGTTCATGACCACCTTCCCGTACCTCGCGCCAGCGCACTGATGCGCCTGACGCAGCTCCTGGAGGGTCGCCCGGAAGGGCGGCCCTCCCTTGCCGTGCACGCCCCGGCGAGCGGCGGCCCCGCTCCGGAAGGATCGCCGCGCACCTCTCGCCTCCCGCGCTCGTCGCGCCTTCCCCGCCGCGCCCTGGCATTCCTGGCGGCGGCCGTCCTCGTCGTCCTGCTCAGCCAGGCGTTCGACGCCATCACCCGGACCGGCTCGACGCAGGTCGCGTCCGAGCCGAGGTCCTCCGAGGCGGGTCTCGGCACGACCGGTGGCATGGTCGATCCCTTCGCGGTGGACATCGGCGCCGGCGACGACGGCCGCGCCATGACGCCGGCCGCCGATGTCGGAGCGACCACCGAGGACCCCGACGGACGGCTGCCCGTCGCCGAACGGCTGGCCTTCTGGGCTGAACGGGTGCGACGCAACCCGACCGATCACCTGTCGCTCGTCCAGCTCGCCGCCCTCGAGGCGCAGGAGGCCAGGCGGACACAGGACATCAGCGGCCTCATGCGCGCCGATGCGCTGCTGGACGAGGCGCTGGCCATCGACCCGGCATCGTTCCAGGCGCTCCGCGTCAAGGCCGGCGTGCAGTTCTCGTTGCATGACTTCCGTTCGGCCGTCGCGCTCGCCGACAGCATCCTCGCGATCGCGGCCGACGACGTCGGCGCGCTCGCTGTCCATGCCGATGCAAGCCTCGAGCTGGGCGACCTCGGGACCGCCGCCACCGAGTACGAGCGACTGTCGACGCTCGCGTCAGGCCCGGCCGTCGACGCCCGCCGCGCCCGACTGGCCTTTCTCCAAGGCGACGAGACCTCGGCCATCCGCCTGGCGACCGCTGCCCGCGATGCCGCATTCGCCGAAGCCGTCGATGACGCGCCCTTCTACGACCTCCAGCTGGCCGATCTCGCCCGCCTGACGGGCGACGCGGACGCGGCTCGTGCCGCGTACGGCGCAGGGCTTGGCAAGGCGCCGGACGACGTTCGGTTGCTCGTCGGCCTGGCTCGCCTCAACGCAGCGACCGGCGACGACGATGCCGCCATCGCCGGGCTCCGGCGAGCGACCGCCATCGTGCCGACGCCAGACGCCCTGGCCCTGCTCGGCGACCTGCTCGCTGCCCGCGGGGACACTCAGGCGGCGACGACGGCGTTCGCGACGATCGACGCCATCGCCACCCTGTCGGCGAGCTCGGACGCGGTCTACGACCGCCAGCTCGCCCTCATCGCGCTCGATCGTGGCGAGGTGGACGCGGCGACGGTCGACGGGCTCCGCACGGCGCTGCGTGAGCGACCCGATGCGTTCGGGCACGACCTCCTCGCCTGGGCGCTGCATCTCACGGGCGATGCCGCCGGCGCGCGTGCCGAGATCGACGCCGCCCTCGCGTCGGGCATCCACGACGCCCGCATCGTCTATCACGCTGGCGCCATCGCGCTGACCGTCGGCGACGACGTCAACGGTCGCGCGTGGCTGACCGCGGCCCTCGCCCGATCGACCGCGCTCACGCCGGCCGAGCAGGCCGAGGCGACGCGACTGCTCGAGGCAGCGCCCTAACTGTTCGAGGCAGCGCCCGAGCCGCTCGAGGCCTCGCCCTGCGCGTGGCTCCCGACGCCGACATCGTCAGCCACCAGCGTCGGTCATCATCGCCAGCCTTGGCGGTCGGGCGGTGTAGCCTGCATCGCGCGGCACGCGAGAGACCGCACGGAGGTGACGCGATGGCGACAGGCAAGCGGCGGTCGACGACCGCGGGCTCGACCACGGAGCCCAAGGGTGCCCAGGCCGGCGACGAGCCGACATACGCGTCCCGCCTTGGTGCGCTCATCCAGGCGCAGCGCCTGCAGCGCGAGCTGAGCCTCGACGAGGTCGCCGGTCTGGTGGGCACGACCGCCGCCACGCTTCGCCGCTGGGAGACCGGTGCCAGCGCGCCCAAGGCAGCGCAGCTCAACGGCCTGCGGGTGGCCCTAAAGGTGTCCGCCGAGCAGCTCATCGAGCCACCCGATCCGGCCGGGGACCTGGAAGCCCTGCTGGCTGCCTCCCTGCCGGACGGCGATGCCGCCGGTCGTACGTCGCGACGGGGGTCCCGCCAGGGCTGATCGGGTCAGGGCGCGAAGGCGACCAGCGACTGTGTCGTGAGGATGAGCCCCAGGCCGAGGACCATGGTCGCGGCCACGAACGACGTCGCCACGCCGAGACGCCCGTCGCGAGCGACGCCCGGCAGGCGCTCCAGGGCACCGCGGGCGCCGACGAGCAGCAGCCCGATGCCACCCAGCACGCCGGCCATGCCGACGCCGAAGGCGACGACGAGGAGGACGCCCAGCTCGGGCTGACCGGCAGCGACGGCCGCCAACAGGAGCAGGATCGCCGAG
>DATBSD010000130.1:0-3261 GCA_036559965.1 Candidatus Limnocylindrales bacterium
GTCGTGCTCTTCCTCGACGATGACGAGGCCGAGCGCGGCAAGCGGCGCGAAGAGCGCCGACCGCGTGCCCACGACGATGGCGACCTGGCCGTCCCTGATGCGACGCCACTCGTCGGCCCGCTCGCCGTCGCCGAGGCCGGCATGGAGCACCGCGATCGGCTCGCCGTGTTCGGTCCGCAGCCGGTCAAGGAGCGGCGCCGCGAGGGCGACCTCGGGCACGAGGACCAGGGCGCCGCGACCGCGGGCGCGGGACGCGCGGATGGCGGCCACGTGGACGGCGGTCTTGCCGCCGGCGGTGACCCCATCGAGCAGGAAGACCTCCTCACGACCAGCCGCCACGGCGTCGACGATGGCGTTTGCGGCCGCCATCTGGTCAGCGACGAGCATGGCACCGACCGGGATGGCTCTCACGACCCGCTCCCGATCGGCATACGGCTGGCGATCGTCGGCGACCGTCTCGAGCTCGACCAGGCCGCGTCGCGTGAGGCCGCTGACCGCCGACGCTCCATGGCGCCCGGTCAGCTCGGTCGAGGGCACCCACGGGCGATCGTCCGCGGCGAGGCCGGCGAGCACGGCGGTCTGCCGCGGTCCCAATGGCCGCCCGTCGATCGGGACCCCGGTCCGCACCGCCTCCGCGACCGCGCGGCCGGCGTCGGTCAGGCTGACCGCTCGTCGGTGCCGGCGCCGGACGACCGGCGGCCGGAGCTCCCAGGCGAGCTCGATCCGACCGTCCTGCTCGGCGCTCCGCAGGCGGCGGATGAGCGCCGCACGGTCGCGCGATCCAGCCAGGCGCGCGACCGCGATGCCTGCGGGCCCAGCGGCCGCGATGCGGACCAGGGCGTCATCGGGGGCACCGCCGGTCGGCGGGTCGGCGGCTTGGAGATCGTCGGGGTCGGCGGTCCAGCGAGCGACGAGCTCGAGGCGCTCCAGCGTGCCCGGCGGCAGCGCGGCACGGATGACGAGCGCCGGCGGCGCGAGGTAGTGCTCAGCCACGAGGCGGGCGAGGGCGAGCTGGACCGGCGGCAGCAGCGGTGCCTCCGAGCGCACGCGCTCAGCGATCGGCCTGACCGCACCGGGATCCGGCGCATCGGCGTTGGATGGGCCGAGCACGATGCCCAGCGCCTGACGTCGGCCGAAGTCGACGATGACGGCCTCGCCGGGAGCGATATCGGCCAGCCGTTCCGGAACGGCATACGTGTAGGTGCGGCCGCCCGCCGCGCCGATGGCGTCGACGGCGACCTCGACCAGCCGCGCCGGCCCGTCGTCGACCGAGGGTGCCCCTGCCACGCCCCGCCTCAGAGTCGGACGCGGCGTCCGGGATGTCGTGCCCGCTCCGCGTCGAGGATGGCGTCGATGGTCGCCGCCGTGCGATCGACCTGGCCAGTCTCGTTGACGACGACGTGGTCATAGTCCTGCGATCGCGCGAGTTCGACCGCGGCGTTGCGCTGACGGACCTCGAGCTCATCGGCGGTCTCGGTGGCTCGCGCCCGCAGGCGGCTGAAGAGGTCCTCGAGCGTCGGTGGCACGAGGAAGATGAGCAGCGCGTTCGAGACCCGTGCCTTGACCGCCGCCGCGCCCTGGACGTCGATCTTGAGGATGACGTCGCGACCCGCCTGCAGGGCATCGACGACCTGTCGACGCGGCGTCCCATACCAGTGGCCGTGGACCTCGGCCGACTCGAGCAGCTCGCCAGCTCGCCGGAGATCGTCGAAGGCATGCTCTTCCAGGAAGTGATAGCTCACGCCGTCGGCCTCGCCCGCCCGCGGCGCCCGTGTCGTGCAGGTCACCACGTAGTGCAGCTCCGGGTCGTGGGGCCGTCGCCGGAGGGCCTCGATGATGGTGTCCTTGCCGACGCCCGACGGTCCGCTGATGATGACGAGCATGGCACCCGGCGCGCCATCCTCGAGCGGTCGATCGTCGACGCCACTCACGATGGGACCGCCTGACCGCCGCGGAGCGCTTCGAGCGGGCCTGACAGGTCGGGCGGCAGTGGGGCCTCGGCGCGGATGAGGCGGTCGCCCGAGAGTGCCGCCAGTTCCAGTCGCCAAGCGTGCAGGAACAGCCGCACAAGTCCTGCAGGACCACGTCGCGCCTCACCCGTCGCATACACCGGGTCGCCGGCGACGGGGTGACCGATGGCGGCCAGGTGGACACGGATCTGGTGCGTACGGCCGGTCACCAGGTCGAGCTCGAGCAGGGTCCAGCCCTGGAGCCGCTCGCGCACCCGATAGCCGGTCACGCTGGGGCGCCCGTCGGCGACCACGGCCATCCGCGTCCGGTGGCGTGGGTCGCGGCCGATGGGCGCCTCGATTCGCCCGATCTCGGCGCCGACCGACCCGGCCACGAGCGCGAGATAGGTCTTCTTGACCCGCCGGGCCTTGAGCTGGGCCATGACGTAGGTCTGTGCCGCGTCGTGGCGGGCGATCATGATCAGGCCACTCGTGTCGCGATCGAGCCGGTGGACGATGCCCGGTCTGGCCACCCCGGCGATACCGCCGAATGCCTCGTCGCGGGCGAGCAGGGCGTTGACAAGCGTGCCGCTGGCATGCCCTGGCGAGGGATGGACGACCAACCCGGCCGGCTTGTCGACGATGAGGATGTCGGCGTCCTCGTAGACGATGCGCAGCGGGATGTCCTCGGCCTCGAGCTCCAGCGGACGCACGTCGGGCACGTCGAGCTCGAGCGCGTCGCCGGCATGCAGCACGGCGTTGGCCTTAATGGCCTGACCACCCGACGTCAGCCGGCCCTCTGCGATGAGGCGCTGGACGTATGACCGCGAGAGCCCGGCGGCGTCGGCCACGAAGCGGTCTGCCCGTGAGCCCGCCGCATGCTCCGGCACCGCCACCTGCACGCGGCCAGGCACCTAGCGCCCGTCCTCGGCGGCGTCCGATCGGCCGATGACCGCCGACACGAGGAGCAGGACGATGGCGATGCTGATGGCCGAGTCGGCGACATTGAAGGTGTAGAAGCGCCAGCTGCCGATGCCCATGTCGACCCAGTCGATGACGTAGCCGTGACGGATGCGATCGAGCAGGTTGCCGATAGCGCCGCCGAGCAGCAGGCCCAGCGCGACGGTCGTGAGCCACGACGCGCGTGGGCCACTGCGCGCCTGGACGACGACGAGGACGCCGATGACGCCAAGGCTGGCGATGGCCAGGATGGGCGCTGCGGCGTCGAACAGCCCGAACAGACCGCCGTCGTTGTAGGACTTCCCGATGCGCACGAGATCGCCCAAGATCTCGGTCGGCGGTGCCAGGCCGG
>DATBSD010000131.1:0-5075 GCA_036559965.1 Candidatus Limnocylindrales bacterium
TGATCGCCTGGTCGATGCGCGGCAGGTCCTGGAGCACCGGCCGGCCGGAGCCAAGGTTGAGGTGGCCGACCTCCGAGTTGCCCATCTGGCCGTCCGGCAGGCCGACCGCCGCGCCGGACGCCTCGAGGCGCGCGTGGGGCCAGGCGTCAAGGATGTTCCGCCAGCGCGGCATGTCAGCCGCGGCGATGGCGTCGGCCTCCGGGCGGCGGCCCAGCCCGAAGCCATCGAGCACGACCAGCACGATGGGTCGCGGGCGAGCGATCGCCGGCCTGCCCGACCTCACTGCGCCGTGGCGCCCGCCCTGGCTCGGGCGGTCACGCCGGCGCGGGCCACGATGCCGGCCATCTCGTCGACCTTCAGGCTCGCGCCGCCGACGAGGGCGCCGTCGATGCCCGGCTCGGCCAGGAACTCGGCGATGGTCGCGCTGGTCACGCTGCCCCCGTAGAGCACCGGGACGGCGTCGCCGTCGATGCCCTGTTCGAGCAGCCCCTGGCGGATGACGGCCGCCATCCGGCCCGCATCGGTGCCGACGGCGGTGCGGCCGGTGCCGATGGCCCAGACAGGCTCATAGGCGACGACCAGACCGCGCATCGCGTCGTCGCCACCGTCATCGACGCCGGTGAGGGCGCCGGCGAGCTGGGTCAGGACGACCGCCTCGGCGCGCCCGGCATCCCGCTCGGCGAGCGTCTCGCCGAGGCACAGGATCGGCCGCAGGCCGTGCTCGCGGCAGCGGCGCAGCTTGCGGCCGATGAGCTCGTCCGTCTCGCCCTGGTCGCGCCGTCGCTCGGAGTGGCCGACGATCGCCCAGCGCGCATATGGCGCGACCATGGCAGCCGAGATCTCGCCCGTGTATGCGCCGCCGCTCTCGGCGTGCACGTTCTGGGCGCCGACATCGATGGTCGTCTCGGCCAGGGCCGTGGCGACGGCCGGCAGGGTGATGGCCGGGGGGCAGATGACACGCACGACGAACGGCTCGGCCATGACCGCCGCCAGCTCCGCTGCCAGCGGGCCCGCCTCGGCGACCGTGGCGTTCATCTTCCAGTTGCCGGCGATGACGACGGGGCGCATGGCCGGCATCATCGCACGCGCGCCGCCTCGGCCTCGATGCGCTCGAGGGCCCGCTGGATGGTCGATCTGCCGATGCCCAGCTCAGCGGCAAGCTCGGTCAGGGAGGCATCGGGCGCCGACGACCGGGCGGTCGCGACGCGGCGATCGAGGCCCGAGAGGGCACGGTCGCGGCCGTGCGCCCGGAGCGTGGCGATGGCTTCGACCTGTCGCGCGGACGATGCGATGCCGCGACGCAGGTTGGCCGTCTCGGCGTTCAGCTGACGGTTGAGGTCGCCGCGCAGCTCGCGCGACACGGTGCGTGCCTCGAGCTCCAGGAGCGTGCTCGACGCACCGACCAACCGCAGGAAGTGATGCACGGTGGCGGCGCTCTTCCAGGTCAGCACGCCCCGGCCACGCCGCACACTCCGACGGGCCGGCAGATCGAGCGCCGCCAGCGCGTCGGCAAGGACCGCGGCATCGTCGGGCGGCAGCACGAACTCGAGATGGGTCCGCCCGCCGGCGAGGCTCAGGGAGCCGCGGGCAAGGAAGCGCCCGCGCAGCCAGGCCAGCCGGCAGTGATCGGCGGCCGAGCTCCAGCGGAACCGGTCACTGCCGTCGGCCTGCCCGAGGCGAACCACCAGTCGCGCGACGACCGGATCGCGAGCCCGACCCATCGCCGCGTGGCCCAGGCCGACGCGTTCGGCCGCGCGACAGCACGCCCGCTCGGGCTCGATGGCCGCCAGCTCGGCACGCAGCGCAGCGACCGCGGCGCGCGCCGCATGATCGACCGGTCTCGGCGTCCGGGACCTGAGCGGCGGCGCCAGCGTCGACCTCACGCCGTGCGTGCGACGACCGTGGTCGGGCGTGCCATCGACCCGTCCGTCAGGACGGTCATGAGCGCCTCGGCGAGGCGTGTCGGATCATGGCGGTGGGCGTTGTCACGATCGACGACGGGAGCCGTACGGAGCCGCACCCGTCGCAGCCACGCATCGGAGAGCTCGGGCAGGATCGGCCGCGCCGTCCAGCCGCGCGGCGACCTGGCAGTCAGGTCGTCGTTGGCCAGGACACCGTCGACGACGCCTTCGCCGACGTGGTCGAAGATGGCCTGAAGATGGTCGCCGAGGTCGAACCACTCCGTCTCACCGACCTGGGTCGCGACGTTGGCGACGTAGATCACCGGCGCCCGACTGGCCCGGACCGCCTCACGGATCTCGCCCACCAGGAGATTCGGCAGCAGGCTCGTGAACAGACTGCCTGGACCGAGCACCACGAGGTCGGCGGCGGCGATGGCCTCGATGGCGCCAGCTGAAGCATGGGCATCACTGGGCGCGATCCAGACCCGATGGATGTCGTGGGCGCGGGCGATGGCCGATTGGCCGGCGACGCGCGATCCGTCGGCCAGCTCCGCGCTCATCGTGAGCGGCACGGGTGCCGCCGGTACGACCTGGCCGCGCACGGCGAGGACCTGGTTCATCCGTCGCACGCCTTCCTCGAAGTCACCCTCGAGGTCGCTCAGCGCCGCGATGAGCAGATTGCCCAAGGCGTGGCCGCCCAGGCCGCCCGGCCGGACCGACTCTGGGAAGCGGTACTGGAGCAGGCTCGTCATCGTCGCCTCGGCGTCGGAGAGGGCCGCCAGGCAGTTCCGGATGTCGCCCATCGGTGGCAGGCCGATGGCGTCCCGCAGCCGCCCTGACGAGCCGCCGTCATCGGCCACGGTCACGATCGCCGTCAGGTTGCTCGAGTACGTCTTCAGCCCGCGCAGGAGGGTCGAGAGCCCCGTGCCACCGCCGATGGCCACGATGCGAGGTCCGCGCGCCAGCGCTCGCTGTCGGACGAGCAGGTCGACGAGTGGCGCTCCGGGTGCAGCGAGCGGCTCCATGAGCGTCGTCAGCAGACGTCGGAGGCCGAACACCACGAGCACGAGGCCGACGGCCATGAGCAGGATGACGCGCAGCCAGGGCGGCAGGAACTGGAGCGACAGGAACCAGACCAGCGAATCCGTCGTGCCACCTGGCGCGGCCTCGCGGACGACCTGCCGGAGGATGACGGCACCGGCGATGGCGATGAGCAGCTCGCCCAGGACGATGACGACCAGCCAGCGCTTGAGACCGACCCCGGGCCGCAGCAGGCGACGCCAGCGGCCGATGCCGCCGGCGGTCGGATCGATCGGGCGCAGCCGCCCCGAAGACACGTTCAGGCCTGCTCGAGATCGCGATGCCAGACGTCGACGTGGCCGAGGTCTCGGGCTCGCCAGTCGGTGGCCAGCTCCTCCGCGATGGTGATCGACCGGTGGTATCCGCCAGTGCAGCCGATGGCCACCGTCAGGCGGCTCCGACCCTCAGCCGCGTAAGCCGGGATGGCGAACGCGAACAGCTCACCGACGATGGCCAGGAAGCGCTGGGCGGTGGCCTGCCCGAGGACGTAGCTTCGGACGGGCTCGGTGAGCCCCGAGAGCGGCCGCAGCTCGGGCTGGTAGAAGGGATTCTCGATGAAGCGCACGTCGAGCACGACGTCGGCTTCGAGGGGGATGCCGTACTTATAGCCGAAGCTGATGAGCTGGAGCGCGATGCGGGATGTCGGTTCCTCGGCCGCGCCGATGGCCGCCCCGATCCGCTCGCGCAGCTGGCGGCCGGCGAGATCCGAGGTGTCGATGATGACGTCCGCCGTCTCGCGCACCTCCTCGAGCAAGCGACGCTCCTCGGCGATCGACGCGGCGATGCCCGTGCCACGCTGCAGCGGGTGCCGGTGGCGGGTCTCGCTGTAGCGTCGGATGAGCACGTCGTCGCGGGCCTCGAGGAAGATGACCCGCGGGCTGATGCCGCGACCCTCGAGCGCGCCGAGCACCGAGCCGAGGGCCACCCGTGGGTCGCCGGCACGCACGTCGAGCACGATGGCGACCCGCTCGAAGCGGCGCCGGTCAGACGCCACGAGCTCGGCCAGCTCGGGCACGAGCTCGGCCGGCATGTTGTCGACGACCGTGTAGCCAAGGTCCTCGAAGAGCTTGCTCGTGGCCGTCTTGCCGGCCCCCGACAGGCCGCTGATGATGGCCACGTGCTGGGTCGTGTCAGGCATCGTCGGTCTCGGCCTGCTCCGCGGCGTCGCTGTCCGTGACGCCGTCCGCGGCCGGATCGTCGGCGGCGCCCTGCTCGGCCCGCGCTTCGCGCGCGTCGAGCCGTCCGATGGCGATGATGGTCGCCTCGTAGAGGGCATACATGACCGCGCTCATGGCCATCGGGCTGACCGGGTCGCCGCCGGGTGTCACGACGACGGCGAAGATGACGATGAGCAGCAGCGCATAGCGTCGGCTCGACTTCAGCCTCGCCAGCGGCAGCAGGCCCAGCCGGTTGAGGACGATGAGCACGATCGGGAACTGCATCACGGCACCGAAGACCAGGAAGAGCATGGTCACGAAGCCGAAGTACGCCTCGGCCGTCAGCTCCATGACCAGCACGCCGGGGATCTCGAAGCCGGTCAGGAACGTGGCCGCGGCCGGCAGCACGGCATAGGCCACGAGCACGCCGAGCGCGAAGAAGCCGAGCATCGCCGGCACCCATGGCCGGGCGACCTGTCGCTCGCGCCGCGTGAGCCCAGGTGACACGAAGGACCACAACTGCCAGAGAACGATGGGCAGCGCGATGGCGACGCCGACCATGAGGGCGAGCTTGAGCCGAACCGTGAAGGCGCCGCCGAGCTCGAGGTAGATGAGCTGCTGGCCGCCGATGGGCGCCGTCAGGATGCTGATGAGCTGCTCGGAGAAGGCGAAGCCGACGACGGTCCCGACGACCAGTGCGGCGGCCCCGATGGCGATCCGTCGGCGCAGCTCGCCGAGGTGGTCGACGAGCGTCATGACCGACGCGTCGGTCTCGGCTGGCTCGGTCATCCGTGACGCCGACTCGCCCGCCCGGTCGAGTCCTAGGTCGGTCATCTGGCGACCGTCGGGCGAGCCGTCAGGCGCCCGATGTCGATTCGGCGTCGGCCTCGACGGGCGGCGTCTGCGCGGTCGGCGGGGTCTCCTGGCTGACCGGCGC
>DATBSD010000132.1:0-13567 GCA_036559965.1 Candidatus Limnocylindrales bacterium
TCCCGAGGCCGGCTTCGAGCGGCCGCTGCTGCTGACCAACGAGGAGGCGACCGACTTCGTCCTCCGCCAGGAGGCTTCCTGGCCGGCCCCGACGACCGAGCCACCGGCCGAGCAGGCAGGCATGGTCGTGGCCCTCGATCTCATGAGCGGCGCCTACCGCTCGATCCGGGGCATGGGCCGCCACAATCACGAGAACGCGGTGGCCCTGCCCGGATACGACCAGGCCGTGGTCCTCTCGGGGGACGACACGTTCAACGCCCCGAGCTCGCAGCTCTACATGTACCTGGCACCCAACGGCGACGCCGTGTGGAACGACACCGGTCATCTCTTCGCATTCGTGCCAACGGACGCCACGCAGAACGATTACGGGGACATCACCCTCGGGGAGTCGATCAGCGGCACGTTCGAGCCGATCGACGATGCCGTCGCCGATGGGGGCCAGACCGGTCTCGAGAACGCCTCGAATGCGATGAATGCCTTCCAGTTCATTCGCGTCGAGGACATCGCGTACGACCGCGACCACCCCAATATCGTGTACTTCGCCGACACGGGCGAGCCCCGGGCGATCGCCACCGCTACGTCGGGCACGCGGCTCGGTCGTGGCCCCGGCGCGACGCAGACCTCACCGGGCACGCGCGGCGACTTCATGAACGGCCGCATCTGGAGGATGGTCCTCGACGCCGAGCATCCGACCGTCGTGACCAGCCTCTCGATCCTGCCCAACTCGAACTTCGACCTCGGTGGCTACAACAACGCGGGCATCGTCCACCAGCCCGACAACATCGAGTCGACGCTCGACGGCCTGCTCGTCCAGGAGGACCCGGGCGCGCACAACAGCGGCAACCCCAACCCGACCGCCTACGGCTTCGCCGGGGCGACCAATGCGCGCATCTGGTGGTACGACTTCGACACCGAGGCGTGGAGCGTCGTCGCCGAGGTCGACCAGTCGCACGACGCGCCGGCCGCGTTCAAGGGCACGTTCGAGTCGAGTGGCATCGTCGATGCTTCATGGGCCTTCGGGCCGGGTGCCTACTTGGTGACCGTGCAGGCCCACGGCGTGGCCGTCACGCCGCCCGGCTTGACGCCACCGGCAAGTGATCCGCCGATCACCGAGGGCGGCCAGACCTATCGGAAGCGACTCGAGGACGGGCAGCTGCTCCTGCTCCGGATCCCGATGGACTGATCGTCGCCGGGTCTCGTGAGGGTCTTGACGTCCTCCGATTTCCGGTGTTAGCCTGCCGTCTAACACGTGGAAGATTGGAGACATCAGGGATGGTCACCGGCAGCCGAACGAGTCGCAGCGAGCGAGCCCCCAACGCCCGCCGTGGCGCCGTCGTGCGCGGCATGCGGGCGGCCGGCGGAGCGTTTCGCATCGAGTTCGATGCTCGGACCGCGTACGACTTCCTGGTCACGCTGCACATCGACCAGATCGAGGAGATGGACCTCCAGGCCGAGGACCGACGCTGGCTGACGGACGCGCGGGAATCGCTCTCCGCCGATCGACGGCGCGATCTCGAGGAGCTTTTCGGCGACGGCCCGACCGCCTATGCCAGCGGCATCGGCGCCATGGTCGTGGCCCTGCCCAAGGCCAGCACCGCCCGTGAGTTCGTGGCCGCCCTGGCGGTCACCGACACCCGCACGATCGTGCGCGAGATGCTCGGCGAGGTCATCCGCGACGCCGAGGCGGCCGCCCAGCTGGAGCGCATCCTGGACGGCGCGACCGACGAGATCGCGGCCTTCGCGGCGCGAACCGGTGAGTACCACTGCGCCGCCGCCGAGACGCTGCTCGCCGCACCGGGCGCGGCCATCGACCGTATCCGCGGGCTCTTCGGGGAGTGGCTCAGCCGCTACGAAGAGGTCGAGCCGCGCGTGGATCAGATCATCCGCCGTGACCTCGCGCTCCGCCAGGCCGACCGCGATCTGCCACCGGTCGAGCTGGTGGAGCGCACCACGGGCGGCGTCCGCTGGCTGGGCGAGCCGGGCGTCGATCGGGTCATCCTCGCGCCGAGCTACTTCTCACGACCGGTCAACTACCTCTTCTCGGGCATCGACTGGCGCCTCTTCGCCTACCCGGTCGCAGACGAGTCGGTCGAGTCGTCCGACGGCTCGGCGCCACCGTCGTCGATGATCCGCCTCTACCGCGCGCTGGGCGACGAGTCGCGCCTCCGGATCCTGCGCCTGCTGCGCGACAAGGACATGTATCTGACCGAGCTGGCCCAGGCGCTCGAGGTGAGCAAGCCGACCATGAAGCACCACCTCACCCAACTCCGCGTGGCCGGCCTGGTGACGGTCACCGACCTCGGGGCCCAGACCTACTACAGCCTTCGCCGTGACCGACTCGCCGAAGCCGGAGACGACCTGATGCGCTTCCTCGCCTGAGCCTGGCCGCCCGAGGCCGCGGTCGCGATCGACGACCGAGGCCTCTTCGTTAGCCGAGTGTTAGCCATTCCACTAACACAAGGGAGAGAACGATGATTTCCGTGCACATGACCACCAACCGGTCCGCCGGCTCCGATCACGACACCAACCAGGAGGGCACCATGTTCGATCGAGATCGCTACTTCGCGACCGACCACGAGCGCCGGCTCCTCGCCGAGGCCGACGCCCACCGTCTGGCGACGCTCGCCGCTACGACGCGTCAAGCCCCTCGGCCGGTGGCTGCCACCGGCCGACGCACGACCACCGCTCGACGAGTCCGGCGTCTGCGCGCCACCCTCGGCGCCTGGCTGATGGACCTCGGCGCGCGCCTTGAGCCGGGGCCGGATCCGTGTGATCCGGCCCCGGCCCGACTGGCCTGACGCGGAATGGCGATCCGCGATCGAGGGGGGCGTCCGTCGTGAGCGGGGGGCGGTCGGTGCCGTCAGGGTCGGCGACCGCCTGCGCTCAGGGGACGATGAGGTGGACGGGGTTGCCTCGGAGCGTGACGCCCCAGGTCGTGGTGTCGTTGGCGTTGTTGACGGTGTAGCGCACCTTCCACCAGCCGGCCTCGGTCTCGCCGGTCGGCGTCAGCGGCGGCCGGCCGCCATGGCTGACGGTGCCGTAGTTGCTGGGCAGGCGGATGGTGATGGTGAGCCACGAGTTGCCGTAGAACTGGCCACCCGACGTCGCGTTCTGCGAGCAACCGGCGGGCGGTGACGGGCCGCCGCCGCCGAAAGTCTGGATGCACGTGGTGTTGGTACCGGATCGACCATTGTCCGCGGTGTAGTCGAACGTCTGGAGCTGGTACGTGTCGCCGTCCGGCGAGAGCAGCTCGAGCCACGCCTTCTGACCGACGTCGCCCGGGTCGAAGAGGTCGATGACCATCTGCTTGCCGGCGTGGATGGCGTCGATCTGCGCGAGGTAGAACGTCTGCGAGCCGCCCACGATGTTGGCGTAGGTGATCATCCGGCCGTGGCCGTAGACGCGCTGGCCGCTGCCGCCGCCGGTGACCGCGAGCGAGAACATGTTCTCGAAGTTCTGGTTCCGGTTGGCGGTGCCGTTGGCCGGGTCGGTCGTCATGACCTGGATGCGGTAGACACCGGCGGCGACGTTCGACGCCAGCGGCCACCAGCGGTTGTGCCAGTGGCGACCCATCGTCGCCGTCGACGCGGGCAGCGCGCCTGCGGCACAGTCCTGCGTGCTCGCAAGCGTCGGCTCGCCGCCGTCGCTGAAGTCGTTGTTCTGACCGCCGATCGCGGCTGCCTGTGAGTAGGCTGTGCTCTTGTCGACCTGCGATTCAGCGGCGAACAGGTTGTCGTCACCGACCACGTCGGCGCGCACATCGTCGGCCGTGGTGTAATCGGTGCCGCTCGTGTTCCAGAGCCGGTAGTACGTCGAGACCGGCGTCGCGGCACCGAGCCAGTGATCGCCGGTGCCAAGGTGGCCGCCGCCGGGTCCGGACGTCGTCGCGCAGAAGGTCGGATCGAAGACCCAGACCGTCGCCCCGGCGCTGGGCACCTCGACCTTGTAGTAGTAGCCGTTGGGGTCGTACTGGGCGTTGATGGTCGGGTTGCCGTTGTAGTTCGGGGCATAGGCATCGCCGGTCGAGCGGTTGCTGCCCTGGCCCTCGATGGCGCCGAAGAAGTTCTGCGAGGCGAGCGTTCCGCTGACCGGCCCCGGCTGCGCACTGCATGCGAGGGACGAGCCGCTCACGCGACACAATTCGTAGACGCCGTAGTAGTTCTGCGGGCTGCCCATCGGCACCGGCAACACGTACTCGGCCTTCGAATCGCGCACGGCGGTCAGCTGGGTGATGCCGAAGTAGCGCATGAAGAACGTCGGCACCGGGGCGCTGACGGTCACGTTCATGCGCCGCGTGTTCTGCGAGTCGGGGTCGGCGGTCACGACGACGCTGCCCGTGGCGTGGGTGTAGCCGTTCTTCTGCGCCTCCGCTCGCGCTCGTGTCCGGCCGGTCCCCGGGTCGCCGGGCAGCCAGACCACGCCGGCCAGCGCTGCCGCGTCGGCGGCGCGTTGGACGCGCAGCGAGTTGACCCAGAACCAGGAGACATCGGCGACGACGGCTAGAAGGCCGACGAACATGACCATGGAGGCGACGAAGATGACGAGGACCTGCCCTCGCTCGGAGCGCCGGGCGTGGCCATCCGCGCTGCCGTGGCCATCCGCACTGGCGTGGCGATCGGGCGCGCGTCGGCGAGACGTCATCTCGGACACCTAGTTGACGGGGTTGACGGACATGACCGTGCGGTCGTCGAGCGTGAACGAGGCGGCGTAGGTGCCGCCCATGAAGCGCAGCAGCGAGCCCAGCGGGGTCACGAGGTCGTAGCGATAGTCGATGGCCACGCCGAGCGAGTTGGCCGGGTTGAGCCACGACCGCTCGCAGGCCGACCAGCCGACCGAGAGCTCATCGAAGTCGAGATCCCGGCCGTCGACCGGCGGTCCGGAGCCGGCGCTGTAGCCGCTCCACGTGTTGATGTCGCCGGCGATCGGATCCCCTGACGAGTCAGCGCGGTAGATGCGGATGCGCGTCACGTTGGCCAGCGTGATGGGCGACCCGGGCGACTCGAGGATGCGCTGGACGGCTGCGATGACGGCGGGGTCGACGAGCGCGGCATTGGGCGACTGGCCGCTGCCGCAGCCGGGCAGCGTCATGCCGCCATTGGCCAGTGCCGATCCGGTCCGGGCCCCCTCGCGCGAGGCATAGGCGAGGGTCAGCTGGTGGTCGAACGCGAGGCCGAACTCGAGCATCGTGACGAGCACCAGCAGCATCGTCGGCACGAGGAACGTGAACTCGACCAGCGACTGACCCCGCTGACCGCCACGCCGGGCGCGACGTCGCCAGGTGCCCAAGCCGAGCCTCACTCGATGGGCTCCATGCGCATGGCGTTGGCCTTCTCGAACGTCCAGCCGCTGCCGGCCATCGTGCCGCCACCGAGCAGCCCGGTGGCGCCGGCAAGCGGCGTCACCCAGGCGTGGTCGTAGCCGATCCTGACGCCGATCGTGTCCAGACCCGCGTGGCCCACGCCGCAGCCGGCCAGGACGTCGCAGCGGTCGCCGACGGGCGGGCTGCCCTCCCGGTAGCCGTTCGACTGACGCGAGTAGGGCACGGTGATCGAGACCGCGCCGGTCAGGTTGCAGGTCGTGCTGCCCGTGCGGGTCCAGCGGTTGACCGAGCTGCCCATCTGGGCGCCGTTCTGGTCCGAGCGGAAGATCTCGACACTCGTGATGCGTTGCGGGTCGAGCGGCGCCGTGACGTCATCCTCGACGCTCTCGAGGATGATGCAGTCGGCCCCCGCCGCCTCGCCGGCTTCAGCGCCAAGCAGCGCCGCGTTGCGGCTGGCGTAGTTGATCGAGAGCATCGAGTGGAAGGCGAAGCCGAACTCGACGATGGCCATCAGCGTGACCACGAAGATCGGCCACACGAGCGCGAACTCGACGAGGCTCTGGCCGCCCTGGGCAGGGTCGGAGCGCCACCGGCGCGATCGCCTGGCAGCGGTCCCTCGATCCAGGAGCTGGTGATGCAGCAATGTCGTACTGAGCCCCACCCAAGAGCGTTGCAGCCCGTTCGGTACGCGAGCCGGCGTGGACTGTATGCCGCGCCACCTTGCCGCCGAGTTTGCTATCCCGGGTCTGGCGGATGACCCGATAGGGCCATCAGCGATGCATCGGAAGGCGGTCCGGGGACGCCCCCGAGAGCGATCGTCGGTGCCGCACCGAGCGTGGGCAAGGGGTACCTTGGTACCGAACGACCGCCGGTAGCGGGGATGAGCAGCGTTGTCCGGGTGCCTAGGTCGATCCCAACGATGTGGTGCGCCGCGCCACCGGCATCCACTCACCGAGCGGACGGACGTCGGCGATGGCCGCCCGGACGTCGGCGTCGAGTGAGCGCGCAGCGGTGATGGCCGTATCGATGCTCGTCAGGCAGAGGATGCCCTCGGCGAGCGCGGCGCTGCGGATCGACTCGGCATCACGGACCGGGCCGGGCAGCGGCGACGGGGTGTTGACGACGAGCCGGACGTCGTGTGTGCGGATGGTCTCGAGGATGGTCGGCAATCGCCCATCGGCCTCGGCCACACGTGCGACCTCCGTCACGGGGTGGCCGAGCGCTCGGAGGTGCGACGCGGTGCCCCGGGTGGCAGCCAGGCGGTAGCCGACGTCGACGAGCGCCATCGCCAGCTCGGCCAGGCGACCCTTGTCCCGGTCGGCGATGGAGACCAGCGCCAGCGCGCCGTCGTCGCCCGGGACCGGCGGCCGGAGCGAGGCCGCCAGGAGCGCCTTGGCCATCGCCACGCGAGCGTCCGTGTGGATGCCGATGACCTCACCGGTCGACTGCATGCCCGGCCCGAGCGAGGGATCGACGCCGCGCAGCTTGGCGGTCGAAAAGACCGGCGCCTTGACGGCCACGAATGGCGGTGGCTCGAGCAGGCCCTCACGCTGGCCCAGCTCGCGGAGCGTGGCGCCCAGTGCGATCCGCGTCGCCAGATCGACCATCGGCACGCCCGTGACCTTCGACAGGAAGGGCACCGTCCGGCTGGCCCGGGGATTGACCTCGAGCAGGTACGTGCCCTCGTCCCGGACGATGAACTGGGCGTTGACGAGGCCGCGCACACCGAGTGCCAGGGCGATGCGCGTCATCGTCGCCACGATCGTGCTCACCTGCCCGGGCGTCAGCGTCTGGGGCGGAAAGACACCCAGGGAGTCGCCGGAGTGGACCCCGGCACGCTCGACGTGCTCGATGAGCCCCGGCACCAGCACCTGCTCGCCGTCGCACAGCGCGTCGACGTCGACCTCGAGACCCTCGAGGTAGGCATCCAGGCGGACCGGCCGGTCGGGCGCGACCACGATGGCCGCGGCGAGCTGCGCCTCCAGGTCCTCCGCCCCATAGGCGAAGTCGATGGCCAGGCCGCCGATGACGAAGCTCGGGCGGACGATGACCGGATAGCCGATCCGATCGGCCACGATCATCGCCTCCTCGACCGACGTGGCCATCCCACCCGGCGGCTGGGCGATGCCGAGCTCGTCGAGGAGGGCCGCGAATCGAACGCGCTCCTCGGCCTGATCGATGGTCTCGACGCCCAGCCCGAGCAGCGGCACGCCGCCGGCGGCCAGGCTCGCGGCGAGGTTGAGCGGCGTCTGGCCGCCGAACTGGACGAGCGCCCCGAGCGGCGGCTGATCGGGCCCTGTCTCGGCGCGCACGACGGCCAGCACGCTCTCGGGGTCGAGCGGCTCGAAGTACAGGCGCGACGAGGCGTCGAAGTCGGTCGAGACCGTCTCGGGGTTGGAGTTGACCATGACCGCCTGCCAGCCCATGTCGCGCAGCGCGGCCGCCGCGCGAACGGCGCAGTAGTCGAACTCGATGCCCTGGCCGATACGCACCGGCCCCGATCCGATGACGAGCGCCGCCGGCCGATCGACCGGGGGCGCCTCGGGCGGCGAGCCGGCAGCCGCGTACGTCGCGTAGAAGTAAGGCGTCTGCGCGGCGAATTCGGCAGCACAGGTGTCGACCATCGCGAATCCCGGCTCGAGGCCCAGCGCGCCGCGGTGCGCCTCGACGGCCGCCTCGGTCAGCCCGGTCAGGTACGCGATGTCGCGGTCGCCGAAGGCCGCCCGCTTGGCCGAGACGAGCAGCCCATCTGGCAGCGGGCGCCCGGCACGAACCATCGCACCGGCTTCGCGCAGGGCAGCCTCGAGCTCGACGAGGCGCTCCATCTCGGCCAGGAACCAGGGCGCGATGCCGGTCACCGTCTGGAGCTCGCCCGACGGCAGGCCGCGGCGCAGGAGCGCGAGCAGACGCCAGAGCCGGGAGTCGGACGGCGACAGGAAGCGCTGGAGGACGATCGGCCGGGCGGCCACGACGGCGTTGGCGCTGTCGGCGCAGACGAGTCCGTCGTCGCCGACGAAGACCTCGCCGACGAGCTCCTCCCGCCCGGCGCCGCGGGCACGTTCGCCGAAGCGCGAGAGCGGGCCGGCCAGGTAGTCGATGGTGGCGGACCAGGCGGGGTCCTCGGCGAGGAAGCCGGCGCCGGCCTGTTCGAGTCCGCGAAGCGCCTTGTTGAGCGCCGCGCCGAAGGTGCGGTCGATGGCCATGACCTCGCCGGTCGCCTTCATCTGTGAGCCCAGGTCGCGCTCGGCGGTCGGAAACTTGTCGAACGGGAAGCGCGGCAGCTTGACGACGACGTAGTCGAGCGCCGGCTCGAAGGCGGCGACCGTCGTCCGGGTCACGGCGTTGGGGATCTCGGCCAGCCGACGCCCGACGGCGATCTGTGCCGCGACCCGGGCGATGGGATAGCCCGTCGCCTTCGACGCCAGCGCCGATGAGCGGCTGACCCGCGGGTTGACCTCGATGACGGCGTAGTCACGCGAGTCGGGCGAGAGCGCGAACTGGACGTTGCAGCCGCCCTCCACGCCGAGCGCCCGGATGATGGCCAGGGCCGCGCTGCGGAGACGCTGGTGCACCTGGTCGGGCAGCGTCTGCACAGGCGCCACGACGATGGAGTCCCCGGTGTGGACTCCGAGCGGGTCGACGTTCTCCATCGAGCACACCGCGATGCAGGTGTCGTCGGCGTCGCGCATGACCTCGTACTCGATCTCCTGCCACCCGACGAGGCACTGTTCGACGATGACTTGACCGATGGGGCTGGCACGGAGGCCGGAGCGGACTCGTTCCCGGTACTCGGCCTCGGTCGAGACGATGCCGCCGCCCGAGCCGCCGAGGGTGAAGGCCGGACGGACGATGGCCGGCAGGCCGATGCGCTCGAGCGCGACCGTGGTGGCTCGCTCCCGCGCCTCGACGGTCGCGCCCTCGACGATCTCCGATGGCGGGTAGGGCTGGCCGATGCGATCGAGCAGATCGCGGAAGCGCTGCCGATCCTCGGCCATCTCGATGGCCTCGAGTGGCGTTCCCAGGAGGCGCACACCGGTCCGCTCCAGGACGCCGGCTCGGGCGAGCGCGACGGCCAGGTTGAGGGCCGTCTGACCACCCAGCCCGGCCAGGATGCCCTCTGGTCGCTCGCGCTCGATGATCGCCTCGACCGACTCGACGGTCAGGGGCTCGAGGTAGACGACGTCGGCGACGCCCGGGTCGGTCATGATCGTGGCCGGGTTGGAGTTGAGCAGGACGGTCCTGATGCCCTCGTCCCGCAGCGCCCGGCAGGCCTGCGTGCCCGCGTAGTCGAACTCGGCGGCCTGGCCGATGACGACGGGCCCGGAGCCGATGATGAGGACCGAGTGTGGCCTGGGGTCGGCGGGCCGGCGGTCGCCGACGGCGGGCGCGAGGCTGATCATCGGGCGAGGCTAGCCACGAAGCGGTCGAAGACATCGAGCGCATCGAGTGGCCCGGGTGACCCCTCGGGGTGGTATTGCACCGTCTCGATGGGCAGCTCGCGATGCCGCAGGCCCTCGACCGAACCGTCGTTGAGGTTGCGCTGACTGACGACGAAGCCGCCCCCGGCGGGCAGCGACTCGCCGACGACCTGGACCTCGTGGTTCTGGGCAGTGACCTGGACGCGCCCCGACTGGAGGTCCTCGACGGGGTGATTGGCGCCGTGGTGCCCGAATCGCAGTCGCGACGTCTCGGCACCGGCCGCCCGGCCGACGATCTGGTGGCCGAGACAGATGCCGAGCAGCGGGCGGCCGTCGTCGATGATCGCCCTGGCCAGGGCGACGGGACCATCGAGCCGGGCCGGGTCGCCGGGGCCCGGCGAGAGGACGATGCCGGCGATCTCGGGCGTGAGCGTCTCGGCCACGCTCGCGGTGTGGGGCAGCACGCGGACTCGCGCGCCGCGGCGGCGGAGGCCGCGCACGATGTTCATCTTGAGCCCGAAGTCGATGACCGCCACGAGCGGCCCCTCCCCCGTCCCCACGTCGTACGGTGCGGGCGCTGAGACCTGGCCCACGAAATCCTGGTCCTCCCAGGCGACCAGGTTCCTGGCCGCAGCCACGGCGGCGCTCGCGTCGGTCTCGCCGGGTGCAGTGACATAGGCGCGTTGGGTGCCCGTCTCGCGCAGATGACGGGCCAGCGCTCTGGTGTCGACGCCGGCGATGGCTGGCACGCCGGTCGCCCGAAGCAGGTGGACGACCTGCCGCGCCCGACCGACCACGGCCGCGGTGGCATGGGCGACGATGAGTGCCCGGAGCCACGGGCGCTCCGACTGGTCGTCCTCGACCAGCCGGCCGTAGTTGCCGATGAGGGGATAGGTCATGGCCACGACCTGACCGGCATACGACGGGTCGGTGGCGACCTCCTGGTAGCCGGTCTGGCTGGTGTTCGCGACGAGGTCGCCGCCGGCACCGATGGGCGCCCCGAACGCGATGCCGGGGAAGACGGTGCCATCTTCGAACGCCACGAGCGCGGGCCCGTGCGAGCCGATGCGCGGGTCGACGACGGCGTCGGCGGGGACGGGGATGGGCCGCCGGACGACAGCGGTCGCCGGGCGGAGGACGGGCACGCGACGCGTCGTCGGGACGCTGGCGGCTGACCGCGAAGCGGCGATGGCGCGTCCTCCTCTCGGGCCTCTCGGGCCCCTGCCCCGACCCCGGCGGGATCGGCCGCGGCCTCACGGGACCGCCTTCGGAAGGGAACCGGTCAAGCCTACCAGAAGGTCCGGGGATGCCGCCGCGGGGACCTCGCCTCGGCGGCTCGACGGCTGGACAGCGCCCGTACACTCTCGGGTCATGGGCGAACTCGGGAATACGATCGGCAGCCTGATGCAGTCTGCCGCCGATGCCATCGGCGGCCTCCTGTCGGGGCTCTTCGGTGCCTTCAACGATGCGGTGGGCGACCTTGCCGCGGTCGTTCCCGGCGGCGCGCTGGGCATCCTCATCATCCTCGTCGGCGCGATCGCCTTCGGCTGGTTCCTGCTCCGGAAGTGATCGACGCGTCGTCACCCAGGAGACCCCTGCGACATGAGTGACATCACTGCGCCGAGCTCGAGCCGGCGCGCACTGCTGGCGGCCGCCATCGGGGCCGCTGCGGCCGGCATCGCTCAGGCGGTCGGCCGTCCCCTGGCCGCAAGAGCCGCGGAGGGTGACCCGGTGATCGCCGGCCAGGAGGTCACCGCCGGATCGACGACGACGATCCGGAACACGACCACGGACAGCCCGGTCTTCACGGTCTACTCCAACGGGGCGGGCGTGGCCATCGCCGGCCAGAGTCAGGGCAGCGCCACGAACGGCGTGCAGGGCATCGCCGACGGCGAGAACAGCTCTGGCGTGTGGGGCTATAGCGCCGGCGGGACGGGCGTGACGGGCTTCGGGGATCACTTCGTGGGCGTCTTGGGCCGGAGTACGAACGCGATCGCCGTCTATGGCGATAGCGCCTCGGGCGGTCAGCCGGCCGTCGTCGCCCGGGCGACCGGCGGCGCAGCCGGCCTGGTCGCCGTGAGTGGCCAGACGTTGACGCCGATCGACGACGCCCCGCTCGACACGGGCGTCTACGGCTACGCCGCCGGCACCGATGGGCGCCCCGCGTCGGCCGCCGTCGGCGTCCTCGGTCGGTCGACCTCCGGGACCGGCGTGCATGCTCGCGCCAACGCGGAGGGCACGGCCCTTCGGGTGACCGGCCGAGCCGCGTTCGATCGGAGCGGCACGCTGACGCTCGCGAGCGGCACGAGCAAGGCCTCCAAGAACGTCGCGGGGCTGACCTCCGCCTCGCTCGTCTTCGCCGTCGTCCGGTCCGGCGACGGGGACGTGTGGGTCCGCAAGGTGCTGCCGTCGAATGGGAGCTTCACCGTCTACATGAACAAGGCCGTCTCGAGCTCGACCAAGGTGAACTGGATCGCCTTCGGCTAGGCCACCTGGTTCAAGGGTCTGGTGCGGGCGTCGTCAGCACGCGGGCCGCTGCTGGCGCCCGCCTTCGTGTTCGGCGCGCGCTTGGCTCCGGGGTAGCATCTGATGTCAGCGGGGCGCGACGAGCGAAGGGAGCAGGCGATGGATCTCGGGGCATTCTCGGTCAGCCTGGCAGTCAAGGATCTCGCGGCGTCGCGGGCGTTCTACGAGCGGCTCGGGTTCAGTGCCTTCCACGGGGAGGCCGAACAGGGCTGGCTGGTGCTGAAGAGCGGCGGGACCGTCATCGGCCTCTTCCAGGGCATGTTCGAGCGCAACATCCTGACCTTCAACCCCGGCTGGGATCAGGCCGCACAGCCGGTCGATCCGTTCACGGACGTGCGCGAGATCCAGCGCCGCCTGAAGGAGGCCGGGGTGGCCATCGACCCGGAGGCCGACGACACGACGACCGGTCCGGCGAGCTTCATCATCACCGACCCCGACGGCAACCAGATCCTCTTCGATCAGCACCGCTAGGCTTGGATGAGGCAGCCACGGACCCTCGCGACGATGCCTCTGCGGTGATGACGTCGAGGCAGGATGGGGATCGTTCGACGACCGTCCGGGCCTTGATGCGGCAACCGACCGCGTACCTGCCCGTGGCGATGTCCGTGGGTGCGCTGGCGATGATCGTCTGGTACGTCGCATTGCACGGGGTCGTGCATCAGCCCGACGAAGGCGCCCAGGCTCATCTCTGGCAGCTTCTCGTGATCGGTCAGATCCCGCTCATCACCGCCTTCGGGCTCACATGGCTTCCGAGAGCGAGGCGCTCAGCACTCGTCGTTCTTGCCGTGCAGGCCGCCGCCGTCGTGCTACTCGCAGTCGCACCGTTGTGGGCGCTCGGGGGCTTGTAGCACCCGACCGCTCACGATCAACGGTGCGATTGATCCGCTGCCCACACAGAGCAGCCGTCAGCGCTCGAGTCTGCGTGGCACATCCCGGGCACCTCCGCCCAGCCGTTCAGTTGCCGATCAGCCGCACCTCCGCCGGCGGCGGCAGCTTGTGCCACCAGTGGGCGTACCGCCCGCGGTAGACCCGCGGATCTCGATCGCCGAGCAATGCGACGAGCGACCTGGCCTCGGCATCCAGGCCGGCCCAATCGTCGTCGGAGAGACGTTGGAACGCGGTGGCCTCGATACCCTCTTCGGCAGGACGCCAGACGCCGGCGACGAAGCCGTCGACGAGCATCGTCGGCAACACATCACCGTTGTTGCGCATGACCACGGTGCGGTACTCGGGCGGCACGATCCGGGTCCGGTCCTTGTACGCGAGGAGCACGCTGTCCCACATCGGCAGGAGACGTGCCGGC
>DATBSD010000133.1:0-11739 GCA_036559965.1 Candidatus Limnocylindrales bacterium
CGGGGCCTGCGCGGCGCCGGCATCTGGGCGCTCGGCTACGACGGCAGCCGGCCCGAGCTGTACGCCCTCCTGCGGACCAAGTTCCGCGAGGACAGCACGGCGCCGACGGCCGGCATCGTCGTGCTCCCGCCGACCACCCGGGACGCCAGCCTGCGGGTGCGCTGGACGGCGCGCGATGACACCGCCGTCGAGCGCTACGACGTGCAGGTCTCGGTCGACGGCGGCGGCTGGTCGACGTGGCAGAACGAGACGACGCGCACGGCGGCCACGATGGCCGTGCGCGACGGGCACGGTTACGCGTTCCGGGTCCGCGCCCGCGACCGCAAGGGTCACTGGAGCCCGTGGAACGTGGCCGATCGCTGGCAGGCGGGCACCGGACGCCTCAAGGTGGGTGCCTTCGCGCAGGTCACCGCCGGCATGGCCATGCGCGCCCGTCCCGACACATCGGCGCGGTCGCTGGGCAAGCTGTCCCGCGGCGCCCGCCTGCGCATCGTCGGCGGGCCTCGATCTGCCGATGGCGCGACCTGGTTCAAGGTCGCCGGACCGCTCAAGGAGTGGGGCCCGGTCTCCGCCAGCACCCGGTCCGGCGCGTGGGTCGCCGCACGGCAGGGTTCCGCCTCGCGTCTCGCCGTCGTACCGGCGCCCAACACGACGCGAATCGACGTGCTCATCGACGATCTGGCCATCGGCGCCATCGACAGGGTGAAGGCGACACGAGCGGCGTCGGCGGGCAAGCCATCACCGCTGCCACCGGCCTTCTCGCCCGGCCGCGACGGCACGCGCGACGGCTTGCGGGTGACCTACCGTCTCGACGCGCGCCTGGAGCGCCTGTCGCTCGTGGTCATCCGGGCATCGGACGGCGCCAGGGTCGGCAGCCGGGCGCTGCCCGGTCGGAGCCGTGGTCGCCACGCCTTCGACTGGGATGGCGAGGTCGGTGGCCGACGCCTGCCCGACGGGAGCTACCTCGTGCAGCTGGTCGGTGCCCGCGGCGGGACGGCCGCCGCCGCCCCCGCCCCCGCCATGACCGACCCGACACTCGACGCCCGGCGCTGGACGGCGACCATCGACACCAGCCCACCGGCGATATCCGACGTGACCGCCGTGCCGGATGCGATCTCGCCCGACGGGGACGGCCGACAGGAGCGGGCGGCGCTCGAGGCGACCGGCGGCCCGGACACGGTGACCTGGTCCATGCGAGTGCTGACGGCCCGCGGCGCGGTCGTCCGCACCATGAGCGGACGTGGTCGCACGGTGGCGACCACGTGGGACGGCAAGGACGAGCGCGGCCGCCGAGTCGCCGACGGCAGCTACCGGGTGGAGGTGCGTGGCACCGATGCCCTCGGCAACGACGCGCTGGCCGCTCGCCAGGTCGTCGTCGACACGGCCGACCCACGGGGCGACCTCGTGGCGGACGTGCCCGGGCTCGTCGCCGGTGCATCGGCTGGCGTCTTCTCGCCCGACGGGGACGGCTGGCAGGACGCCATCGACCTGCGTCCGGCGGTCAGGGAGGCGGTCTCGGTCAGCGTCGTCGTGCGTGACCGATCCGGCCGACGACGCTGGTCGGGCAGCGCACCGATGGCCTCACGCCCGACCGTCCGCTGGCGTGGACGCGACAAGGCCGGCGCCACCCTGCCCGATGGCCGCTATCACGTCGTGGCCACGGTGACCGACGCGGCAGGCAATCGATCGACCCTCTCGGGCGCGATCCGCATCGACCGGACGGCGAGCGCCCTGCGCGCTGATCCGCCCCGCTTCTACCCGCAGGATGGCGATCGACTTGCGCGGACGTCCGAACTGACGTTCCGGCTGCGTGGCCGGGCGACGACCACCCTGCGTGTGCGCGACGCATCAGGCGGGGTCATGCGCACTGCCTGGAAGGACCGCGTCAAGCCAGCCGGGCGTCTGGCGTGGACCTGGGACGGCCGGGACGGCCGCGGCGCCGTGGTCGCTCCCGGCAGCTATCAGGTGGAGCTCGTGGCCACCGCCGGCGGGGTGACGCAGATCCTCCGGCGATCCGTCCTGCTCGACGCGTTCGCCATCGCGCCGGCGACGACGACGCCGACCGCCGGCAGCCGCCTGCGTCTCGACATCCGGGCCACCGAGCGACTCCGTTCGGCACCACGCGTCACCATCCGCCAGCCCGGGGTGGCAGACCGGACGTTGACCACGAAGCGGCTGGCGGACGGCCGGTATCGGGTCGACGTGCGCCTCGCGGCGGGCATCCACGGGCCGGCGCGGCTCATCGTCCGGGCCAAGGACGCCGGTGGGCGGACCGACTCGACGACGCTCGTCGTCGCGGTCAGGTAGCCCGGATATCCTGAACCCCGTGATCGAGCTTCATCCCTTCCACGATGTCTGGGTCGTGCTGCCGACGTACGACGAAGCCGAGAACATCGAGGCCATCGGCGGCGCGATCCTGGCGGCGCTGCCCGGTGCCGTCCTGCTCGTGGTCGACGACGGCTCGCCGGACGGGACCGGGCGCATCGCTGACGCGATGGCGTCGGCCGACGCCCGTGTCCGGGTCCTCCACCGCACGACCAAGGCAGGCCTGGGTCCCGCCTACCTGGCCGGCTTCCGCGTGGCGCTCGAAGCCGGCGCCACCGGCATCGTGCAGATGGACGCCGACTGGTCGCACGATCCCGCGGCGCTGCCGGCGCTCGTCGACGCGCTGGCTGAGGCCGACCTGGTCATCGGCTCGCGCTACGTCTCCGGCGGGCGGGTCACGGACTGGGGCCTCCTGCGTCGCATCATCTCGCGTGGTGGATCGCTCTTCTCGCGCGTCGTACTGCGCCTGGCGCCCCGCGATCTGACCGGTGGCTACAAGGCCTGGCGCGCGGCGATGCTGGCCGGGCTGCCGCGCGACGGGGTCCACGCGGGGGGCTATGTCTTCCAGATCGAGATGACCTTCCTTGCCGATCGGCGCGGGGCACGCATCGTCGAGGTGCCCATCACGTTCACCGACCGACGGCTGGGTCAAAGCAAGATGAGCCGGCGCATCGTCGTCGAGGCGCTCGTGGTCGTCGTGCAGCTCCGCATCGACGAGCTGCGAGGGCGGGGGCCGACCGGCCAGGCCCGCACGACAGTCCGCGACGGCGGCCTGCCACCAACGACATGACACGCGATGGGTCGCCGCCGACCGAAGGCGTGACGCCCCTCGGCACGCGCGTGGTCATCGACGTCCGACCCCTTCAGGAGCCGGAGCGGACGCCGATCACGGCCGCGTACCTCGAGCGGCTGCTGGCCGCCTACGCCGCCGAGCCCGTGGCCGGCGAGTCGTTCGTCGTCCTGCTGCGCACGCTGCGCGACGATCCGGCCGACGCCTTCGAGCCGCGTGGGCTCGTCGTCGCCGGCCGCCGCCGGTTGCCGCCGACCGCGCGGCTATTGCGCTCGGGTGGCCTGACCATCGACTCCTTCCTGCTCCGCGGCGCCGAGGTCGGGACCGGCTGGGGCGCGACGGAGGACGGCGCCGTAGGCACGGTCTATCACACGGCCGGTGGCGCGGTCCCACTCGGGTCGCGGCTGCCCGTCGTGGCCACGCTGCTCGACCTGGCACCCTGGGAGCTGCCCGACACCTATGCCCGTGGTGCGGCGGCTCGGTTCGGACACCGCCTTCGCGCACGGGTGCTCCAGGACGCCGCTCGCATCATCGTCTGCTCGCAGGCGGTCGCCGACTCTGCCCGGCGGACGCTGCACCTGCGGCCGGAACGCCTGACGGTCGTGCCCCTGGCGGCCGACGAGGCCTTCGGGCTGGACGCCGGCACGCCCGAGCGTGTCGCCGAGCTGCGTCGTCGCCTCGAGCTGCCCGATCGCTACGTCGTGTTCTCCGGCCGGTACGACGCCCGCAAGGACCTCGCGACGCTCTTCTCCGCCCTGGCTGGCCTGCGCGCCGAAGTGGCGCCCCGTGGCGGTGGGCCCTGGCCGCCGCTCATCGTCCTGGCGGGCGCCGCAGCCACGACCGCGGCCGACGTGGCCGCGATGGGTCGGGCGGCCGAGCGGTCCGGCGTCGCCGACCTCGTGCGCCTGACGCCTCGCCTGACGCCGGGCGAGCTGGCCACGCTCGAAGCGGGCGCCGCCGGCTTCGTCTTCCCGTGTCTCAGCGAAGGCACCGGCCTGTCCGTCCTCGAGGCGCTGGCGATGGGCATACCGGTCGTCGCCTCACGCACGGGTCCCCTGCCTGAGTTCGTGGCCAAGGCCGGCATCATCGTCGAGCCGCGCGACGCTGCCCGGCTGGCCGCGGCACTGCGAGCCGTGTGGGCCGATGGCGCCATCCGCAGCCAGCTCGTCCGCCAGGCCGCCCAGCGCGCCGCCGCTCCGCGGCGCACCTGGGCCGACGTCGCTCGCGAGACGCGGGTCGTCTACGCGGAGGCCGTGGCCTCGCGCGTCTGAGCGTCGGTCAGAGCGCCCGCTCGGGCACCGGTGGCGGAGTCGGGGCCGTCGGCGGCGGTGCGGGCTTGCCCAGCTTCCAGGTCACGTTCGTCGACCTGGGCACGACCTGGATGGCGATCTGACCGCGCACGAGCGGCACGGGCTTGCCCTTGTCGGGGCCGCCCGCGTAGAGGATGCGTGTCGGCGCGTTCTCCTTGGCCTTCGACCAGGTCGCCTTGATGGCCTGGCCGTCGCGGAAGACGAGCGCCTTGCCGGTGCCGATGTAGTCGATGTCGATGCGGTGCTTCCTCACGTTGTTGCGGGAGAACTGGTCGTTGCCCAGCGCGCCCGTGCCCATGAAGAGCACGATCACGTTGCTCGGCGCGACGACGGCCTTCGTGGTCCCGTCCTTCTGGGTCTTGACCCCCGACACGCCGCGGATGTAGCGATCCTTCTCGCGGTCGTAGCGATAGCTGATCCTGTTCGCCCGGTAAGGCACGCTGATCGAGCCGCCGACCGGCCGCTCGGCCAGGTCCGCCGGCTCCTTGAAGGTCCAGAGTGGCTTGGTGAATGGCGCCGTGGCCCCGAGTCGCCGGCCCAGCGCGCGCAGCTTCTTGCCGGTCGAATAGACGTTGTGCGGCGCGAATCGGAATCCGACCCGATAGAGCGTGTTGCCGAAGCGGAACTGGTCGGCGTCCCAGAGGGTCCGCCGGTTGGCCTGACGGATGGCGGCCAGCGCGTTGGGGGCACCGCCCGCGTGGGCGTACAGTGCGCGCCACTCCTTGGCCCAACCTACGTAGTAGCGGCGCGCGCTCCGGACGGGCCCGACCGCCGGCGGGTCGCCGACCTGGAAGATGGCCATGTAGCGAGGGATGCCGCCTTCGGCCAGTGCCTGGTAGAAGACGTCCGCCTGCGCGAGGCCCGACTGCGGCCGGGCGGCGGCGGCATCGTCGATCATGACCGCGATGGGGTGTCGCGTCGCGATCTCGGCCTTGTCGGCCGGGATCCAGACGCCGTTGCTGACCGCGGCCACGGGCGTCGGCGTCGGCACGGGCGTCGGTTCGGGCGTCGGCGATGGCGTGGGCACCGCTGTCGGTTCGGGCGTGGGGACTGCAGTCGCCCTGGCGGTCGGGCGCGGCGTGCTCGCGCTCGCTGTGGGCTCGTCCGTCGATGGCGTGCACGCGGCGGCGATGACCACGACGAGCATGACCGCGAGGACGGCGCGTGCGGCACGCCGCGCGGTCCGCACAGCGGGCAGCGCGGGAACGACGGCTGGACGGTCGGTCATGGCGCGCGGGATGGTAGCAGCCGAACGGCGGATCGGCTTCGTCGGCCGTCGCGTGCCCGCCGCGCTACCCTACGCGCAGGCGCGCCGGCCGCTCGTCCGGCACTCGACACGAGGAGCCGTCCGATGAGCGACCGCAAGCCCGTACCGCGCTCCGACGGCCTGGCCGAGGCCGAGGGGCGGGCCATGAACGAGGCCATCGACGAGACCGACACCACGGCATCGGCGCCGGCAGCCAAGTCTTCCAGCCCGAAGCGCCCACGCCGACCGCGCTCGGCCACGAAGGCCGCCGCAGCCACGGCGACGGGGACGGCGGGGGATCCCGCGCTGGTGCCGGTCATGGCAGCTGACGAGGTCGTACGAGCCGGATCGGTGGCCATCAGCCAAGGTGGCGCCGGCCACGTCGAGGCGGACACCGTGACCGTCACGCAGGGCGGCGTCCAGGACGCCCACGCGCAACGTCTCGAGGTCCGCCAGGGTGGCGTCGGCCGAGCCGAGGTCGACGAGCTGCACGTGACGCAGGGTGGTGTCGGCATCGTGCGGGCCGAGCAGGCGTCGATCCACATGGGTGGCGCGGGTGTCCTCATCGGCGACCGGGTCGAGATGCGTCAGGGCATCGCCCGCCTGATCCTTGCGCGCGGCACGGTGCACATCGAGCAGACCCTCGCTCGGACCATCCTGGCGCGGGACGTCGAGCTCGGCGAGCGCTCCTTCGCCGGCCTCGTCATCGCGCGCAGCGTGACCGGTCCCGGCCGCATCCTCATCGATTGGCGGGGAGGGCTGGCCATGGGTGCCGTCTTCGGCATCCTGTGGGCGATCGTCCGAGGCCGTCGGCGCTAGGGCGCGGACCTCAGCGGCGGCGCCGGCGGCCGCGGCCGCGCGGCCGTTCGACGAGTGACAGCACGCCGGCGGCCTCCTTTTCGGCTTTCCGGCGCTCGGAGTTCTCGCGGTGGATCTCGACGACCTCGCCCGGCTCGCCCTCGGCCACGATGCGGCCCTTCTCGAGCAGGATGGCGCGGTTGCAGTATTCGACGACCCACGCCATGTCGTGGGTCACGAGCACGATGGCGCGGGCCTCCTTGACGAGCTCGAGCACGCGCGCCTTGGACTTCGTCCGGAAGTCGGCGTCGCCGGTCGCGAGGACCTCATCGAGGAGCAGGATGTCGGGCTCGACCGATGTCGCGATCGAGAAGCCTAGTCGCGCGCGCATGCCAGACGAATACGTCTTGATGGGCACGTCGATGAACGGCCCGAGGTCGGCATAGTCGACGATGCCCGGCAGCCGTCGTTCGACCTCGTCGGAGGGCAGGCCCAGGAACGCACCCGCGAGGCGGATGTTGTCGACACCGGAGAGGTCGGAGTCGAAGCCGGCACCGAGGGACAGCAGGCTCGAGACGTGGCCCGCCACCTCGACGACGCCGGTCGAGGGCATGATGATGCCGGCCAGGACCTGAAGCAGCGTGCTCTTGCCGGCGCCGTTGGGCCCGATGACCGCCAGCGACTCGCCATGCACGACCCGGAAGCTGACGTCGCTCAGCGCCCAGAACGCCGACTCGCCCGAGCGCGGCCGAAGCAGGCCCGCGAACGACGTGCGCATCTTGTTGCCGCGCGTGAAGCGCAGGCTGTAGCTCACGCCGAGGCCCCGGACGTCGATGGCGACCGGGCTCGTGCTGGGCACCTGTTGGAGGAGATCGACAGCCATCTAGAGGACCTTCGCGAAGGCTGGCTCGACGCGCTTGAAATACCACGTCGCGAGGAGCAGCAGGCCGATCGACGCAGCAGCGAGGACGGCCAGCGCGGCCCAGTCCGGGCTCGTGCCCTCGTAGATGACGGCCCGGTAGGCCGTGAAGAGCGTCGTGAACGGGTTGAGCAGCATGAGCGTCCCGACGATCGGATAGCGCTCGCTCATGGAAAGGATGAGGTCGATGCCGTAGAGCGCCGGCGAGAGGTAGAACCAGAGCCGCAGGACATGGCGGGTGAGGTTGCCGATGTCGCGATAGAACACGTTCGACGACGCGGCCGCGAAGGCGACCGGCAGCGTGAACAGCAGCTGCACGAATGCGATGGCCGGGATGGCCAGCACCCAGGGCGTCAGCCGGTGGGGATAGATGACCACAAGCATGAACGCCAGGGGGATGAGCCCGAAGACGAAGTTGGCGATGCCCGAGATGGCGGATGCCGTCGGCAGCACGAGCTTCGGGAACTGGACCTGCTTGATCAGCCGCTCCGAGCCGACGACCGAGGTGACGCCGTCATGGACCGCCGTGGCGAACCACTTCCAGGGCAGGATGGCCGAGAAGATGAAGAGTGGGTAGTCGGGCTGATGGCGCTGGAAGATGAGCGTCACGAGGATGGCGTAGACGACCATCTGGAGGATCGGGTCGACGACCCACCAGACGTTGCCCAGGAAGGTGTCCGCGCCCTTCTTCTTGATGTCCGCCTGGACCAGGTAGCGGATCAGGCGGCGGCGTGACAGGACCTCGGCGGCGGCCTCACGAAGGAGGCCGATGGGTCCGGGCCGCACCGCGGACGAGCGGAACGAGGCCGGTGCCTCGGATGTGGATGTCATGGACCGCGGAAGGGTAGCACGGCCGCGTTCGGCCTCTGATCGGGCTGGCCGTCGTCGCCGACCCGACCGGTGACTGTGGCAGACTCTCGAGGTGACCCAGGCTTCGGCCCCGACCACGCGCGCCACGCCGGGCCGTCAGCTCCGCTTCGTCCGCCGGGTCACCGATGCGCCCGCACCGGACCCGGCGACCGACATCGTCGTGCTCGACGTGACCTGGACACCGGAGCGTGGCGAACGTGCCGACGTGCGACCCATCCGGCTCGTCTTCCACGAGCTGCTGGCACGGGTCGACCTGTTCAACGAATCGCAGGAGCGCCTCGATGCGTGGGCCGACGAAGCCGGCCTGGCCGACCGCATGGTGGTCGACGGCGTGACCTGGTGGTTCCAGTTCCGGATGAAGATCCGCTGGGACCTCCACGAACGGATGATCTGGTGCCATGTCGTGTCCGGTCTGCTCTCGACCGACCACGTGTCGATCGCCGTGCCGAGCGATCATGCGGCGCTCGTCGACGCCGCCCAGGCGGCTGCTCTGGCGAGGCCCGGCCTGACCGTCGACGCGGTCGATCCTGAGGCGCCGGCAGCGCCGGCCCCGGCGCGCGCGCAGGCGACGGTCGCGGACCGCGGCCCGATGGCGTCCCTGCGCTTCCTCGGCCGGGCCGCGCGGCGCAATCTTCGACGCCTGACCGGGCAGCGAGTGTCGGCCTCCAAGCGCGAGCTCGAGGACCGTCAGCTCTCGCTCGACGCACGGTTCGACCACCTCGTGGCCGAGCCGGGCGGCGCGTTGTCGGTCGCGTCGGCGCGCTTCTTCCAGGTCATCCACGTGGCCGGTCGGCGACGCTTCGTCGACCCACACCTGGCACTCGTGCTCGATCGGCTGGCAGCCTCGGGCCTGCCGATCATGACCATCGGGCTCGCGCTCGACCATCGCGCCGAGCGCGACTGGGCCGCGCTCGAGGGGGACGACCACCTGGTCCCGAACACGGTCGTGCCGGCGCGCTTCGGACGGCCCGAAGACGACCGGATCACGGTCGATGATCTGAACGCGCGGCTGGCCGAGGTCTCGAATGTCCCGCTCGTTGTGGCCGGCTGCGACCTCGGCCCGGCGCTCCACCGACTCATCGTCGTGCGAGCCGGACCGCGCGTGCTCAGCCAGGTGCGCTGGCTACAGATGGCCGAGCGGCTGATGGCCGAGCTTCGGCCACGCATCCTGTTCGTCGATCACGAGGGCGTGCGCACGCTCTGGCTGGCGGCGGCCCGTCGGTCGGGCATCCCGAGCGTGGCCGTCCAGCACGGCGTCATCTACCCCAACAACCCCGAGTACTGTCACCCGCGCCACCCGGCGCTGATGCTGCCGGACCTGACGTGCCTTTTCGGGGCATACGAGCGCGACCTGCTGCTCGATCTCGGCGGCTACGAGGAGGCCGAGGTGCGGGTCACGGGCTCGTCGCGGGCGGATCCGGATGCGTCGCGCAGACCGGCCACGCCGACCGAGCGGGACGATGTCCGCCGTGAGCTCGGCGTGCGCGCCGGGGACCGGCTGCTCGTCGTCTCGGTCGCCCACAACCCGGTCGGCGGCGACATCTACAGCGTGGAGATGGTCGCTCGGCTCCTCGGAGGTGTCCTGCCGGGCGTGCATGTCGTCTTCAAGCTCCATCCTCGCGAGCGCTCCGAGGCGCCGTACGAGGCCGTGCTGACCGGCCTCGCGAGCGCCGGAGGCTACGCGCCGCCGGCCATGTCGAGCGTGCGCGACTTCGACCTCTATCGGCTGCTCCGTTCGGCCGACGCCCATCTCGGCCTGCACTCGACGGTCCTCACGGACGCCGTCGTCGCGGGGACGCCGAACCTCATCGCCGTCGGGCAGGCCTTCAGCGACATGCTCGGTTACGCCGCGGCCGGCGTGGCGGTGCCGGTCGGCTCGGTCGACGACGTCGTCCGCTTCATGCGTGACCCGAGGCCGCTCGAGCCGACAGCGCGAGGTGCGTTCCTGGCTCGCCATTTCGAGCCCGGCGACGCGACGGGGCGCATCGTCGATGCCATCGGATCGCTGCTCGAGCGGCCGCCCGTTCGGGTGCGGCCGGCGACGTCCGAGGACGCCGACCTGCTCCTTGCGTGGGCCAACGACGAGACCACTCGAGCGATGTCGTTCCACTCCGAGCCGATCGATCGGCCGACCCATGTCGCCTGGTTGTCGTCGCGCCTGGCCTCCGAGGCGACGCGCTTCTCCATCGGACTGCTCGGCCGGCGGCTCATCGGCCAGGTACGTCTGGAGCGGGAGGCGGACGGCGACGTCGAGGTCAGCATCGCCATCGCCCCGGAGGCGCGCGGCGAAGGGCTCGCCCGTCCCCTGCTGCGGGCCGCCATGGCGGCGGCGCAGCGCAGTCCCGCCCTCGGCGGTGGTCGCTATGTGGCCCGGGTGCGTCCCGAGAACGCGGCTTCGATCGCGCTCTTCGAGAGAGCCGGATTCCAACGCGTGGCGCCGGACGCCGACGCGGACGGTCTGGTCTTCGCGCTACCCGTCGGCGCGCCGCTCGAGGACGCTGACCGTCAGCCGGTCGAAGCCGGCGTCCTGGTCCAGGAATCCGGACCGGCGTAGCGTCAGCGACGGGTAGCGCTCGAGGTACAGGCGGCCGTAGTCGCGCTTGAACAACGCACCCTGGACGCCCCGGTAGTCGAGGGCCACGGTCTCGTCGGCGTGGTACTCGCCGGCGAGCACGAATCGGTCGGCCACCCGCACGATCTCGTCCATGACCGCCGGCAACAGGTCGTCCGGCTGGTGGATGAGCACGCCCATCGTGAACACGAGGTCGAAGGACCGGTCGGGGAAAGGCAGGGCGCGTGCCGACGCCTGGCTGAGGTTCGTGCCCGGCGCGTTGGCGCGCGCGCGGGCGAGCGCCGTCTCGTTGACGTCGACGCCCCAGACCTGGTCGGGTGGCAGGAGCCGCGAGAGCGGTCCGATGTTGCCGCCTTGACCACAGCCGACCTCGAGCACCGTCGAGGATCTCAGATCGTCCAGCAGGTCGCGCCAGAACGCGGCCCGTCGCTCGTCGAGACTGGCGTTGCGCTCGACATAGGCGTCACCGAACGCGCCACCCCAGAGCTCCTCGGGGACCGGCGCTTCGGCCGAGGCGCCGGCCGCGACCGTCGCTCCACCACGGTCCTGCCCATCCCCGCCCGCCGGGTCACGCTCGCGGTCGTCCGGCGTCGATCGTTCGTCGTTCACCTGTGCTCCAGCTCCGAGGCCTTCGCTCGACCGGCGGCTGCGACCGCGAGGGCGGCCTCGGCGATCCGGTCGGCGGCGTGACCATCGACGGTATCCCATCCCGCGGTGCTCATGGCGGTCCGCCGGGCAGGGTCGGCGACGAGGGCATCGATCGCCGCCATGACCGACATCGGGTCGATCCTCCGACCGTCGCCCAGGTAATCCGCAGCGCCGGTCGACGCCCACGCGGGTCCCACCGCCAGCTGATCGTCGGCCGCGGCGACGAGCAGGGCTGGGCGGGCGAGACAGGCCGCCTCGAAC
>DATBSD010000134.1:0-21562 GCA_036559965.1 Candidatus Limnocylindrales bacterium
CGCCGTCCTGCTGACCCACGCCCACGTCGACCACATCGGCATGGCCGACCGCATCCGCGCCGAGGCACCAGCGCGGGTGCACATCCACGAGGCCGATCGCGACGCGCTGCTGGCAGGCAAGCGACCGCCCAACGCACCGGACAACACGGTCGGCCTGTGGACGGCGCTGCGACACGGCTTCGCCTATCGACTGCTCTGGTACCTCGCCCGCCATGGCGCGCTATCGACGCCGGCCGTCGCCGAGGCCAGCGCGTTCGCCGACGGCCAGGTCGTCGACGCGCCGGGCCATCCGCGCATCGTCCACGCCCCGGGTCACACGCCAGGCTCGGCCGCCATCCTGTTCGAGGATCGCGGCGTGCTTTGCACCGGCGACGCCATCGTGACCCTCAACGCAGTCAACGGCTCGACCGGCCCGCGCCTCGCGCCCGCGGCCTTCTCCAGCGACCCCTCCGGCGCTTTTGCCTCGCTGGCGCGCCTCGAGGGCTTGAGCGCCGAGCTCATCCTGCCCGGACACGGCGAGCCGTTCCGCGGCACGCCGGCAGCGGCGGTCGCACTGGCCCGGGAGGCCGACCACTGAAACCGCGTCCGACGCTGGCGTGTTGATGTCCTCGATGGACGAGACCGACCTGACCGCCCGCCTCGCTCGCGATCTCGATGCCGCCTTCGAGGCGCTCGTGCTCGTCGAGCAGGACCTCGTCTTCGGCATCGCCCTTCGTTCGACGCGCGATGCGGCGGCCGCCGAGGACATCGCCCAGGACGCGTTCGTGCGCGCCTACGGTGCGCTGGCGTCCTACGACACCGAGCGCATCCGGTCGCTCCGACTGCGAGCCTGGCTGGCGCGCATCACGATGAACCTGTGTCGCAATCGCGCACGAGCGCGACGGAGCCGACCGGTCGAGGTCGCCTGGGACACATCGCCGCTGGCGATCGCCCCGCCGGCCGACCCGGGGCCGGCGCCGGAGTCGATGGTGCTGGCACGCGAGGCCGATCTCGAGTGGACGGCCAGGCTGGCAGCCCTGCCCGACCGCTATCGCACGGCCGTCGAACTGCGCCACGTCCACGGCCTGAGCTACGAAGAGTGCGCGGTCGCTCTCGACCGCCCCGTCAACACCGTCAAGACCCATGTCCATCGCGGCGTCGCGCTGTTGCGCGCGTCGGTGCTCCAGGAGGCCCAACTATGACGCCGACCACCATGCATGCCTCGGGCGACGGCCGCCGCGGCGAAAACGGCGAGCCGACGGTGCCTGAGCTCGCGGCACTGCGGCCGAGCGCTCCGACCGATCTGGTCCCGACCGTCCTCGTGCGCGTCGGCCTCGCCGACGAGTACTTCACGGCCGACGCCGGCGTCGGGCCGATCTTCGTGGCCTACAACGGCCGTGGCGTGTCGGCCACCTGGCTGGCCGAGCATCCTGACGCCGGCAGTGCCTTCGAGGATGCGTTCGGCGCCCGTTTCGGGCGCACGATCCGAGCTGCCAAGCGGCCGGAGTCCGGGGTCTTCAGTCGGGTGAGCAAGGCGCTCGTCGACGGCCGGTCGCGCGGCCTGACCTTCGATCTCCGAGGCCTCACGCCCTTCGCCACCGATGTGCTCGAGGGCGCCCGAACCATCCCACCGGGCGAGATCCGGCCCTACGCCTGGCTGGCCCGCGAGGTCGGACGCCCCAAGGCGGTCCGGGCCGTGGGGACGGCGTTGGGCCACAACCCAGTGCCCATCCTCATCCCCTGCCATCGCATCGTCCGCAGCGATGGGCACATCGGCGACTACGCCTGGGGCAGCGCGGTCAAGCGACTGGCGCTGGCTGCCGAGGGCCTCGACCCCGACGCCTTCGAGCAGCTCGCCACCCACGGCGAGCGCTACGTCGGCAGCGACACGACCCACATCGTCTGCCTGCCGACATGCCGCTACGCGAAGCGCGTCATGACGCGCCATCGGGTGCCGTTCGCATCGCTCGACGACGCGGCGGCGGCCGGTTATCGCGGCTGCAAGGTCTGCCGCCCCGCTTGACGGCAACGGCTTGCCGGCCCGTCAGTCGCAGTTCGGGATGCCCATCACGTCGCAGCGGACGACCTCGACCGCGAGCTCGCCCCACGTCACCCAGATGAGCAACCCGATGACGGCGGCGACGGCGATGTTGGCGACATACAGCCGCCGACGGTCGTCGATCGGGCGGATCATCGGCCACGTGGTCACGCCCAGGGCGACCGGCAGGAGCAGCAGGCCGACGAGCATGTACACGCGTCCGAGCGTATTCGGCTGGGAGCCGTCGGTCGTCAGCACCGCACGCAGCGCGTCGCCGAGTGGCTGGAGACCGACGATGACGGCGAGGAAGAGCAGGCCGATGGGGACCGCCATCACGAGGCCGACGATGGCCGCCGTGCGCGGGCGCATCCGAAGCGATCGATCACGCCATCGGCCTTCCTCCGGCTGGGGCGTCACGACGTTCGCGGGCGCGGTCATGCCCGCAGTCTAGCCTCGTCGGCCTGCGAGGCCGCTGTGACCTTCCCGAGCGGCACCGTCACATGGTCGCAACGCACATCCGGGACGGGGGTGCGACCATGACGCGACACGGTTCGACAAGGGCGCGGCACAGCCCGCGCACCCGCCCGACCCCGATCAGGAGGCGCGACGTGACCGACACCATGAGCGAGACCGCATCGGCCATCGACCGCCTGCGCACAACGCTGGCCGGACGTGTCATCACGCCCGAGGACCCCGACTACGACGCCTTCCGACAGCTCGTGCCGGGCGACATCGACCTGCATCCGGCGGCCATCGCCAGGGTCGTCGGCGCGGAGGACGTGGCCGCGGTCGTCACGGTCGCGCGCGACTCGGGCATCGAGCTCGCCGTCCGCAGCGGCGGCCATAGCCCGGCCGGCCACGGCTCGACCGATGGCGGCATCGTCATCGACGTGCGCGACCTCGACGGCATCGAGATCGATGTCGAGGGTCGCACGGCGTGGGCGGGCAGTGGCATGACGGCGGGCGCCTATACGACGGCGGTCGGCGCCCATGGGCTGGCCACGGGCTTCGGCGACACCGGCTCGGTGGGCCTCGGCGGCATCACCCTCGGTGGCGGCGCGGGCTACCTGGGCAGGAAGCACGGCCTGACCATCGACTCCCTGCTCGCCTGCGAACTGGTCACCGCCGACGGCCACATCCGCATCGTCGACGAGGCCAACGATCCCGACCTCTTCTGGGCCGTCCGCGGGGGTGGCGGCAACCTCGGCGTGGCGACGCGCTTCCAGTTCCGCTTGCACGAGCTGCCGTCGATGGTCGGCGGCATGCTCATCCTGCCCGCCACGCCAGAAACGATCGCCGGCTTCGTGGCCGCTTCGGACGCGGCGCCGGACGAGCTGTCGACGATCGCCAACGTCATGCCCTGTCCGCCGATGCCCTTCGTGCCCGAGGCGCACCACGGCGAGATCGTCATCTTCGCGATCGTCTGCTGGGCCGGCGAGACGGCCGCCGGCGAAGCTGCCATCGCTCCCCTTCGGGCGCTGGCGACGCCCATCGCCGACCTCGTCCACGAGGCGCCCTACCCCGCAATCTACTTCCCGGAGGAGGAGCCGGAGGAGGGCTATCACCCGATGGCGGTCGCCCGGACCCTGTTCATGGATCGGGTCGGGCTGGACGATGCGGCGACCATCCTGCGGTTCCTGCGCGATTCCGACGCCGCCCTCCGCGTCGCGCAGGTGCGCGTCCTCGGAGGCGCCATCGCGCGCGTGCCGGCCGACGCGACCGCGTACGCCCATCGGGCGCGGCGGATCATGGTCAACGTGGCGACCTTCTACGACGGGCCGGACGACCGGGCGGCGCGCCTGGCGTGGGTGGCCGAGTTCGCCGCCGCCATCGAGCAGGGCGACGGGGCGCGCTACGTGAACTTCATCGGCCCTGAAGGCGAGGCTGCGGTGCGGGCCGCCTATCCGGGGTCGACCTGGCGCCGGCTGGCCGCCCTCAAGGCCCGCTACGACCCGACGAACCTCTTCCACCGCAACCAGAACGTGCCGCCAGACGCCGAAGGACCGGGCGCCTGACGCACCCGGTCCTTGGCGGCTCGTCCGGACCTCAGGCCCGCGCGAGCATCCCCGCCAGGAGCTCGTCGAGGCGGTCGAAGCCCTCGTCCATGCCCTCGGTCATGCCGTTGTCGATCATCCCGTCGCGATCCTCGACCGACTGGAAGAGGCTGTTCGTCCGGACGAGCGTCCGACCGTCGCGGTCCTCGAGCGTCAGCGTGTCGAAGGAGACGTGGCCCGGGTAGCCCTCGTACTCGAAGGTCTGGACCATCTGGTCGGGCGATGCGTCACCGTGGAACACGCCGTGGAAGGCGTGCACGTTGCCGGCGTCGTCGCTATGCGTGTAGCGATAGCTCCCGCCGTCGCGCAGGTCCCAGCGCTCGATGGTCATCTGGTACTTCCGAGGGCCGAGCCACTGGCGAAGCAGCTCAGGCTCGGTCCAGGCGCGGAAGACGAGGTCCCGCGGGGCGTCGAACTCTCGGGTCACGATGGCCTGCGGGACACCCGGGGTGGCGATGACGGTGGTCTTGCTCATGGTCGCTGCCTGCCTTTCGATTCGTTCCTGGCCTTGTCGGCCGATGGTGGTGCCTGCTGCTGCAGGCGTTCGAGCAGGGAGTCGAGGGCCTCGTAGCGCTCCTCCCAGAACTGCCGGTAGCGGTCGAGCCAGTCGGTCGCCTCGCGCAACGGGTCTGGCTCGAGGTGGCTCAGCCGGGCGGTCGCCTGGCGTCGCCGTGAGATGAGACCGGCCCCCTCGAGCACCTTGAGGTGCCGGGAGATGGCCGGCTGCGAGACCTGGAACGGCGCCGCCAGCTCCGCCACGTTGGCGTCACCCTCGGTCAGCCGGGCGAGGATCGCCCGTCGCGTGGGATCGGCCAGCGCGCCGAAGACGGCGTCAAGCGAGTCGATCATCATCCATAACCACTTCCTTCCATAACATTGTGGTTATGCTATCTCGGCCGAAGGAGCCTGTCAACCCCCGACGGCAGACGCGCGCTCGATGGCTGCGATCAGGTGGTCGGCCGACCCGCCGGCGAGGGCCAGCTGGTCGGACCAGTCGTCAGCCGCGACGCCGAGATACACGTTGCGGGCGTGCGCCAGGACGGCCCGATCCGCGTCGGGAAGCACGTCCGACGCGAGGTCGGCGGCTGTGTCCTTGGGCACGATGGCGCCTGTCGCCGTCGTGACCCAGATGCGTGCCAGCGTCAGCAACACGTTCGTCGTGTCCGTTTCGAGGTCGGCCCGAAGCCCGGGGATGCCTGCGATCCCGGCGCGGACGAGGTCGGCCGTCGGGACCGGGTCGAGGACCTGGGCAGGCGGCGGGCCGACGAGCGGCTGGTCACCGTGCAGGACGAGGCTGATGAGCAGCGCCAGGTCCGGGCTGCGCTCCGAGCCCGGGGTGAAGCCGGCCTCGTAATCGTCACGCAGCCACTCGCCATACAGCAGCTCCGATCTGGGCGGGTACCGCCACGGTCGAACAGCTCGCTGGCGGACGATGGTCAGCTCGACCGGTCGCGCCGGTGGCCGGGCCTGCCGACCGGACAGGCGCATGACCCCCGTCACGAGGTGCCGGCGCTCGGCGATCGTCGTCCGCCGGCTGACGACGGCGAGGATGTCGAGGTCGCTCCCGGGACGCAGGCCACCGAGGACGGCCGATCCGTGGAGGTAGACGCCGACGAGCTTCGACGCGAGCTCCGACCTCAGCAACCGGACGACGGCGGCCGCCTGCCGTGCGGAGACGTCGTCCAGGACGGACTCGCGGCCGGTCACGACGACGCTGCCTCAGGTCGGGCGGTTCGCCCCGGGCTCACGCTCCTCCATCGCCCAGTGGATGCCGTGCGAGGTCATCGCCTGGAGGTAGGCATCGGCCGGGAAGGCCTCCGGCCCGAGCACCCCGGCACTCGACCAGGCGCCCGACGCGAGCATCTCCATGGCGATGACCGGGTTGAAGCCCGTCTGCCACCCGACGGCCTGCAGGCCGAGATCGCGCCAGCAGTCCTCGCCGACGGTCTTCTGGTAGAGGTAGACCTCGCGCGGCTGGCCGTCCTTGCGGCCGAGCACCCACGTCCCGACGATGGCGCGCCCGAACATCCGGTCGCCGACCGTGGCCGGATCGGGGGTCAGGGCGGCGACCACGTCGCGCGGGGCGACCTCGACGCCCTTGACCTCGATCGGTCGGGTCGAGTCGAGGCCAAGCCGATGGAGTGTCTTGAGGATGGCGATGAAGTCGGTGCCCAGGGCGTACTTGAAGGTCACCCGGCGGCAGTCGATATGACGCGGCACGAGCATGACCTCCTCGTGCTCGACGTTGACGCACTCGACCGGCCCGATGCCCTCGGGGAAGACGAACGGCTCGGGGGCCGAGAAGGGCTCGGTCGTGTAGAGACCCCTCCCCCGCTCCCAGATGATGGGCGGGTTGAGGCACTCCTCGATGGTCGTCCAGATGCTGAACACGGGTGCGAACGGGTAGCCCCGGATCTCGAGATCGCCACCATCGCGCACATGGACCTCGTCGACCTCGTCGAACAGGTGGTCCGCGGCGTAGCGGGCGAAGACATCCGTAAGGCCCGGATCCATGCCCGTGCCCAGGATGGCCAGACGACCGGCTGCCCGCCACTGCTCGTGTTGCCGGAACTGGTAATCGGCGAGCGGCACGCCGACCTGGTTGAAGGGGTCGGTCGGATGGGGCTCCGACAGGCTGGTGGCCATGTCGATGTAGCCGGCGCCGGCCTCGAACGCGCCATCGAAGATGGGCGGGATGAAGCGCGGGTCGGCCGCGTTCATGACCAGATCGACCCGGTGCTTGCGAGCCAGCGCGACGACCTGGCCCTGGTCGCGGGCGTCGATGCGCTCGACCGGGAAGCGGGCGGCCGCGTCACCGGAAGACTCGGTGCCGCCGAGGCGCGCCTGGACGCGCGTGGCACGCTCGACGTCGTAGTCGGCGAGCACGAGGGTCTCGATCCACGGCCGGCCGTGGGCCACGACAGCGATGGCTTCGCCGACGGTGCCGACACCGACCAGGAGCACGCGGAGCGGGCGCATGGAGGGACTCACGGTGGGGGTTCCGACGATCCGCCGCCAGCGGGCGGGAATGGCGGCCAGTCTAGCCGAGCAGTTGCCCGACGTCGGATGATGGTGCGATGACCGATCCGCAACGCTGTCGCGCCACGATCCGCACCTGGAAACCCGACAAGCCGGGTGGTCTGGCCGTCGCCGACCTGCCGGCGGAGGTCGCCAGCGCGCTTGGCGGCCTCAAGCAACGCCGCGTCACCGGCAGCCTGGCCGGCGCCCCGTTCACTTCGAGCGTCATGCCCGCTGGCGGTGGGGTCCTGGCGCTGAGCGTGAGCAAGGCGATGATGGCGGCTGCCGGCGTCGAGATCGGCGACGAGGTCGAGATCGAGATCGGCCTCGCCTGACTCAGACGGGCTTGAAGGCCTCGAACGGGTTGCGGCAGGCGAGGCAGTAGCGGATCGTCCGGCACTGGGTCGGGCCGAAGCCGTTCTCGAGGCGGGTCCGTGTCGAGCCGCAGAGCGGACAGGCGACCGGCGCGTCGAGGCTGATGAGGTCGTTCGAGGCCGGGCCGGGCGGAGCGATGCCCATGGCCGCCAGCCGACGGCGACCGTCGGCCGTGATGCGGTCGGATGTCCAGGGCGGATCGAACACGGGCTCGACCTCGACGATGGGGGCCAGGTCCGTGAGGCGCTCGACGATGGCGGCCTGCATGACTTCGAGGGCGTGGCAGCCGACGAAGGTCGGCAGCAGCTCGACTCGGATGCGCTCGGATGTCGCGTCCAGCCGACCGATGAGCCCGAGGTCGACGACCGACACGAGTGGCAGCTCGGGGTCGGGGACCTCCGCGAGCGCCGACCAGGCGCGGGCTTCGAGGCTCGACCCCGTCGCCGCTGCGCTCACCACGTCGCCTCCGGGTCGAGCCGACGGACCATGGTCGCTTCACCCCACAGCCAGGCGACCGCCTCGCCGTGGGTCGTCCGGCCATGCATCGGATCGGCCGCCGGGCCGGGCACCGCGAGCCCGAGCTCGCGGCATGTCCCGCCGATGTCCTGCCGCCAGCGCGTCTCGAGCTCCCCGTTCGTGGCTGCGATGACCCCCGCCGCGACCAGCCGCTGCTCGCCGTCGAGCGGCGTGAAGACGGTCGCGGCGTCGGGCAGCAGGGTCCGCCAGGCGGCCAGCAGCCGTTCGCGCGGCTCGCCATCGGCGTCAGCCAGGCGGCGCAGCCAGGCCGTGGCATGGAGCCGGTGGTAGACCTCCTCGCGCCGGATCTTGCCTACCAGCTCGGCCAGCGGCGAGAACGCCGACCCGGCCAGGGCCTCGAGGCGGACGGCATCGGCTTCGTCGTACAGCCAGCGCCGGGCGATGCTGAAGGCCCAGTCGGTGCGCGGGTGATCGAGCAGGCGCGCGTGTCGAAGGTCGGCGACGTCGCGGTCGTAGGCGAGGTGATCGGGGTCCTCGTCGCGCAGCTCGCCGAGCAGTGCGTAGAGCGCCCGGGCGTGGCCGATCTCGTCCTGGGCGAGCGAGCTCATGGCCACGTCCTCCTCGAGCATCGGCGCGATGCCGGTCCACTCGGAGTCCCAGTAGCCGAGGACGAGCTCGTCGTCGGCCATCGCGCCCAACAGCCCCTCGAGCGCGTGGAGCGTGTCGGGCGGGAAGGCGGCTGCGAGGCCGAGCCTGGTCGTGGTCATCGGTCGCTCGCGACCTTCTTCGTCGCGCCGGTCCGGGCCCTCGCATCGGCCAGCTTGTCGCGCATGACGTAGCCGCCCGGCTTCTTGAACGAACGGTCGAGCGGCGGCTGCAGCAGGTCCGGATCCTCGAGCACGCCGATGTCCGCGCGGCGCACGACCCACAGCCTGGAGCTCTCCTGGCGCCGGCCGTAGAGCTCGCGGGCGTAGTGCATGGCGAGCTCCGCGTCTGGTGCCATGACGCTGCCGCCATGCGTCATCGGGTCGCCCTCCTTCTCCTGGCGGAAGACCTCCCAGGGCTCCTGGCGGACCGTCGCTGGCGGGCCGTCGACGGAGGCCGACTCGGGCGCTTCGTCGGTCATCCGACCCTCAGGCGGCGATGGGCACGCCGAGCACCGCGTGCCGCACCCAGGCCGACTGGTCGCGATTCAGGCGCCGGAACGCGAGACGCTCCTGGGACATCGGACCGTGGTTGGTGACGACGGTGCGCAGCTCGTCCCAGTCGGGCTCGGCGTACGACCAGACACCGGTCGCCTCGTCGCGCCTGAGGTCCGGGTCGGGGATGCGCAGGCCGATCTCGCGCAGGCGCGGCACGTAGATCGAGAGGAACTCCTGGCGCAGCTCCTCGCTCGACTTGGCCTTGATCCGCCAGTGCAGGTCGCGGTCCTTGTCGCGCGGCGTGCGCGGCCCGTGCATCTGCATCAGCGGGCCCCACCATCGATCGAGCGCCTCCTGTGCAAGCTCGGACTGGGCGGGGGTGCCGTTGACGAGGGTGAGCACGACGTCGCGGCCGTGCATGATGTGGACCGATTCCTCCCAGCAGATCTTGCGCATCGTGCGGGCATACGGCGCATAGGACGAGTCGCGCAGCGCCTGCTGGGCGACGATGGCCGCGGCGTCGACGAGCCAGGCGATGATGCCCACGTCGCCCCACGTCCGGGTCGGGTAGTGGAAGACGTTGTGGAACTTCGTCTTGCCCGCCAGCAGGTCGTCGAGCATGTGCTCGCGCGGCTTGCCCAGGTCCTCGGCCACGCGGTAGAGCAGCTGGGCATGCCCGACCTCGTCCTGGACCTTGGCCGTCAGGGCGAGCTTGCGTCGAAGGGTCGGCGCCCGGAGGATCCACTCGCGCTCCGGGAGGACGCCCATGAGCTCCGAGTTGGCGTGCATCTCGACGAAGCGCAGGACGCCCGTCCGGTACTCGTCGGGCATCCAGTCGCCGGCCTCGACCTTGCCGCCGCCGGTGACGTGCGCCTCGAAGGCGGCGTAGCGCTCGCCGTGCGAGAGCGCCTCGTCGTTGTGCGCCAGGCGCGATCGCTCGGACGGCGGGAGGACCGGGTCGAGCGCGAGCGGGTCGGTCATCGCTCTGACCATACACCCGACCACGGCCAGGAGGCGGCACCGGCGCGACATGGACGATGGCGGCAGAATCGGTCCGGCATGCCCTCCGGTTCCCGCGCCCGCCGTCCAGCCGCTCCGGCGCTCACCGTCGTCCTCGCGCTTGCTGTGGCGACCTCCGTGACGGCCTGCGCCAACCCGGCCCCGACCGCGTCGCCCACGTCGAGCGACGCCATCGGTCGATTCCAGGCGATGATGTCGGCTCCTGATCGCAACCTCGTGGCCGGCCTGCGCGGCAGCTACACGCTGACCGCCGACGAGGTCTATCCACTCTGGGGCGCGCTGGCCGACGACGGCGCCGACACGCGCATGCTGACGGCGATCGAGACCGCCCTCGGCATCGAGGCCTGGGAGGAGGTGCGCGTCGGCGACACGACGAGCAGCCGCCGGGGCACGGGCGCGTGGCAGGAGGTCGTGACCTCAGACGTCGGGGCGGGCCTGGCGGAGACGCTGGGCTCGATGGCGGCGCTCGAGGACCTCGGCCCCGAGTCCGTCGACGGGCAGGAGCTCCGCCATGTCCGGTCGTCCATCGCGCTCGGTCCTGACGAACTCGGTCTCGACGACGCCACGCCAGGCGACCCGGCGACGCTCGACGCCTGGCTGGCGGAGGACGGGACGCCGATCACCATGCGCATCACGTCCGGGCCGCTGACGGTCGACCTCGAGGACATCCGCTTCGGCGTGGCCGCAGACGTCCAAGCGCCTGGCGAGCTGGCCGTGCTCCAGTCGCCGGCGCTGCGCTATGCGCTCGTCCTCCCGGAGGGCACCGAGATCACCGAGCGGGGCACTTCCGGGCACCTCATCGGACTCGAAGGCGCCTACGTCATCACCTACTGCGCCGGCGGGTCGATGCCGCTGCCGGGCTGGGTGACCGAGGGCACGACGTTCTACAGCGGGCTCTGGGGTGCCGAGCCCGAGGCCGCAGAGAGCCTGACCATCGAATCCGCCACGGGCGCGGTGCCCGCGACCCTCTCGACATGGCATGGCACCGCCGAAGGCCAGGACGCCTACATCATGGATCTGGCCGTCGTCGCCGACGGCGTCGCCTGCGACATCCAGTGGTTCAGCCCGCCCGGCAACGAGGCCGCCGACCGGGCGCGCTTCGAGCAACTCCTGGCGGGCTTCCGACTGGGCGGCTGACGCCGGGTCGCCTGCTAGGCTCGCGACCCATGGACGCACCCGCCGTCGCCATGCGACCTCGACGCCTGCACTACGCGTGGGTCGTCGCCGCGGTCACCTTCCTGGGGCTGCTCGTCGGGGCCGGCGTGCGCGCGGCACCCGGTGCGCTCATCAAGCCGCTCGAGGCGGAGTTCGGTTGGAGCCGGGCGAGCATCTCGCTGGCGGTCGCCGTGAGCATCCTCTTCTTCGGCCTCGGCGCGCCGCTCGCTGGCGGCATCATCGACCGCTTCGGTCCGCGCCTTGTCGCGGTGGGCGGGCTGCTGCTCGTCGCAATCGGCCTGATGCCGCTCCTGTTCATGACCGACCTCTGGTATCTGTATCTCTTCTGGGGCCTGGCGGTGGGCATCGGCACGGGTGCCATCGGCGGCGTCGTCGGGGCGACGGTGGCGACGCGCTGGTTCCGCAGCCACCGCGGCCTGGTCATCGGACTCTTTGCGGCCGCGGCCTCGATGGGCCAGCTGCTCTTCCTGCCCACGCTCGTCGCCATCACGGTGTCGTCCGGCTGGCGAGCGGCCGTCGGCGCGATGGCTCTGGCGGTCGTGATCGCGACGGTGCCGCTGGCCATCTTCCTGCGCAACCGACCCGAGGATGTCGGCCTGCGGCGCTACGGCGACGACGGCAGCGCGGCCGCGGTGGCGGCCGACGCCGCCGAGGACTCGCGCACGACGACCATCCGGGGCGCCGTCCGAAGCGGCGACTTCTGGCTCCTGGCGTCGAGCTTCTTCGTGTGCGGCTATACCAGCAACGGGCTCATCGGCACGCACCTCATCCCGCATGCCATCGATCATGGCTACAGCGAGGTCACGGCGGCCACGGCGGTCGGGGTCATGGGCCTCATGAACGTCGTCGGCACGCTCGGCTCGGGCTGGCTGACCGATCGGTACGACAACCGCCGGCTGCTGGCCGTCTACTACGGTCTGCGCGCGGTGGGCATCGCGTCGCTGCCCTTCATCTCGGGTGTGCCGGCGCTCTTCGGCTTCGCCATCGTCTACGGACTCGACTGGATCGCCACGGTGCCGCCGACCACGAACCTGACCGCCCAGCTCTTCGGCCGGGCGAGCCTGGGCACGATCTACGGCTGGATCTTCTTCGCCCACATGGCAGGGGCGGCCCTGGCGGCGCTGCTGGGCGGCATCGCCTACGACGTGCTGGGCGACTACTCGCTCGTCTTCCTCTCGGCTGCCGCTCTCGGCTTCATCGCCGCCGCGCTGGCGATGCGGGTCTCGGTCGACGGCACACAGGCCCAGGCGACGACGACCTCGGTGCCCCAGACATAAGCCTCGGCGGGCAGCGCGGCCAGCCGGCGACGGGCGTAGCGCTCGAGCCGTGCCCGTTCGCCGCGCGACAGCCAGTCCATGAGCGCCGACTCGTCGCACTCGAGCTTGTAGGCCAGGAACGACTCCGGCGTCCAGGTATGTCGCAGGCCGACCGTGCGTGCGCCGCAGCTGACGAAGCCTGCGCGCCTGAGCTGGGCGGTCGCGGCGCCGGCCGAGGCGAGGTCGCCGGCGCGGTCGTCCTCGGGCTCGTCGGGTTCATCGATATCGAGGTCGAGGACCGCCTCATCGAACGCTTCGTGGGGTGCGAACGGCTCGCCTCGGTCGAGCCACGTGACGTAGGCGAGCCGGCCGTCCGAGCGCAGGACGCGACGGATCTCGCGCAGCGCGGCCGGCCGGTCGGGCACGAGCTGGAGCGCGAACGAGCTGACCACCACGTCGACCGACGCCTCCGGGAGCGGCATCGCGTCGGCCGGCGCGACGACCATCCGCGCGTCGCCGGCGCCGTCGGCGCGCAGGCGATGGGCGGCCAGCGCGAGCATCTCGGACGACGGGTCGAGCGCGATGATCTCGACGCTCGGCCAACGCCGAGCGGCGGCGCGACCGAGCGTCCCCGTCCCGGCACCGACATCGAGCAAGGTTCGACCAGCGCCATCGCCCGGGAGCCACGGTGCGACGAGGTCCAGGACGCGCACCGCGGCCGGCGCGATGACCGGCGCCCAATGGTCGTCGTACGCGCGGGCGTGCCGGTCATAGCGGGCGATGATGCGGGACGACACGCCGTCATCGTGGCAGATGCCGCCGGCCACCGACTCATGAGCGGTCCGCCACCGGCTAGGCTGTCAGCCCATGGACCGACCTGACATCCGCGTGGCGACCTTCGACTGCTACGGCACGCTCGTCGACTGGGAGGGCGGGGCGGCGGCCTTCCTCTATCAGCTCGCCCTGCGGCACGAGGACCCGCGACTCGAGCGAGGCCAGGTGCTGCGCGATCGTTGGGAGACCATCCAGTTCGGCCTCCTCTCGGGCCGGTGGCGACCGTACAAGCAGATCCTCGCCCAGAGCCTCGAGGCGTTCTGCGAGGAGCGCGGCTGGCCGTTCCGCAAGAAGGACGCCGATGCCTTCATCCGCTCGATGCGCGCCTGGCAGCCATTCCCCGACACGCGGCCGGCGCTCCTCCAGGCAAAGGCCGAGGGCCTCCGCCTGGTCATCCTCTCGAACACCGATGCCGACATCATGGCCCACACGCTGCGCCAGCTCGATCTGCCCTTCGACGACGTCATCACGGCCGAGGACGTGGGCGCCTACAAGCCACGCGACGCCGGCTTCGAGTACGCCCTGGCCCGCGTCGGCGAGCCACCCGAGCACGTCCTGCACGTCGCCTTCGGCTTCAAGTACGACATCGCTCCGGCGCGCCGCCACGGCATGCGCACGGCGTGGGTCAACCGTCACGCCGAGCCGGCACCGGGTGGCGGGTCACCCGACTACGAGTGGCGCGACCTGTGGGGGCTGGCCGAGCTCATGGGCGGGCGCGGTCCGGCGCTCAGGCGACCGTCGACCGAGGACTCAGGAGCGTGACGGGTCGAACACGAAGTCGATGACCTTCCGGGCGACGAGCTCGGGCGCGGTCAGCAGCGCCAGGTGACCCTGGTCGTCGAGCATCTCGAGGCGGCTTTCCGGGATGGCAGTCTGGGCCATGGCCGTCCAGCGTGCCGCCCAGTCGGGACTGCGGCTGCCGAGCAGGAGCAAGGTCGGCAGCACGAGATCGCCGTAGCCCGTCGGGCGCCAGTCCGCTTCGGCCCGCAGCTCGCGCGGCATCGTCGCCGTCTGATCGACCGACGCCTGCCAGCCCGGCCCGGCCCGCACGGCGGCGATGGCTGCCGGGTCGAGACCCAGGACCGCATCGAGCATCAAGGTCAGCGCGCCATCTCGATCGCCTGCCTCGAGCCGGCGCTCGGCCTCGGCCAGCGTGTCCGCTTCGACCGTGGGGATGCCCGGCGCCGGCTCGTAGAGGATGAGGCCCGCCAGGTTGCGCGTCCGCAGGGCGGCGCCCAAGGCGATATCGGCGCCGTAGCCCTGGCCGAAGAGCCAGGTCGGCGTGCCCGTCGAGTCGACGACCGCGGCCACGTCGTCGAACTCCTGCTCGATGGCGTAGACGGGACCTGTCCAGGGGCTTGCGCCGCGGCCGCGCCGATCGATGGCGTGGACTTCCATGCGCAGGGCGAGATGCGCTGCCACGCTGTCCCATGCGGTGTGGTCGTCGGCGCTGCCGTGGACGAGCACGATGGGCGTGCCCGAGCCCGTCCGCCACGCCCCGATGACGGTCCCATCGGGCGCCACCACGATGCGATCGGCGAACGAACCGCTCACGGCGCGGCCACCAGCCGTTGGAGCGAGCCGCCGTGGTCGACGACGAGCACCTCGCCGTCGGCGTCCTGGCCGAAGGCGACGATCGCGAGGCCGGTCTCGAGGAGCGGCTCGATGGCCTGGACGGAGCCGTAGCCGAGCAGCGCATCGAGCGTGCCGATGACGCCGCTGCAGTAGTCGGCAAGCACGTATCGGCCCCCGAGCGAGTCGATGGCGCTGCCCTGGTAGACGAGTCCGCCGGTCACGACGCAGCCCTGGTCATGACCGTACTCAGCCACGGGCGCCACGAGATCCGGATCCTGGCACACCGCCTCGTCGCGACAGAGCGTGCCCTCGACCCGGTCCCAGCCGAAGTCGAGGCCGCCTTGGGGCGCATAGTCGATCTCCTCACGCGAGCCTGCCCCGACGTCCCCGATCCAAAGCGCGCCGCTGCCTGGCTCGATCGAGAAGCGCCACGGGTTGCGCAGCCCGGTCGCCCAGATCTCCGGCCGCACGCCGGCCTGGCCGACGAAGGGATTGTCGGGCGGCACAGCATAGGCGAGGCCGGCATCGGGCTCGCCCAGGACGTCGAGCCGGAGGATCTTTCCCAGCAGCGTGTCCATCCGGCCCCCGTTCTGGCTGTTGCCGCCGCCGCCGTCCCCGAACGCGATGTAGAGCATGCCGTCAGGGCCGAAATGGACGTCGCCACCGTTGTGGTTCGCGGCCGGCTGCGAGAGCTGGAGGACGACCCGCTCGCTGTCGGGGTCGATCGACCCGTCGTCGCGTCGTCGGAACTCGGCGATGACGGTGTCCCCGTTGTCGTCGGTGTAGTCGACGAACAGTCGGCCGTCGTCCGCCACCGACGGGCTGAACGCGAGTCCCAGCAGGCCGCGCTCGCCGCCGCTGCCGACCCGGTCGGTGATGTCGAGCGCCTCGACGCTGGGTTCGGCGCCGCCCGGCAGGCGCACGATGCGCCCGGCCTGCTCGACGACATAGAGGTCGCCGCTGCCATCGTCAGGCATGGCCACCGCGACGGGCTGCTGGAGGCCGCTGGTCACGACTTCGAGGTCGACGCCCTGCTCGCCTCCGGGTGGCTCCGTCTCGGCTTGCCCCGGCGTCGCGACGGCGGTCGCCGCTGGCGGCGACGCAGCCGGCCCGTCGGTCTCAGGATCGGCGCCTGGTCCGCTCGTCGCGCAGGCGGCAAGCACGAGGGCCAGGCCAGCGACCATCGCGCTGCCGACGATCCGGCGCTGGGGCTCGGTCATCGACGCATCGTACGGGTCACGGCCGGAGGGCGCCCGCGGAGCCTCGCTCGATGGTCCTGCGGGCACCAGGAATCGTTCGACCCGGCGATCGCTCGCCGGGTCGATGGTTGTTGCGTTGCCGGTCGGACCGGCGCCGACTACGCTCGCCGTGAGGCGAAGCAGTCGTTGCAGTAGACGGGCTTGCCGTTCGTCGGGCGGAAGGGCACCTGGGCCTCGCGGCCGCAACTCGAGCAGGTCGCCGCGAACATCTCGCGCGGGCCACGGCTGGCGCCGTAGCTGCTCGAGCCGCCGTACGACGAGCCACCGCTCCGCGTCCCGTAGCTGCTCGCGCCGTAGCTCGAGCCGCCGGTATCACCGCGGGCAGCCTTGCGGCTGGCGCGGCATGACGGGCAGCGACGCGGGTCGCTGAACTGACGCTGAGCGTAGAACTCTTGCTCGCTCGATGTGAAGGCGAACTCCTGCCCGCAGTCGGCGCAGGAAAGCACCTTATCCGTATACAAACCGAAACTCCTCTCGTGCCGGCCTCGCGACCCGGATCTCGCGAAACCGTGAGAGGAGTGATCGTGTGTGCCGTGCAGATCTGATGCCCGCACGTGCGGGCGTTGGTCCGCGGACGGTACCACAGTCGTTCCGGCGAGGGAAGCACCATTTCCACGGCTCGACCAGCCGGGCGCCTCAGGGGCTGGGCGGCTCCACGACCAGCTGTCCGAGCGACCAGAGCGTGATGACCGTGAGCGCGATCATGAGCACGGCCAGCGGCAGCTGGCGCCGGACGAGCGTGCGGCGATCCGTGCCGGACGGTGCCTGGCTGGTGCTCGCCGCGTGACCGGCCCAGGCACCGACGGCATGGCCGGAGACGACGGCCAGGAGCTGGATGATCCAGACGACCACGCCGGGCAGGAAGGTGATGGAGACCTGCCAGAAGGCCGTCCCGAACAGGTCCCAGCCCTGCTGGAAGGGGTCGGAGACGGCGATCAGGATGCGCTGGCCATCGGCGATCAGGAAGGTCAGGTAGTGCGCCGTGATATAGCCGATGGCGATGGGCACCAACCCTGCGCCGACGGCCGCCAGGCCTGACCATCGGCCGACGGCCAGCACGGCCAGGACCACGAGACCCAGGAAGCCGAACAGCAGGACTGTCGAGCCACCGAAGCCAGGCAGGCCGAAGAGTTCGAACCAGGGCAGCGTCTGTGACAGCCCATCGAACATGACCGCGCCGGTGGCGAGCGCCACGAGGACGACCTCGTCGACGGCCCAGCGGGCATGGATGAGGCCGTCGCCGAAGGCCTGTCGGACGACGCGCCGGCTGCCCGGCTCCCGCCCGGCGACCAGGTCGTCGGATGTCCGCCAGGGCGCCAGCCGACCGAGCAGCCCGAACCAGACCGAGAAGACCTCGGCCTGTCTGCGCCAGCGGGTCCGACCGAACCAGGCCATGCCGATCCAGGTCAGGATCGTGTAGGCGAGCAGGGTCAGGACGAGGTTGCGACCACCGGCGCCGCCGGTCACGACGAGCTCGAGCCAGACGAAGAAGGCGAAGCCGGCCACGGCCGGCCAGCGCCCGAGGCGCCGCGGCCAGCGAGCCGGGGTCCGAGTCGACGTGAGTCGGCGGGCGCCGGCAGCCAGCAGGTCGAAGCCGGACAGGAAGGGATCGAGCCACGACCAGACGGGCCCGATGAGTCCCGAGACGAGCGCCAGCCCGACCCAGCCGTAGACCCACAGGAAGAGCGACGAGACGTCGGCGTCGCTCGAGCCCCCGACGACGAGCACCTGGACGACGATCCACAGCCAGGCCAGGACGCCGACCACCCGCAGCAGCCAGCGGGCCCAGGCCGGAAGGCGTCGCACCCTGCCAGGCGGTGGTCGCCCCACGGCGGCGTCGGACCGGAAGACGAGGGCGAACGAGACACCGACCGCGATGGCGGCACCGAGCAGATAGACGCTGAGCGGCAGTGGCGAGCGGAAGCTGTCGCCGATCTGGTGCGCGAGGACGGGCATCGGCGCCAGGGCGAGTGCGGCCACGACGACCGCCGCGAGCACGGCGCGGCTGGCGCGCACGGCGAGGGGCCGGACGGCGGACCGGGACGGCTGGCGGCTCACGGCGCGTCGGCGAGGCGGATGGCGACTGGACCGTCGTCACCCTCGACGTAGCGCACCGCGACGCGCTGGGCCGAGACCAGGTGGTCGCGCAGGTGGATGCTCGGGAAGCTGCCGTCGCTCGAGGACGTCTGGCCGACGCGGAAGATGATGGTCCGGCCGTCGTCGGCCCGGAGCGTGAAGCCGGTCACGGTCGCCGGGTCGGTCTGCTGGACGTCGATGACGACGCCCGTCGTGACCAGCCCGCCGTCATCGCAGGCTGTCACCGAGACGATGGCGAGCGCGAGGACGACGAGCCACACCAGCCGAGCCATCCGCAGCCTCAGCTTGGCGCCGCCGGGCGCCGCTTCACGGTCGTCGGATCATGCCGGCCGGCGGCTCCGCCACCAACCAAGGCCGAGGCCGAGCCCGATGCCGACGATGGCCACGACCACGAGCTGGCCGATGGGCTCCGACTCGCCGCTCGTTCCGCCATCACCACCTGTGGGTGATGCCGCCGGGCTGGCAGATGCCTCGGCCGATGCGGTGGCCGTCGATGTCGGACTCGCGCTGGGCTCGAGGCTGGCAGCAGCGGTGGCCGTGGGCATCGGCGTCGGCGTGACCGCGGGGCTGGCGTTGGCGGCGACGGTGAAGGTGTAGCGCCCGCGTTCGACGTGGCCGTCATCGGTGCCCGCCGTCCAGCGCACCTGGTAGGTGCCGGCCGTGAGCAAGGGGACTGCCGTGCTGAGCGTTCGTGGGTCGGCCGGGTCGACACCGCCGCTGGCGACGCGGTCGCCGGCCGGGTCACGCACCACGATGGAGCTCTTGTCGGGCAGGAGCGGCAGGCTGAACGTGGCGGAGACGGTCGTCGGCAGCGTCTCGACCGTCGCCCCGACGGGCGGCGATGCCGTCTCGAGCTCCGCGTGTGCCGCCACACCGGCTGGCGCCGCGAGCGCCACGAGGACGAGCGCGAGCAGCGTGATGACCGTCATGCGGGCTCGAGGCGTGCTCATGGCCGAGATGGTCGCATGAGTCGAGCGCCACCGCAGACGGCCGTTCGGCCCCTCCGGCCGTGCCGTCCGGCGTCTTCATACCGCCTTGCCCCGGAGCCACGGATCGACGACCACGACGAGCCCGCCGACGAGGCACAGGGACAGCCCGATGCCGATGGCGACGCCGAACCCGATGCTCGCGATGAACAGGCTCATGCCGATGCTGCCGACCGCCACACCGGCCGAGAAGGCGAACGAGAAGAGGGCGAACGCGGAGCCCCGAACGTCATCCGTCGATCGTCGCGAGAGCTCGAAGTTGATGGGCGGCAGGAGGAAGGCGGCCCCGACGCCGGTGCCGATGCCGGCCACCACGAGCAGCGGCGTCGTGGCCGGTGGCAACAGGAAGAGCAGCGCGATGGCCGTCACGCTGATGCCGATGAGCATCGAGCGGCGCGACCCCAGCCGTTCCACCAGCCGCGCGGCCGGGATGCGGGCGGCCACCAGGGCGGCCGCGTCGGCGGTGAAGAAGAGCGCGATGTCGGCACCCGCCGCCTCGGCGCGCTGGGGCAGGTAGCCGGTCACGACGCCCCAGTGGACGACGAACAGGAACGAGATCGCGAGCGGCGGCCACCACGATGCGCGCCAGGCGGGTCGGAAGGTTCGGCCGCGGATGGAGGCCGCTGCCATGTCATCGCGGCGCGCCCGCCGACGGTGCTGGTCCGCTCGCCCGATGGGCCAGGCCATCGTGGCGCCGATGGCCAGGCAGACCAGCGCCAGGCCGGCCACGACCGGGAGGGAGGTGGCGTCGAGCACGAAGATGGAGATCGCCGGTGCCACCGCGAGCGAGACATTGGCGGCCAGGCCGACGATGGCGAAGGCCGTCGGCAGCCGAGCGTTGGCGACCATGTCGGGCACGAGGCTGAGCGCAGCGGGCATGAGCACGGCGATGCCCATGCCCTGGAAGATGCGCACGACGACGAGCAGCGCCGGTGGACCCTCGGCGGAAGCGATGCCGCTGGCCAGGAGCAGCGACGCGATCGCGAAGCAGCCAGCGCCGGCGAGGAACAGCAGTCGCCCGCCGAAGCGGTCCATCAGCCCCCCGCCGACGAAGGCCGCCGGCAGCTGCGTCAGGGCGGCCACGCCCATGAGGGCCCCGATGGCGGCGTCGGTCCAGCCGGCGGCCAGGAGGGCGATGGGCAGGGAGGCGATGTAGGCGTCGAAGCCGACGCGGGAGAAGCCGGCGCCGAGGCTCAGGCGGAGCATCGCCGCCAGGCGCTAGAGATCGAGCGGGTCGGCGGCCTCGGGGTCGAGACCGAGCTCGGCGATGGCGGCGGCGACCTCGGCCGGCTCGCGTCGACCCGTGCGGGCGAGCTCGGCCAGGACGGCGACCACGATATGCTCGGCATCGATGCCGAAGAGGCGGCGCAGGGCCGGCCGCGTGTCGCTCCGGCCGTAGCCATCGGTCCCCAACGAGACCCAGCTCTCGCCCGGCACCCAGCGCGAGATCTGGTCGGGCACCGCTTTCAGCCAGTCGCTCGCGGCCACGATCGGCCCTGCCTTGGCGGCATCGGCGAAGGCACGCGAGACCTGCGGGCGGCGTGCCTTCTCGGCCGGGTGGAGCCGGTTCCAGCGTTCGGTCGCCAGCGCCTCGGCACGGACGCGCTGGTATGACGGCACGCTCCAGACCTCGGCCGCCACGCCGAAGCGCTCGGCCAGCAGCGACTGGGCTCGCAGGACCTGCTGCATGATCGCGCCCGAGCCGAGCAGCGTGGCTCGGGGCGCCCTGGCAGCCACCTTGGGCGCCGACGCGAAGCGGTACAGGCCGGCCACGATGTCGTCGTCGCTGACGTCGTCCGGGCGCGCCGGCATGACGTGGTTCTCGTTGTAGAGCGCCAGGTAGTAGCAGACGTCCTCACCGCCCGCGAGCATCCGGCGCAGGCCGTCGCGCACGATGACGGCCAGCTCATAGGCGAACGCGGGATCGTAGGCGCGCACATTGGGCAGCGTCGTGGCGACCAGCAGGCTGTGGCCGTCCTCGTGCTGGAGACCCTCGCCGTTGAGTGTCGTCCGGCCAGCCGTGGCGCCCAGCAGGAAGCCCCGCCCGCGCGCGTCGCCGAACGCCCAGAGCTGGTCGCCGACGCGCTGGAAGCCGAACATGGAATAGAAGATGTAGAACGGGATGGTCGGCTCGCCATGGGTCGCGTAGCTCGTGCCGGCGGCCTGGAAGGACGCCGACGAGCCGGCCTCGGTGATGCCCTCCTCGAGCACCTGGCCGTCCTTGGCCTCGCGGTAGCTGAGCACGAGGTTGGAGTCAACAGGCTCGTAGCGCTGGC
>DATBSD010000135.1:0-26605 GCA_036559965.1 Candidatus Limnocylindrales bacterium
CCGCGGCGGCGACCGTGAGCATCGCCGCCGCGGCGCTGCCCACCGTCAACGCCACGCCGACCAGCCCGAGCGCGCCAAGCGTCGCCAACGGCAGCTCTCGCTGCCAGCCGTGCGCCAGGCCCGCGATCTGGCTGACGAGCAAGGCCAGCGCCGCGGCGATGAGCACGAGGCGGACGTACGGTGCGACCTGGAGCGCCGTCGAGCCGATGGCCAGCGTGGCGTTATCGGCCATGGTCAACGCCGCCACGAGGCAGACACCGGTCCCGACGAGACCGACGACGGCCGCCTGGCGAGGTCGCTCGCGGAGTGCCACGACCCCGGCGCCGCCCAGCGCCGCCGACAGGAAGTAGCCCAGGAAGGCGAGCGACATCAGCCCGAGTCGCGCAGGTCGCGCGGGCGGTCGGCCAGCTCGAGGTCGTGGCGGATGGCAGCGCCCGTCAGCGCCAGCCAGGCGACCGCGCCGGCGGTGGCCAACTCCGCGACCGAGAAGGCGAGCTGCACGCCGGCATCGACGTCGCCCCCCAGTGCGGGCAGGACGGCGGTGCCCGCGGCGATGAGCAGCATCGCCCCGGCGCCCAGCCGGAGGGTGTCGGTGCCGAACGCGAGCAGCGACCCGGCGGCCGCGGTCAGGGCCACCGACGCGCCCAGCGGGATGGCCGGGATGCGCGGATCCGGCGTCGCGGCGCCGAGCAGGGCGCCGAGCACGAAGGCCGCCGCGATGAGGCCGAGCTCGGCCGTCCCGCCGAGTCGCATCGGGCCGAGCAACGTCGTCGTCCGCCGGATGGCGTGATCGAGCAGGAAGACGGCGATGAGCAGGGCGACCGTCCGGAAGGCGAGCACGAGCGGCTCGGGCGATCCGCCGGCGGCCAGTGGCAGGGCCAGCAGCGTGAGCGCGACGCCGGCGATCATGAGCCGGCCGTTCGTCGAGCGCAGCGTCATCGCCAGCCCCAACAGGACCACCGCCGATGCCGCGATGCCGATGGGGTTCATGGCTCTCGGTCGATGGTCAGATGGCCAGTGCGTGGCTGCGTCGCGTGGCCGCTGGCGCGGTCACGCCGGTCGACTCGTCGGCCGTCGAGGGCACGCCTGGATAGCCCGGCGTGCGCAGCACGGTGAACGTGTCGAGCGGCCAATACCGGACGACGGCGCGGCCGATGATGTCGTCCCGCTCGACGAACCCGAAGACCCGGGAGTCGGTCGAATCGGAGCGGTGGTCACCCATCGCGAAGAACTTGTCGGGCGGCACCACGACGACGTCGCCCAGGACACTCGGCTCGGTCGGGCCTTCGAAGATGTAGGGCTCCTCGAGCTCGACCCCGTTGACGTACACGAGGCCGTCGCGGAACTCGACTCGATCGCCCGGCAGCCCGATGACGCGCTTGATGAACGGCACCTCGTGCTCGGTGTCCGGCGGCCAGAAGACGACCACGTCGCCGCGACCGTAGTCGGACCAGCGCGGCGAGAGCTTGTCGATGAGGACGTACTGCCCGGGTTCCAGCGTCTGCTCCATGCTCTCCTGCTCGATGCGGTAGGGCTGTGCGACGAAGTTCTGGATGACCAGGAAGATGATGACGGTCAGGACGAGTGTCTCGACCACCTCGAAGAGGCAGCCGAGCGGGCGCTTGCTCACAAGACGGGGAGTATAGGGGCCACGCTGGGCCCCGACCGCCGGCCCGAACCGGGCTGGAATCTTGCTGCATAGCAGGCGACCTTCCAGTCGCCGCCGACATGCATCCGGACCGTGTCGCTGTTTGATACACTGCCGCCCTGTTCGCCCCCGGGCCCCGGAATACGGGGCTCGTCGTGTGTCTGCCGCGGTCTCAGTCGGGCCCAGGGAGGGTCGGCTGACCGGCCTGGCCGACGCCCATCAAACCGCCTGATCGGCCATCGGTCGCCGGTCGGATCCGAGGAGGCTCAGCCACCGTGCAACTCGCGACGACGCTGCAATGGATCGTCCCGATCGCGGGCGCCATCGCGATCCTCTTCGCCCTCTATCTGGCGCGCGACGTCCTGCGGCGCGACACGGGGACGCAGGCGATGCAGGACGTGGCCGGCACCATCCTCGAAGGGGCCGTCGCGTTCATCCGTCGCCAGTACACGACGATCGCCGTCCTCGCGGTCGCCGGCGCGGTGATCATCGGCGCGGTCATCGGCGTGGTCGAGACGGCCGAGGTCGCCGACACCGACGTCTTCGGCCTCCAGCTCGGTCTCATGACCGGTGTCGCGTTCCTGGTCGGCGCCGCCTGCTCGATGGCCTCGGGCATCATCGGCATGTACATCTCGGTCAAGTCGAACGTGCGCACCGCCTCGGCAGCGCAGCGCAGCCTGGTCGAGGCTGTGCAGGTCGCGATGCGCGGCGGGGCCGTCTCGGGCTTCCTCGTCGTCGCCCTCTCGCTGCTCGGCGTGTGGGGCATCTTCGCCGCCTACGGGGGCTTCACGAACCCGGCCATCGCGCCCTTCCTCATCGTCGGCTTCGGCTTCGGCGCTTCCTTCGTTGCCCTCTTCGCCCAGCTCGGCGGCGGCATCTACACCAAGGCCGCCGACGTCGGCTCAGACCTCGTGGGCAAGGTCGAGGCAGGCATCCCGGAGGACGACCCTCGCAACGCCGGCGTCGTGGCCGACCTCGTGGGCGACAACGTGGGCGACTGCGCCGGCCGCGGCGCCGACCTGTTCGAGTCCACGGCCGCCGAGAACATCGGGGCCATGATCCTGGGCGTCTCGGTCTACACCATCGCGCTGACGTCGGGCTGGCCGAATCCCGAAGCCTGGATCTTCTTCCCGCTCATCATCCGTGCGTTCGGCCTGCTGGCGACGATCGTGTCCATCTTCTTCGTCCGCGGTCGCGAGGATGAAGACCCCATGAACATGCTCAACCGCGGCTACTGGGTGGTGACCGCGCTGTCGGTCGTGGCCCTCGCCTTCGTGACCAGCCAGACCATGAACACGGGCACGCAGACGGGCGCCAACGGCATCCCGACCTGGGTCTTCTTCTTCGCCTGCGGCCTCATCGGGCTGGCCACGAGCATCGTCTTCGTGTACATCACGCAGTACTACACGGCCGGTTCCTGGCGCCCCGTCAAGGAGATCGCCGAAGCCTCCAAGACCGGCCCCGCCACGAACATCATCTCGGGCATGGCGGTCGGCTTCGAGACGACGTTCGCCACGGCCATCACCATCGCCATCGCCCTCCTGGCCAGCAACTGGCTGGGCTCGCTGGCCGGTCTCGTCAACGCCCAGGGTGCCAACGTCGGCGGCATCTTCGGCACCGCCGTGGCGACCATGGGCATGCTCATGACGACGGCCTACATCCTGGCCATGGACACGTTCGGCCCGATCACCGACAACGCCGGCGGCATCGCCGAGTTCAGCAAGTCCGAGAAGGGCGCGCGCGAGATCACCGACCGCCTCGACGCGGTCGGCAACACGACCAAGGCGCTGACCAAGGGCTACGCCATCGCCTCGGCCTCGCTGGCCGCGTTCCTCCTCTTCGCGGCCTACATCGACAAGGTCAACCTCATCATCGATCGCCAGATCCTGGCCGGCGTGCGCGAGGTCGGGACGCGCCTCGAATCGGTCGACCTGGCCGAGGTGCCGGTCTTCGTGGCCGCCCTCATCGGCGCCATGCTCGTCTACTTCTTCAGCTCGCTGGCCATCCGCGCGGTGGGCACCACGGCGCAGTCGATCATCGTCGAGGTCCGCCGCCAGTTCCGCGAGATGCCCGGCATCATGGACTACACCCAGCGTCCGGACTATGCCCGAGTCGTCGACATCACGACGGCGGCCGCGCTCAAGGAGATGATCCTGCCGGGCATGGTCGCAGTGGCCACGCCGATCATCGTCGGTGTGCTCCTCGGGCACCAGGCCATCGCCGGCTTCCTGATGGTCGCGACCATCGCCGGCGTGATGCTGGCGACCGTGCTCAACAACGGCGGCGGCGCCTGGGATAACGCCAAGAAGTACATCGAGTCGGGTCAGCTCAAGGATGACCAGGGCAACGTGCTCGGCAAGAAGACGGACGCCCACGCGGCGGCCGTCGTCGGCGACACCGTCGGCGACCCGTTCAAGGACACAGCCGGCCCCTCGCTGCACGTGCTGGTCAAGCTGCTGGCCACGATCACGCTCGTCCTCGCCCCGCTCTTCATCCGCTAGCTGACGACCGCCGCCGGGCCGGTCGTCGACCATCTCGGCGGGTAGGAGCACATGGAGACCATCCTCCAGGCATTCATCATCGGCGTCGTGCAGGGCGTGACGGAGTTCCTGCCCATCTCGTCGTCGGCGCACCTCATCCTGCTGCCGATGCTGCTCGGCTGGGACGACCCCTTCCTGAACTCGGCGGCGTTCGACGTGATGCTCCATGTGGGCACGCTGCTCGGCACGGTCTTCGTCCTCTGGTCCGACCTCGTGCGTATCACCAGGGGCGGACTGGCCTCCATCCGCGACCGGGCCATCGGCGTCGACCCGGATCGCCGCATGGCCTGGCTGCTGCTCGTGTCGGTCATCCCGGCCGCGATCCTGGGCGCCACCCTGGAGTCGTTCTTCGACACCTATTTCCGGGCCACACCCATCGCCATCGCGGGGCTCGTCCTCGTAGGCGCTGCCGCCCTCTGGCTGGGCGAGCGCCATGGCCGTCGCGAGCGTCCCCTGGCCGATCTCCGGCTGCGCGACGCGATCGCCGTCGGCGGTGCCCAGGCGCTGGCGCTCTTCCCGGGCATCTCGCGCTCGGGCATCAGCATCGCGGCCGGCCTCTTCCTGGGCCTCGAGCGCCCGGCGGCGGCTCGTTTCGCGTTCCTCATCGGCGTGCCGGTGATCGCCGGCGCCAGCATCTGGAAGCTGCGCGGCATCGTCGGCGGCGCCGTCGACTTCGAGCCGCTCGTGCTCATCGCTGGCCTCATCGGGTCGACCGTGGCAGGCTTCCTGGCCGTGACGCTCCTGCTGCGCTACCTCCAGCGCCACTCGACAGCCATCTTCATCGCCTACCGCATCGTGCTGGCTGCGGTCATCGTGGTCTGGGCCGTGGCGACCTGAGATGGAGGTCATGAAGCAGCTCCGCCAGCAGGCCATCCGCGACCTCGTCGTTCGGCGGCCCGTCCGGACGCAGCAGGAGCTGGCGGCGGCCCTGCGCGAGCGCGGCTTCCGGGCCACCCAGGCGACCGTCAGCCGCGACGTGGCGGAGCTGGGGTTGATCAAGCAGGCCCGTGATGGCGTCCTCTGCTACGCCATCCCACCCCGCCTGGCCGAGACCGAGCCGTCCGGTGAGGAGCGGTTGCGCGACCTGCTGCACGAGCTGCCGCTCGAGGTCCACGAGGCCGGCTTGCTGCTCGTCGTGCGGACCCTGCCCGGCTCGGCGCATGCCGTGGCGGCGGCCCTCGACCGCGCTCGGTGGGCCGAGGTCGTGGGTTCCATCGCCGGCGACGACACGGTCTTCGTGGCCTGCCGCGACCGATCGTCGCTCAGCCGGGCGCGCAAGCGGCTGCTGGCGCTGGCGGGCTGAGGGCCCCACGGTCGCCTTCAAGGATTCCTAAAGGGCCGACCGTCACCGTCCGGCGATGGATGGTCGAGCCCTCCACCTTCACGCCGGATCGGCTGCTGGCGGTCGGGCAGTCCGTCCCCGATACTCGCTGGCATGAGGGAGATCGAGGGGACTCCCCGCGCCGCTCCAGACTCGCCGAGCTCCGGCCGTCAGCGCCGCGGCGTGCGTCGAGCGTCGAGCTCGGGCGCCATCCAGAGCTTCCTCATCGCCGACATCCGTGGCTATACCCGGTTCACGGCCGAACGCGGCGACGAGGCCGCAGCCGCGCTCGCCGCGCGATTCGCGGCCATCGTCGGCGAGCAGGTCGCGGCAGGGGACGGCTCGCTGGTCGAGCTGCGAGGCGACGAGGCGCTGGCGACGTTCGACTCCCCGCGCCAGGCGATCCGTGCCGCCGTCGCGTTACAGGGTCGGCTGCTGGCGGAGACGCGGTCGGTGCCAGACCTGGCCCTGCCGGTCGGCATCGGGCTCGACGCCGGCGAGGCCGTGGTCGTGGCCGACGGCTTTCGCGGTGGCGCCTTGAACCTCGCCGCCCGACTGTGTGCCCAGGCCGGGCCGGGCGAGATCCTGGCCAGCCAGGAGATCGTCCACCTCGCTGGCGCCCTGGACGGCATCCGCTACGGCGACGGCGGGGCGACCGAGGTCAAGGGCATGGCCGAGCCTGTCAACGTCGTCACGGTGGCGGCCGATGAAGGCGACGTCGCCGCCCAGATCCAGGCACTCCTCCCGGCATCTGAGGAGCTGTCGCCGCCACGCGGTCTCCTCCAGGTCCGCATCCTCGGTCCCATCGAGATCGCGTCCGGCAAGGTCCTCGCGCCCCTCGGCGGACCGAAGCAGCGCGCCGTCCTCGCCCACCTCATCGTTCGCGCCAACGAGCTCGTCCCGGCCGAGACCCTTGTCGACCTCGTCTGGGGGGACGACCCCCCGGAGACCGCGCGGAGCATCATCCAGACGTACGTCTCGCTGCTGCGCAAGTCGATCGGCGCGGACCGCATCGTCGGTCAGGCGCCGGGCTATCGGCTCCGCCTCGAGGCGAACGAGCTCGACGCCACACGCTTCGATGGCCTCGTTCGCGAGGGCCGCAAGGCGCTGCCCATCGATCCGAACCTGGCGGTCCGGACCTTCGATGCGGCGCTCGCGCTGTGGCGTGGCCCGGCGCTCGCCGATCTGGCCGACCAGCAGACGCTCTTCGCCGAGGCCGCCCGGCTCGACGAGCTTCGCCTCGAGGCGCAGTCGGCACGCATCGATGGGCTGCTCGCGGCAGGTCACGCTGCGCGGGCGATCGGCGACCTCGAGACGCTGCTTGCCAGCCATGCCCTGAGCGAGAGCCTGTGGGGCCTGCTGATGCTCGCCTACTACCGCGAGGGCCGCCAGGGCGACGCACTGGCGGCGTTCCATCGGGCGCGCAGGATCCTGGGCGACGAGCTCGGCATCGATCCATCACCCGAGCTGGCGCGCCTCCACGAGCGGATCCTCCACCAGGATCCGGGCCTTGAGCTGCGTGGCGAACCGCTGCGCGGGTACCGGCTGCTCGAGAAGCTCGATGATGGCCCGACCGGCAGCCTCTATCGCGCCATCCAGCCCGTGGTCGGTCGTGACGTGGCCGTGCGGATCTACCACGAGGACGTTGCGTCGGACGCCGACTTCGTGCGCCGCTTCGAGCAGCAGGCCCAGGCCGTGGCGGCCCTCGAGCATCCCCACATCGCGCCCATCCACGACTACTGGCGCGAGCCGGGCCGCGCCTACATCGTGGCCCGCTACCTCAAGGGCGGCAGCCTCCAGGCGCTCCGCGATCGCGGCGGCGCGATCGACCAGCCGACCGCCATCGGGATCGTCGTGCAGATCGCATCGGCCCTCGGCTTCGTGCATCGACAGGGGCTCGTCCACGGTGACCTCAGCGCCGCGAACGTGCGCTTCGATGGCGAGGGCAATGCCTATCTCGTCGACCTCGATGTCGGGCTGCATGAGCGCGGCGATCGACGGGCCGACCTCCGACGGCTGGCGACGCTGGCCACGAGCCTGCTGCCCGGCGACGCACGGGTCAGCGAGCTCGCGACGCGCGTCGACGGCGCGCAGCCACCCGAGGCCGACGCCTTCGCGGTCGCTGCCCGAGGCCAGGCGGACGGGCTCGGACCGTCATCGGCGGCAGCCGACGCCCGCAATCCGTACAAGGGTCTGCGCCCGTTCATCGAGGCGGACGCCGGCGACTTCCACGGTCGCGGCGAGCTGACTCGACGCCTCGTTGCCCGACTTCGTTCGGGGTCGAGCGACGCTCGCTTCCTGGCCGTCGTGGGACCGAGCGGCGCGGGCAAGTCATCGGTCGTCCGGGCCGGCCTCGTGCCGGAGATCCGTCGCGGCGCCCTGGGCCCGGCCGAGACGACCTTCGTGGCCGAGATGCTGCCCGGTCCACACCCCATGGACGAGCTCGAGGCCGCCCTCCAGCGGGTGGCCGTCCGCTCGGTCGGCCATCTTCGTGACGTGCTCGATGCCGGCTCACGCGGCCTGCTCGACGCCGCCGACGTCGTGCTCCAGCCGGGCGCCGAGCTGACGCTCGTGGTCGATCAGTTCGAGGAGACGTTCACGCTCGCCGAAGACGAGCGTGAACGCGAGGCGTTCCTGGCCGCCTTGCGGGTCGCTGCCGTGGACCCCGAGAGCCGCATCCGGATCGTGGTCACGATGCGGGCGGACTTCTACGATCGCCCGCTGCTCTATCCGCGTTTTGGGGAGCTGTTCGCGGCGTGCACGGAAGCCGTCTCGCCGATGACGCCGGATGAGCTCGAGGAGGCCATCCGCCGGCCACCGGAGGCGGTCGGGGTGACCGTCGAGCCGGGCCTCGTGGCCGAGATGATCGCCGATGTCGCCCATCAGCCGGGCGCGCTGCCGCTCGTGCAGTACGCGCTGACCGAGACCTTCGAGCGCCGGGACGACACGCGGCTGACCCTCGCCGCGTACCGCCGCATCGGCGGCATCGCCGGTGCGCTCTCGGCGCGAGCCGATCGTATCTTCGAGGCCACCGGCAGCGACGGTCGGCGGGCGACGAAGCAGGTCTTCCTGCGCCTCGTCACGCTCGGCGAGGGGCAGCAGGACACACGCCGGCGCATCGTGCGCAGCGAGCTCGACGCGCTCGAGGTCGAGGCCACTGCCGTCGACGACGTACTCGAGAGCTTCGGTCGCCATCGGCTGCTGACGTTCGACCGCGAGCCGGCGACGCGGGAGCCGACGGTCGAGATCGCCCACGAGGCGCTGCTCTCCGCCTGGCAGCGGCTTCGTGGCTGGGTCGATGGCGCCCGCGACGACCTCCGCCAGGAACGGCGTCTGGCGCGGGCAGCCGCAGAGTGGCGCGCCTCGGACCGTGATCCGAGCTTCCTCGTGCGCGGCGTCCGACTCGAGCAGGTCGCCGCCTGGGTGGAGGCGAGCGACCTGGCCATCGGCGTCGCCGAGCGTGCCTACCTCAAGGCGAGCCTCGACGAACGCGACGAGGAGCGACGCCGGCAGGACGCGCAAGCGCACCGCGAGGTCCAGCTGGAGCGTCGGTCTCGGTTCCGCCTGCGCGCGCTGGCCGCCGTCCTCGCGGTGGCCACCATCGTGGCAACCTCGCTGACGCTCTTCGCGGTGGCACAGGAGCAGAAGGCCAGCCGTGAGGCCGCCGTGGCGCGCGTGCGCGAGCTGGCCGCGGCCGCCCTGGCTGAGCGCGAGGTCGACCCGGAGCGCTCCATCCTGCTGGCCATCGAGGCGGTCGAGGAGGCGCGCCTCGTGGCACAACCGGGCGTCGTGCTGCGCGAGGCGACCGAGGCGCTTCACGTGGCCATCGCCGCCTCCCGCGTCGACCGGACCATGGTCGGGACCGGCGGCCCCGTGGCCTGGGGTGGGGATGGCCTGCTGGCGACCCTGGCGGTCGGCACGCCCGGGTCCGTCGACCTGCGCGACGCCACGTCTGGCGCCATCGTCCGCACCATCGCGGCGCACCAGGGCGAGGTCACCGACCTCGCCCTCAGCCCAGATGGTCACTGGCTAGCCACGGCCGGCGCCGATGGCGTGCTGCGAGTCTGGGATCCATCGACCGGCGAGCCCGGCGCAGTCGTGGAAGGCGAGGGGCCGGTCAGCGACCTGGACTTCGGGGCCGAAGGAGCCCGCGTGGCTGCGGTCTGGCCGGACGAGAGGGTCGTGCGGCTCGTCGAGACGTCGAGCGGGCGAGAGCTCTGGCGACACGAGGGACTGCTCGTCGCAACGTCCGCTGATGGGGGTGGCGCGGCGGCCAGCCCTCTGGCCGACGACGACCTGCCGGTGCCAGAGATCGTCGGCCTCAGCCCCGACGGGCGACAGGTCGCCGTAGGCGCGGGCGACCTGTGGATCTTCGACACCGTGACGGGGCAGACCGCCTTGAGTCCCCTGTTCGTCCCATACGGCGCGGGGACCGTCGCCTGGAGCCCGGACGGGCGTGTCATCGCGACGGCCGGGTTGGGCGGGGCGCACACATGGGACGCCGCGACGGGTGAGCTGCTCGAGGCCGTGATCGGTCACGCATCCGGCTTCAGCGTCCTTGCCTGGAGTCCGGATTCCCGACGCCTCGCGACGGGGTCCCACGACGTCATCGTCTGGGACCACGAGGACGGCCGCCTGACAGAGTCCTTGACCCTCGCCGCGGAGGCGACGGTTCGAGGCGTGGCCAGCCTGGCGTTCTCACCGGCTGGGACGCGCCTGGCGGCGGGCATAGCCGACGGCTCGACGGTCAAGGTCTGGGACCTGACGCCGGCCGGCGCCGCCGAGATCGCGGTCCTCCCTTCGACTGGCGAGTACGGTGATGTCGGGTTCAGCCAGGGTGATCGACAGGTGGTCTCCGCGGACGAAGACGGGTTCGTCCGTCTGCACGACCTCGAGACGGGCGACGTCTCTCCGGCCATCGGCCCGCGCGTCGCGGAGCACGACCTGGATGTCAGCCCCGACGGGCGCTGGCTGGTCCACGGTCCAGCCGTTTGGGACCTCGCCACTGCCTCGGAGCGCTTCCGCTTCGCCGAGCCGCCGCCGTTCGACGGGACCGGCTGGAGCGCCGATAGCCGCCTATTGGCTGTGGTGAGCGGCGTCGACGGCGAGGCTGTCGAGGTGCTCGACCTTGACGGCAAGGTGCAGGCCGTCCTGCCGGAGCGCGACGGGTACGAGACCAGCGGCGCGAGCTTCAGCCCTGACGGCATCCGCCTGGTGACCATCGGCACCGGCTCGTCAGATGGGCAGCCGGAGACGGGGCGGATCACCGTCTGGGACTGGCGCCAGGGGACGATCATCAAGGACATCGAGACGCCGCCCGCGCAGGACATCGAGACGCGGCCAGCGCAGTTCGTTACTGTGGACCCGTCGGGCCGCTACGCGGCGACGGGCTTCGGCCCGCTGGCCATCTGGGATCTCATCGACGGGACGCACCGCGAGATGGAGGGCATCGAAAGCACAGCCGAGGTCGCCTTCAGCCCCGACGGGTCACTCGTGGCCGTGCCGGCCGGAGCCACCCTCCACCTCCACGACACCGCCACTGGCGAGCTTCGGCTCGCGCTCGGCGGTGGTCGCGGGCCGAAGGCGCGCGTCGCATTCAGCGGGGATGGCTCGATGCTGGCGGCGCACGGCGTCGACGAGGCCTATGTCTGGACGCTCGACCTCGACCGGCTGATCGCCGTCGGGCGGAGTGAGCTGACGCGCACGTGGACGGAAGACGAGTGCGGGCGCTTCCTCCACCTGGAGCATTGCGCCCCCTGAGGCTGCTCATCCGGGGGCAGTGCCGGCGTTTGACGACCCTAAGAGGCGGACCTACAATCCGCCGACATTCGGACTCCTGGCCGCGGCGCACGCCGACGAGACCGGGGGTCCGTCCGTTTCACAGCCCTGCCACCCGCCCAGGGTGGGTGTCCCCGGAACGGAGCCCGAGCACGTGAACCCGAAGCCCAGCTACGTGACCGCCGAAGGGATGGACAAGCTCCGCGTGGAGCTCGCCACGATGATCGACGTCCGCCGCCCGGAGGTCGCTGCCCGCATCCATGAGGCGAAGGCACACGGCGACCTGTCCGAGAACGCGGAGTACGAGGACGCGAAGAACGAGCAGGCCTTCGTCGAGGGCCGCATCCAGCAGCTCGAGGCGCTCATCAAGAACGCCATCATCATCGACGAGCATCACGCCACCGATCACGTCTCGATCGGCTCCACCGTGGCCCTCAAGTCGAGCGAGGGCAAGGACTCCTACACCATCGTCGGCCCGACCGAGGCATCGCCACGCGAAGGCAGGATCTCCAACGAATCACCCCTTGGCAAGGAGCTCTTGGGGCGCAAGGTCGGCGACAGCGTGACGGTCAGTGCGCCGGACGGTGAGACCGTCTACAAGATCACCGGCATCAGCTAGGCTCCTCGCATGTACTGGGCCGACGAGCTGGCAGCGGCCGTCGACGGCCCCGAGGTCGTCAACGACTCGAAGACCCCGTCGGGCACGGTCCACGTCGGCAGCCTGCGTGGCGTCGTCCTCCACGATGCCATCGCGAGGGCCCTGCGCGACGCGGGACGAGAGACGCGCTTCCTGTACGGCGTCGACGACCTCGACCCCATGGACGCCCAGGCGTTGCTGACGCCCGATGCCATCGACCGCTACATGGGCGTGCCGCTCAGCCACGTCCCGGCGCCCGAGGGCAGCCCGGCCGCGAGCTACGCCCGACATTTCGTGGGACAGCTGTTCATGGGCACGTTTGCCGGATTGGGCATCGCACCCGAGATCTACTGGATGAGCGAGCTCTACGGCGATGGGACGATGGACCCGTACATCCGCACGGCGCTCGACCGGGCCGAGCTCGTCCGACAGGCCTACCTGCGCGTGAGCAACGTCGAGAAGCCGGTCGGCTGGCTGCCCATCTCGGTCATCTGCGAGTCGTGCGGCAAGATCGGCACGACCGAAGCGAGCGACTGGGACGGCCAGACCGTCGCCTATGCCTGCCGGCCGGACCATGTGGCGTGGGCGATTGGCTGCGGCATGAGCGGCCGCATCGCGCCCAGCCGCGGCCGGGCCAAGTTGCTCTTCAACGTCGACTGGGCCGCCAAGTGGAGCCACTTCGGCGTGACTATCGAGGGCTGCGGCAAGGACCTGGCCACGAAGGGCGGCTCACGCGACCGCAGCGACGCCGTCGCGCGCGACGTCTTCGAGCGCGAGCCACCGGTCAACGTCGCCTACGAGTTCCTCAACATCGGCGGCAAGAAGATGAGCACGAGCAAGGGGACCGGCGCGTCCGCCCACGCCATGGCCGAGACGCTGCCGCCCGAGCTGCTGCGCTTCCTGTTCCTGCGCCACAAGCCACGCCGGGCCATCGAGTTCGATCCCGAGGGCGATGCCATCCCCGGGCTGTTCGACGAGTTCGATCGCATCGCCGGCGCCGTCGCCGGTCGTGAGGTGCGCGGCGAGCTGCCGCCCGACGCCGACCGGATCCTGCGCGCCAGCCTCGTCGCCGAGCCCGATGACCTGGTCCTCGAGGCCGCCCGCTTCCGACCTGCCTTCCGCCACCTCGCCCTGCTCGTGCAGGTCCCCGGCGTCGACCTCGATGCGCGCATGGAGGCCGAGAAGGGCGCTCCGCTCGACGCCGTCGATCACGCCATCGTCGATGCGCGCGTCGCCATCGCACGCAAGTGGCTGGCCGAGTTCGCGCCCGATCGCTATCGCGTCGAGGTCGCGAGGGATGCCGTTCCCGACGACGCCGCCGGACTGCTGGCCGAGCAGGGCCGCTACCTCGTCGCCCTGGCGGACGCTGCGGCGACCGAGCGTCCCGGCGCCGGCGACGCCTGGCAGGACCTCATCTTCCGCACGGCCGAGGCGACCGGGCTGGCGTCGGGCCAGGCGTTCGGGGCCATCTACCTCGCGTTCCTCGGCCGTCCGAACGGGCCGCGCGCCGGCTGGCTGCTGGCCAGCCTCGGGCCGGCCTTCGTCGACGAGCGCCTCCGGGCGGCGGCCGCAGTGGCCGGCGAGGCTGGCGCCGAGGTCGAGACCGACGCCCAGGCCGGGACGCCGGCGTGACCATGATGCGGCGACCATGAGCGTCGGGTTGCAGCGGCTGCGCGACGACGCCGATCGGCTGCGGGCAGGCGCCGTGGAGAAGGGCGAGGACCCGGCCATCGTCGATGCGGCGGTCGCCTGCGATGCCCAGCGGCGGACACTGCTCGGCGAGTCGGACGGCCTCAAGGCGGAGCGCAACGCGATCTCGAAGTCGATCGGCGATGCCATCAAGGGCGGCGCCGACCCGGGCGGCCCCGAGGTCGCCAAAGCCCGTGAGCGCTCGATCGACTTGGGTGCTCGCATCGAGACGCTCGACGGCGAGCTGGCGGCCATCGAGCTCGACCTCGAGGAGCTCATGCTGCGCATCCCCAACCCGGCCGATCCGGGCGTGCCCATCGGCGGCGAGGATGCCAGCATCATCGTCCGCAGCTGGGGCGAGCCGGCTGCCCACGAGTGGCCCGATGGCGAGCATCGAGCGCCCCATTGGGAACGTGGCGAGGCGCTCGGCATGCTCGCGCTCGAGGCCGGGGCCAAGGTCACCGGCTCGGGCTTCCCGATCTACCGCGGCCCGGGCGCCGCGCTCCAGCGGGCGCTCATCGACTACATGATCGGTGTCCACACCCGCGAGCACGACATGATCGAGATCTGGCCGCCCGCCCTCGTCAACGCGGCGTCGGCGCGCGGCACAGGCCAGATCCCGGACAAGGAAGAGCTCATGTACGTGGTCACCCGCGACGAGCTCTACCTCGTGCCGACGGCCGAGGTGCCGGTCACGAACATCCATCGCGACGAGATCATCGAAGCGGCCGACCTGCCCATCCGCTACGTCGCGTACTCGCCCTGCTTCCGGCGCGAGGCAGGGGCGGCGGGCAAGGACACGCGCGGCATCCTGCGCGTGCATCAGTTCGACAAGGTCGAGATGGTCTGCTTCGAGCGGCCGGCCGAGTCGGATGCGACGCTCGAGTGGCTGACGGCGCGTGCGGAGGTCATCCTCCAGCGCCTCGAGCTGCCCTACCGGGTGAAGCTCATGGCGACAGGCGACATGGGCTTCGTGCAGGCCAAGAAGTACGACCTCGAGGTCTGGGCGCCAGGCGTGGAGCGCTGGCTGGAGGTCAGCTCGGTCTCGAACTTCCGCGACTATCAGGCGCGCCGGATGGATATCCGCTGGCGTCCCGAGCCGGGCGCCAAGCCGGAGATCCTTCACACGCTCAATGGGTCCGGTCTGGCACTCGCGCGCACGGTCGCGGCCATCCTGGAGGTCCATCAGCGACCGGACGGCAGCCTGTCCATCCCGACTGTCCTGCGGCCACACATGGGGGTAGACTCGGTCCCTGCCTGACCCCTTGGTCGGGCGCGAGGGAGTTGCGCGATGACGATGGCCCCCGGGTTCGGCATGGAGCCGACCCAGCCCACCCTGCACGACGCTGGTCCGCCACCGCCCGCGCCGGAGGTCTCGACGCCCGCGGCCGACGAGCCGGACCTCGGCGGCCGCGGCCTGCGACTCATCGCCTACATCGCCGATACCATCATCATCTCGCTCGTCGTCGGCGCCTTCTTCATCGTCGTCGTCTTCTTCGCGGCGTTCATCTTCGCCGCCCTGGGCATGGACATCGATGAGGCCTTCCACGGCTACATCGCCGGTCTCGTGGGGCTCGTCTTCGCCGTCGCGTACTTCCCGTTCTGGTGGTCGCGCGACGGCCAGACGCTGGCCATGATGCCGCTCGGCCTGCGCGTGGTCGACGAGAACGACGGCGAGACCATCAGCCGCAGCCGTGCGATCGTTCGCCTCGTCGTCCTGGTCATCGGCATCGCCGTCTTCCTGCTCGGCGTGCTCTGGACCTTCGTCGATCGTCGCCGCCGAGGCTGGCATGACCTCGCGGCGCACACCATCGTCATCGGGGAGCGCTGACCATGACCTCCGGATCGCTGCAGCCCGAGGAGACCGACGCCACGGCCGAGTCGACGCCCGACGCATCCCAGCCCGAACCGCCGGCGCCCGAGACGACGACCATCGAGGCTGCGGGCGAGGCGTCGGCCAGCGAAGTGACGCCGGCTGACCCGTCGGTCGAGGCCGCGCCCGAGCCGGCGCCCGAGCCCGTCCCGGCCAGCGAGCCGGCCGAGCCCGCCGCCGCCGCCGTCACTGCTGCGGCCGCGCCCGAGCCCGCCAGTCCTCCTGCCGCCGCGCTGGCTGCTCCGGCCGCGGCCGCCGTCGAGCCGGCGCCGCCTGCGTCGCCGCCCGCCCCTCCGTCGGCCTGGCAGGCGCCGGTCGAAGCCACCGGGCCGTTCCCGGGCGTCAAGTTCCCCGATCACGCCAAGCGGCTTTTCTCGTACATCCTCGACGTCATCATCGCGGCCTTCCTGACGATCGTGGTCGCCATCGGCCTCGGCATCCTGACGGCCATCTTCGCGGCCGCCGGTCTGGGCATCCTGGCCTTCCTGTCGGGCATCAGCCTGTTCCTGGCGATCTTCCTCGTGAGCGTCGTCTACTGGCCGTATTTCTGGGTCAAGTCGGGCACCACGCCGGGCATGCGCATCGTCGGCGGCCTGCGCGTCGTGATGGACCGCGACGGCGGCCCGGTCACGCTGGGGCCGGCCATCCTGCGCCTCATCGGCTACTGGATCGATGCGCTCGTGTTCTACCTCGGATTCGCCTGGATCCTCATCGACAGCCGCCGCCGCGGCTGGCACGACCTCATCGCCGGCACGGTCGTCATCCAGGACGAGTAGCGGCGGCGGCGAGCGGCCGGCGGGTCAGCCGTCGGCGACGATGAGCAACAGCACGGCGAAGATGAGGGCGGCAAAGGTCAGCAGCAGCAGCCACCAGCCGACCTCCAGGCAGCCCACGGCCTCGCCTCGGCCGGGACCGCCGGCCAGCCGCTCATCGGTCGTCTCGAGGGCCGTGCTCGCATCGCCGACCGCCACGCCCAGTTGGCCGGTCGCCGCCGACATGCCGCGCGCCTCGTCGTAGCGCTGGCGGCGGCCCGGATCCGTCAGCCAGTCGCGCGCGATGTTGAGTCGCTTGGTCGCTTCGTCGCCCGTGCCCGTGGCGTCGCCCGCGACGTCGGGATGCGCGGTGCGGACGGCCTCGCGATACGCGACCCGAACGGCCGCGGCGTCGGCGCCGGGCTCCAGCCCGAGCGTGGCGTAGAGGTCGAAGTCGGGAAGCTGTTCCGCCATCCGAGCGAGGATAGCCGTCCGCGCGGGCCGGCCCGCCCGCTACCATCGTGGTCATGGAGTCGACGGCGCCCGCCATCCTCGAGATCGGCATCGTCCTCTTGGCCGCCGTCGCCGCCGGCTTCCTTGCGCGCCGGGTCGGCCTGCCGGCCGTCGTCGGCTACCTCGTCGTCGGTCTCCTGGTCTCGCCGTTCACGCCGGGCTACGTGGCTGACCCCGAGCAGCTCCACCTGCTGGCCGACGTCGGCGTCGTCCTGCTGCTGTTCGAGGTCGGCATCGAGGTCGACCTGCGAGCCCTGCGGCGCGAGCAGGTCGGGCTGTTCTGGGTGGCGCCCGTGCAGATGCTCATCACCACGCTCATCAGCGGCGTGGTCTTCGTCATCCTCGGCTTCGAGCCCATCCCGGCCGCCATCCTCGGGCTGTGCGTGGCCTTCAGCTCGTCGGTCGTCGTCGTCAACATCACCCGCAGCCGGCGCCGGACGACGGATCAGCCGACGGAGCGCGCGATGCTGGGCTGGGCGGTCCTGCAGGACGTGACCGGGGTGCTCGCGGCGGGCATCCTGCTGGCCGCCCTGGCGCTCGGCGGCCGCCCGATGGGCGACGCGTTCCTGGGCCTGCTCGCCTTCGCATTGCTCGCACTCGCGACGGCCAACCTCCTGCCACGGGTCCTGCAGGCGCTGCACGGCGAGCACGACCTGTTCCTCATCACCTCGGTCGCCAGTGGCCTGGCGCTCGCCGGCATCGGCGCCGTGGCCTTCGGCGTGCCGCTCGCACTGGCGGCCTTCGTCGGTGGCCTGGCCATCACCGAGAGCCCGACCGCGGCAGAGGCGCGCCGTCGGCTGCTGCCCTTCCGCGACCTGTTCGCCGTCCTCTTCTTCGTGGCCATCGGCACGCTCGTCGATCCGGGCGATCTGCTCGTCGGGCTGCCGATGCTCGCCGTCCTGCTCGTGCTCATCGTGCTGGCCAAGAGCGTCGTGGCCTACGTGCTGGCGCGGGTCGCTCGCCTGCCTGCTCGGCCGCTGCAGCTCGCCGTCGGGCTCGGCCAGATGGGCGAGTTCGGGTTCGTGCTGGCGACGACGCTCGTCGGCGCGGGCGCCATCACCGGCTCGACCTATGTGGCCGTATTGGCGGCTGTCGTCGTGAGCATCGCCGCATCGGCCATCCTCGTCCGTCCGCTTCGAGGCCCTTCGGGAGCGACGGTCCAGGCGCGTTGACGTCAGGCGGCCGGCGCCTCGAGCGGTATCCTGCGCCGCGGAGAGGTGGCCGAGTGGTTGAAGGCAGCGGTCTTGAAAACCGCCGGACGAAAGTCTCGTGGGTTCGAATCCCACCCTCTCCGCCACCTCCGGTATGACGCGCCGGGTCGCCGCGGTGACCATCGGCCAGGCCCCGCGTCCCGATCTCAGCGAGGCATCGCGGGCGCTGCTGCCGAGCGGGATCGAGATCGTCGAGGTCGGTGCGCTCGACGAGATCGACGCCGATCCACTGCCGCCGCCACGCCCGGGCGGCTATCCGCTCACGACCCGCCTGCGCGACGGCACGCCCGTGACCGTCGACGAGGCCGTCCTCGAACCGCTCGTCCAGGCGGCCGTCGGACGTGTCGAGGTCGACGGCGTCGAGGCGATCCTGCTGCTCTGCGCGGGTGGTTTCGACGGGCTCATCTCGGCCGTCCCGATCGTCCGACCGTTCGACGCCGCCGTCGAGGCGCTGCGCGCCGTGCCCGCCCGACGCATCGCCGTCGTCGTGCCCGTCGAGGCCCAGGTCAGCCCGTCGATGGCGAAGTGGCGCGCCGTCGACTTCGAGGTCGGGGTCGTCGCGGGCGCCCTGGAAGGCGTCGATCCCGACCGCCTCGGGGCCGTCGACGCCATCGTCCTCGACTACGTCGGCCATCCAGCCAGCGACGTGGCCGCGCTCCGGGCGCGAACCACGACACCGATCGTCGATCTCGGCGAGGCCGGCGCTGTCGCCATGGCCGCCCTGGCCGCCGCCCGCTTCGGCTAGCCTTCGGGCGATGGACGGCATCGAACGCCTGCGTGGCGTCTGGAACATCGTGCCCACGCCGTTCGCCGACGACGGCAGCCTCGACGTGCCGAGTGTCACGACGCTCGTCGACTTCGTGGTCACGACCGGCGTCGACGGCATGACCATCCTGGGCGTCATGGGCGAGGCGAGCAGGCTGGCCGACGCCGAGCGGACGCGCGTCATCGTTGCCGCCATCGAGGCGGCGGCCGGCCGGCTGCCGTTGTGCGTCGGCGTCAGCCACGCCGCCACCGACCAGGCGGTCGCCTTCGCGCGCGAGGCCGAGGCGCGCGGCGCCCACTCGGTCATGCTCGCACCGCCCGCCCTGCCGCGGCCCAACGATGCCGCGCTGCGACGCCACTACCTCGCGGTCGCCGATGCCATCGCCCTGCCCATCGTCGTCCAGGACCACCCGGCCAGCTCGGGCGTCTGGATGACCAGCGAGTTCCTGGCCGCGCTGGCGGCCGAGTCGACTGCCTGCCGCGTGGTCAAGCTCGAGGAAGAGCCGTCACCGCCCAAGGTCCGCCGCCTGCGGGCCGCGAACCAGGACATCGTCGTGCTCGGAGGCCTGGGCGGGATGATGCTGCTCGAGGAGCTGCGCGCGGGCGCTGCCGGCACCATGACCGGCTTCGGCTACCCCGAGATCCTGGTCGACATCGTCCGTCGCTGGTTCGCCGGCGACACGGACGGTGCGCGTGAGGGCTTCCACCGCGCCACGCCGCTCATCCGGTTCGAGAACCAGCCAGGCCTCAACCTGGCCATCCGCAAGGAGGTCTACCGGCGCCGCGGCGCCATCGCGTCGGCCCGGGTTCGGGCGCCCGGCGCCACTCTCGACGCGGGCACGCTGGCCGACCTCGACGACCTGCTCATCGACGTGCCGCTGCCGGCCGCCCCCAGGGCCTAGCCCGCCCGATGGAGGTCGAGCTCGTCGTCACCGGCGGCACGGTCGTCCTGCCCGGCGGCCGCCGGCGCGTCGGTCTGGCCATCGACGGCGGCCGGATCGTGGCCATCGAGGACGACGACGCATTGCCTGCGTCGGGAGCCCGCATCGACGCGACGGGCCTCCATGTCCTGCCCGGCCTCATCGACACCCACACGCACGCCCGCGACCCGAGCGTCGACGCGCGGGAGGACTTCGCGACGGCGACCGCGGCCGCAGCCGCCGGCGGCATCACGACCATCCTCGAGATGCCCATCTCGTCACCGTCGGTCTCGTCGGCCGAGGTCTTCCATCGGCGGCGCGACGCCATCGAGCCCAAGGCGCACGTCGACTTCGGCCTCTACGGCGGGGCGGCGGGCGACAACCTCGACGACATCGCCGGCCTGGCCGACGCCGGTGTGGTCGGCTTCAAGACCTTCAGGACGCCCGTGCCGCCCGGACGCGAGGCGGAGTTCGTGGGCCTCTGTGCGCCCGACGCGGCCGACTACCTGGCCGCCCTCCAGCGCGTCGCCGCGACCGGGCTGGTGGCCGCCGTGCACGCGGAGGACGCGCAGCTCCTGGCGAGGAACGAGGCCAGGCTTCGCGCGGCCGGCGACGACGGCCCGTCGAGCCACGCCCGATGGCGACCCGAGATCGTCGAGGTCGCGTCGGTCGCCCAGTCCATCGAGCTCGCCAGGTCAGCCGGCGCGCGGCTGCAGATCGCCCACTGCTCGACGCCGGCCGACGTCCACCTGGCGATGATCGCTCGGGCGCACGCGACGGTGACGGTCGAGACCTGTCCCCACTACCTCTATCTGACCGAGGCCGACCTCGAGCGCCACGGACCGTACGCCAAGATCAACCCGGCCCTGCGATCGGAGATCACGGTCGACTCGCTCTGGTCCTACCTCGCCGACGGTGGCATCGACGTCGTCGGCTCCGACCACTCGCCGTTCCTGGTCGAGGAGAAGGAGCCCTTCTGGGCAGACATGTGGGGCGCCAAGCCCGGGGCGCCGGGCCTCGAGGCTCTGGTGCCGCTGATGCTCACCGGCGTGGCGGATGAGCGGCTGACGCTCGAGCGCATGGTCGAGGTCACGAGCAGCAACGCGGCTGCCATCTTCGGACTGCGCGACAAGGGCGCCATCCGCGTCGGTGCCGATGCGGACCTGGTGGTCGTCGACACGGAGCACGTCGGCGTCATCGACACCTCCACCTGGCTGACGCGCTCAAAGGGGACGGGACGGCTGTGGGACGGCCGGCCGGTGCGTGGTCGCGTGGCCGTCACGGTCGTTCGCGGCCGGATCGTCTACCGCGACGGCGTCATCGTCGGCAAGCCCGGCTGGGGCCGCCTCGTTCGCCCGAACGCCTGACGACCACCGAGCACCCGCGGCAACGACTAGCGGCGGGTCGGATCGCCCTTCGACTGGTTGAGCGCGACCGCTTCGCGCACGAAGCCCGCGATGACCTCGGCGTCGAGCTCGGCCGGGTTCGCGATGCGCAGGTGCCGCATCCGCTCGCCTCCGCCGATCAGCCGGCCGTCGGGATCGGACAGCTCGACGCCGCGCCAGAACCCGATGTTGACCGTCGTCGGGAATGCCTTGGCATAGGCGAAGGGGCCGTTGAGCGACCAGACCGGCTGGGCCCACTTGATGGCCGCCGTCGCGTCCGGTGCTGCCTCGCCGACGATGCCATGCATCGCGGCGACGACATCTGCACGCCAGTCGCCCAGGCCCGCTGCATACGCTTCGACCGTCTTGTCCGTCATGTTTCGTCCTCCATGCGGAGCGGCTAGGGCAGGGACCGGACCATGGCGCCGTCGACGCCCACGACCTGCGCGCTGACGTAGGAGGCGGCGGGCGAGAGCAGGAAGGCGGCGACGCGGCCGATCTCGGCCGGCTCGCCGTAGCGCCCGAGCGGGATGCGCTCCATGGTCTGCCGCTGGATCTCGGCGACGCTCGTGCCGTCGCGTTCCGCGCGAGCCGCATCCAGGGTGGCGATGCGATCGGTCGCCACGCGACCCGGCGCGATACCGTTGATGCGCACGGGTGCGATCTCCGCAGCGAGCGACTTGACGAGGCCGTCGAGGCCCGGTCGAAGCACGTTCGACAGGGTGAGTCCGGGAATCGGCTCGCGGACCGAGCTCGAGAGGATGATCAGGATCGCGCCGTGATCGCCGGCGCGGATGTGCGGCAGCCCGGCGCGCAGCAGCCGCAGTGCGCTCTGGAGCGTGCCTTCAATAGCTGTCCGCCACTGCGCCTCGGTGAGGTCCTCGAAACGGCCCATCGGCGGACCGCCGCTGTTGACGACCAGGAGGTCCAGCCCGCCCAACGCCGCCACCGCGCCATCGACCGCCGAGGCTGGGCCATCCGCCGTCGAGAGATCGGTCGCGAGTGCCACGCCATCGATCTCGCCCGCGAAGGCCGCCAGCTTGTCGGTCGATCGGGCCGCCACCGCCACGCGTGCCCCCTCCGCCGCGAGCGCTCGGGCGACGGCCGCCCCGAGCCCGCCGCTGGCGCCGCCGACGAGCGCCCGCGCTCCCTGGAGCCCGAGATCCATCGGGCGCTAGGAGCCGAGGCGGGCGACCGCCCCGGCCGCCTGGAGGACGCGACGCGCCGTCGCCGGCGAGACACGTGAGATCGCGTCGAGGGTCGTCGCGAGCTCGTCCGCCGGCAGCTCCGCGAGCAGCCGCAGGAGCCGGTCGAGCGACTCATCGGAGAGCCGGGCCAGGACGGCGAAGCCACGAGCGATCTCCGCCGACTCGGCCCGCGCCACGACGCCCACTGCTCGGTCGAAGAGGCGGACGAAGCCGTGCAGCTCCGTGAGCCAGTCACGCAGCGCGACGACCTCTCGGTCGTCGGGCGTCTCCCTGGCGACCGCGTCGGCTCGTGCCGTGGCCGCTTCGATGAGCGGCAGGACGGGGTCCGTCTCACGCTGCTTGCGTTGCTCGGCGATGCGCTGGAACCAGACCCAGTGATCGCCGACCTTGACGTAGGCGATCGCGCTCGGGCCGCGGCGGCCGACACGGACCGGGTCGGGGACGCGCTCGATGAGCCCCCACGACTCGCACTCGGCGAGCGCCATGCTGGCCGCGCGATGCGACAGGCCGAGCGCCTCGCGGACCTCCCGTTCCGTCAGCGGGCCGGGGTGGGTCAGGATGTAGCCGTGCACCCGGGCGACCGACGGCGGCACGCCCCACGCGGCACCCATCTCGCCCCAGGCATCGGCGAAGTCGAGGCGGATCGACTCTGCTGTCTTGGAGGGGGCGGCCGGTGGCAAGGCGACCGGCCGTGGCGCGGCAGCAGCGGACATGGAGCGACTGTAGCAGGCGGTCGCTTGGTTCGGTCGGGCCAGGTAGCACGTTTTGTCGGGTCCGATGCCGGGGCTCGTTGTACCCTCTGCCGCCCATGACCATCGAGCGCCGCCTCCGGATCGAACCGCTGACACCCGAACGCTGGCCCGACCTCGAGGCGCTCTTCGGCCCCGGCGGGGCCGCCTACGGCTGCTGGTGCATGGACTTCCGGCGCACGAGCGCCGAGATGGCGCATTCGAAGGCCTCGGACAACCGGGCCGACCTGAGGTCACTCGCCGCCGCCGATCCGGCGCCCGGGCTCCTGGCCTACGAACGCGACGTGGCCGTCGGCTGGGTCGGCCTGGGGCCTCGCTCCACCTTCCCGCGGCTCGTCCGCTCGCGCACCCTGACGGCCGTCGACGACCGACCGACCTGGTCGATCGTCTGCTTCTACGTCGCTCGCGAGCGCCGTGGCGAGGGCATCGCGCGCGCGTTGCTGGACGGCGCCATCGCCTACGCCGAAGCGCACGGAGCGCCGCTCATCGAGGGTTATGCGCGCGACGCGGCGGCCGCGGCCGAGGCGACCGAACCCGCCGCCACGCGCCTGCCAGCCGATTACGCCTACCCGGGCACCGTCGCACTGTTCGCGCAGGCCGGCTTCCAGGAAGCCGCGCGATATGAGCCCACGGGCTCGGGTCGGACAGCCCGGGTTACCATGCGCCGAGAGCTCGGCCCGGGATAGGCCGCTCCAGGACGAACGACCGCGCGATCACGATGACCCCCTCCCTCCTCACCCGCCGCCTGTTCGCCGGCCTCGCCAGCGGCGTCCTTGTCGCGGCCTGCACCGCGACCGCGGCCGTGCCCGACACGACGCCGACCGCGCAGCCGGTCGTCCTCCGTTCGCCAGCACCGACGACTGAGGTCACCCTGCCCGCGCCGTCTTTGGGGCCGACGCTGCCGCCGACGGCCATCGAGACGCCACGGCCGACCCCGACCACGACTCCGCCGCCACCTGGGCCCGCCGTCCCGGAGCTCGATCCGCCGGTCGGGGCCAAGGGACCGTTCGGGATGGACCTCCATCGCAAGCGCGACTTCGTGACGCAGATGACGCCGCACTACTGCGTGCCGGCGGCGATGCAGACGATGATCAACATCATGTCGCCGGGCGCTGACCAGACACGCGACACGCAGGACGCCCTCTACAAGCTCGCCCGCCGGCTCTCGACCAAGAAGCTCGTCGGCAAGGGCGCCGAGCCCGAGGGTTGGGCGCGTGGCCTGACCGAGCTGGGATTCGGCGCCTACGAGGTCGGCGTCCACGCGACGCGCCGTGACGCCGTCCAGGCCGCGGCGAAGGCCATCCGGCTGACGGGCCGTCCCGTCGGCCTGCTCGTCTGGCGCGGTGCGCACTCCTGGGTCATGTCCGGGTTCCAGGCGACCGCCGACCCGGCCGTGACCGACGATTACGTCGTGACCGGCGTCGTCATCGAGGACGTCTGGTACCCGCGGGTGAGCTCGATCTGGGGCGCGTCAGAGCCGCCCGAGTCGCTCGTCCGGGTTCGCGACCTCGACAAGGACTACCTCAGGTGGCGCCGTCCGACCCGGCGCTACGCCAACAAGGACGGCCAGTTCGTGACCATCCTGCCGGTGCCCGGCCGGCCGAGCGAGGAGCAGTCATGACCGACCCGACCGCCGGCGAGCGGCGCAAGCCCGTCTGCCCGATGTGTGGCAACGGCACCTTCCGCAAGGAGGGCGGCAAGATCGACAGCCAGTGGGGCATCACCGCCCACAACGTCCGCCTGCTCATCTGCGAGCGCTGCGCGTACGTGCTCACGTTCTACGAAGGCACCACCATCTTCGACTTCGACTGACGCCGCCCGCGTCGCCCGGGCGCCTTGACACCCTTCGCCGGCGTCGGCCTATACTCCGCGCCTAATCGAAGACGGGCGATGAACGGGACGAGTACCCGTCGATCCCTCGGCAGAGAGAGCCGGCGGCTGGTGGAAGCCGGTGCGAGGACGATGGCGAATGGACCCGGGAGCCTCCGGACCGAACGGCCGCGGACGCTGGGCATCAGCGCAGGGCAGCGGCGCCAGTAGGCTCCGGCGCAGCGCGCCAGCGTTATCAGGGCAGCACCGATCGACCGTCGAGGTCCGTCGGCGACGAGCGCGGCACCGGGCGACCGGTCGCCGAAGGCGGGTGGCACCGCGGAAGGTCTCGACCTTTCGTCCCGGCAGTGGACGGAAGGTCGTTCTGATTCTGCGGAGGTCCAGCGCAACCACATGACGATGACGAGCCCGCTCAGCCTGACCGAGGTCAAGCGTCTGGCGGGCAACGCCGACACGGTCCTCCTGCGCGTCTCGCGTGACGCCGACCTGGAGACGCCGGTCGGTGCCTTCCTGCGCATGGACGACGGCGGTCCGGCGTACCTGCTCGAGTCGGTCGAGGGTGGCGAGCGCGTCGGGCGCTACAGCTTCCTGGGCGTCGGCCCACGGCGGACGCTCGAGGTCCGCGGGACGTCGGCGCGCATCATCGACCGGCCGCTCTCCGAGGACGTCTTCCACCCGGGCCTGCCGACCGAGAAGATCGAGGTGCCCGACGCCATCGAGGCCATCCGGCGCTTCGTGCCCGGCCGCCGCGTCGCGCCGCTCGAGGGCATGCCGCGCTTCACCGGAGGGGCCGTCGGGGCGCAAGCCTACGACGCCATCAGCCAGTTCGAGCCGGTCAGGATGCCCGACGTCGACCACATCGGGGTGCCCACGGCCGCCTTCCTGGAGACCGACCTCGTCCTCGTCTTCGACCACCTGACCCACGACCTGAGCGCCATCGCCTCGCTCCAGACCGCGCCGGCCGACCTCGAGGGCCGCTATCGCATCGCCGAGCGGGCCATCTTCGAGGCGCTCGAGCGGACCGCTCGACCGTCGGCCGCCGAGTTCGCCCCGACCCCGAGCGCCCGACCCGGCGCCGGTGGCCAGGCGCCCGCTGGTCGGACGGAGCCCATCGCGCTCGAGAGTCCCATCGAGGCCAGCCTCGGCCGCGGTGCCTACGAGGCGGCCGTCGTGCGGGCCAAGGACGCCATCGCGGCCGGTGAGGCGATCCAGATCGTGCTCGCCCGTCGCCAGTCGCTGACGCTGCCGCAGGGCGGCGACGGACGCAGTCTCGACGGCATCGGCCTCTACCGCGCGCTGCGCCGCGTCAATCCCAGCCCCTACCTCTTCTTCGTGCGCACGGCCGCCTATGAGGTCGTGGGTGCCAGCCCGGAGCTGCTGCTCCAGGTCGACCGCGACCGGATGACGACCCACCCCATCGCCGGCACGCGGCCGCGCGGCGTCGATGACGCCGACGACGAACGCATCGCCGATGAGCTGCAGCGCGACCCCAAGGAGCGGGCCGAACACGTCATGCTCGTCGACCTCGGTCGCAACGACCTGGGGCGCGTCGCTCGTCCGGGGACCGTGGCGGTGACCCGCTACATGGAGGTCGAGCGCTACTCGCACGTCCTCCATCTCGTCTCGCACGTCGAGGCACGCCTGAGGCCGGACCTCGACTCGCTCGACGCGCTCAAGAGCGTCTTCCCGGCCGGCACCCTGTCCGGCGCGCCCAAGGTCCGGGCGATGCAGCTCATCGCCGACCTGGAAGGCGAGCGGCGGGGCCTCTACGGCGGGGCGGCAGGCT